>NZ_CAVK010000262.1 GCF_000382885.1 Sphingobium indicum BiD32
GTCCCCTATCCCACGCGTTGGTCTTTCGACATGACGTCGAACGCCGTCGATGGAGGATTCTCATCGAAGAGTTTGGCCCCATATGGCGGTGAGCTGCCGCTCATCGATCCGCGATGCGTCGGTCGGGATTATCGCTACGCCTATATCTCAATGGTGGATCCGGAGAGGCGGATATTGATGGCCGGCCCTACCTACATGGGCGCTAACATGATCGGCAAAATCGATCTGACGACCGGCGAAGTCCAAACCTATCACGGGACTGACGAGACTAGCTTCCAGGAGGGCGCGTTCATCCCGCGCGGGCCTGGCGAAGATGAAGGTTGGTATATCAATATCGCCGATCGACATGACCAAAACCGTTCCGATCTGCTGATCTTCGACGCGCGCGCCATCTCCGAGGGGCCGCTTGCAACGGCCCGATTGCCGATTCGTCTCAGGAGCGCCTTTCACACGACTTGGGTTCCGGGAGTATGACCATGATATTGCCTAACGGCGTGACTGAGGCGTCAATGCGCGCAGCACTCACGGAATTTTCCGCGATCGTCGGGAACGAATGGTTCTTTGGTCCCGAAAACGAACGACTGACAGCCTATAACGACGCCTACCCGCTGGACGATCTCGCTCAGCAAGGATATATGATGTCGAATGCGAGTTTGACATGGCGCGGCCCTGAAAACCGCTACTCTGTTGCTGTGTATATCGATAATATCGAGAACGAGACGTTAAAGGCGACCTCGTTTGTACAACCAATCGTCGGTCTTCCTGTAGTTACACTTGAAGCTCCTCGGACTTACGGAATTCGAGCTAGATTTAATTTCTGATTCGTAGGGACGGCCTGCTTTCTCCATTGATCTTCTATTTACCACTAAAGAGGTGGAAACATGCGGTTTGAACGAATCAATCCACTCACTGGCGAAGTAGCATCCTCGGCTGAGGCTATGCAGGCCGCTGACATTCCGAACTTAGGCAATAGGGCTGCCGAAGGTCAAAAGGTCTGGGCAGCGCTGGATCCCAACACTCGTCGCATGGTTCTGCTGCGGGCGGCATCGGCCTTGGAGGCCCGCAAGGACCAGTTTGTTGCTTCGATGATGCAAGAGACTGGGTCCACACGCTGTCTCTTATACACATCT
>NZ_CAVK010000261.1 GCF_000382885.1 Sphingobium indicum BiD32
ACTTCGATCGAAACGAACGGATTATGGTGTCATCGTCTCGTCCGCTTCGTCCGGGCGGGTAGATTCGAGGAAGCGGCTGTTGCCGGCTTCGTCCCTGGCTTCGAGCGTGTCGACCAGCGTGTCGAGGAAATGGTTGAGCGTATCGACCTGCGCCGCTTCCAGCCCCGACACCAGATAGTCGGCGACCTTGTCGGTCTGGGGGCGCATCAACCGATAGAGGCGCTGGCCCTCATCGGTCAGAACCAGCGTTTTGCGCCGCTTGTTGCTGGCGTCGCGTTCCACCGTGATGCGGCCATGTTTTTGCAGGGCGGCAACGGCGCGGGAGACGCTCATCGGGTTCACCCCCGTCATTTCCGCCAGTTCGTGGCTGGCGGAATTGGGGAAGCGGCCGATCAGCATCAGCAGTCGAAATTCATTGAGGCTGATCTTGTAGCGATGCTCCAGATAGGTGGAGAAGGGCGCCATCAATTTATTGGCCAGCCGCAGGATGCGGTGCAGCGTATCGGACTGGCTGACTTCGTCAGCACGGGACCGAAGCGACTTGCGCGGTGCGATCGGGCTTTTGGGCGCAGGGCTGTTCGACATGGCTTTCCGATAGGACATCTGCCGGGCCTCAAGTCAAGCCGGGCATGGGGAAAGACGCGCTCGGAGTCTGTCTTGAAATGCGCCTCTGGCGCATCCGCAACCGAAATGCGCTCTTTCGCGCATTTCGAGACAAACTCTCATGCGGGAATGATCGCGCAGCCGACGCTGGTGAAGCGGCCGTTCGCGACATGATAATGGATATATTGGCGCATCTCCTGCACCTCGCCTTTCTTGATCGGGGCGAACTGGTCCAGCCCCTGTTCGCGCAATGCCTCAGCGGTCAGATCGCTGGTCGCCTCGACCCGGATGATCCCTTCCAGCGCGACCAGTTCATCGCTGGCGGCGAAGCGCTCGATCGTCAGCGTCTCGACGACATGGGCGTGGAGGAAGCTGTAGAAGCGTTTGAACGCATCGCGCGTGCCAAGGTCGACCCCGAAGAACTGGATCGTCGCGCCCGGCGCATAGAAATCGAACACTGCGTCATAGTCGCGATTGTTGAAGGCGTGCGCATAACGCTCGTAATCGGCGCGGTTCATATTGGCCTCTCCCATCTTGCAGGCAGCAAATTTTTCCCTGCCCGCTTGCCCTTATTAATAACGATCGTTATCGTAACGGCAAGGCGCGATCGAACGCCAGCGAAAAAGACGGAATGAGGATGATATGGCCCGCACCGAGCAAGAAGAGCGCAATCTAAAGCTGGTCATGGCGATGTTCGACCATGTGCTCAAACCCATGGATGCCGACGCTGTGGACCGCTATCTGGCCCCCGATTATATCCAGCATAACCAGTGGGTCGACACCGGGATGGAGCCGCTCAAAGCATTTTTGCGGCAGGTGCGTGGGCAGACCCCGGACGCGGTGCATGACATCAAGCGCTGCTTTGTCGAGGATGATCATGTCATTGTCCATTATCATGTGCGGCGGTGGCCGGACGATCCGGGCTTTGCAGTGATCGACATTTTCCGTGTCGAAAACGGGCGGATCGCTGAACATTGGGACGTGGTGCAGGACGTGCCGACCGACAGCCCCAATCCCAATTCCCCCTTTTGACGGAGCGAGACATGCGGTTCAGCGATAAGATAATATTGGTCGTCGGCGGCAATAGCGGGATTGGCCTTGCCAGTGCGCAGGCCTTTGCCGCTGAAGGCGCGATCGTGCGGTTGACGGGCCGCGATCAGGCGACGATCGACGCGGCGGTGGCGGCGATTCCTGGCGCAAAAGGCTATCGCGCGGACATTGCCGATCTGGATGCGATGGACGCGGTGATAGCCGACATTGCCGCGCAGGACGGGCGGATCGACACTTTGTTCGTCAATGCAGGCGTCGGCGGTTTCGCGTCCTTCCGCGATCTGACGCCGGATGACTGGGACCATGTCGATGGCGTCAATCTGCGCGGGTGCATATTCACAATCCAGAAGGCGCTGAAACTGATGAGCCGGGGCGGGTCGATCGTCGCGACCGGCTCGATTGGTGGCCATGCCTTCGTGCCAGGCAACACGGCCTATGCGGCAGCCAAGGGCGGACTATATGCCGCGATGAAGGTGATTGCTGGCGAGTTGGTAGGCGAGGGTATCCGGGTCAACATGGTCAGCCCCGGCCCGATCGAGACGCCGCTGCTGCATCGCAATCCGGGGATGAGCGAGGCCGATGTCGAAGCGATGCGTGAGGTCATGATCAATGCCGTACCGATGAAACGGATGGGCCGGGCGGAGGAGGTCGCGCGCGCGGTGCTGTTCCTGGCGTCGGACGAGGCGAGTTTTATCACGGCGGCAAACTTGTTTGTAGATGGCGGCACATTGGAGCTTGGATAATGGATAGGTTTTCGACGCTGGATAATCCGCGACTGGAATTTGTGATGGAGGTACGGCTGCAATTTCCGCGCATGCAGACCATCGTAAACACGCCGATGGGGGGCAGTCGCAGCGCTGTCTATGTCGATTGCGGCACGTTCGAGGGGCCAAGGCTAAAGGGCAAGGCGGTGCCGGGATCGGGCGGCGACTATGCCTATTTCCGGCCCGACGATGTCGCGGTGTTGGACGCGCGCTATATGCTGGAAGAGGAGGATGGCACGCTGATCCTGCTCAACAATCGCGGCTTCCTTTGGGGTCGCAAGCCCGACACGATGGCGAAACTGCGTGACTGGGCCTTTGGCGAAGGACAGCCAGTGGAACAGCAGGACTATTATCTGCGCGGCAATCCGACCTTTGAATGTCCGGTGGGCAAGCATGACTGGCTGACCAAACATGTGTTCATCGGCGTAGGCGAGCGGCGGGCGGACGGCAATGTGCTGCGCTATTACGCGCTGACATAATCCGCGCTGTGCTCCCGCGCAGGCGGGAGTCCAGTTCAGAGGTCAGGACTGGGTTCCCGCCTGCGCGGGAACAGCCAGTTCTTTCACAGGGAAATGAGAGCGTCGAGCGCCAGTGCGCCCTGCCCCTCCGGATAGACGATCACCGGATTGAGATCGACCTCGCGGATGGCCGGGGTGGCGGCGACCATGCGGCCGAGGCGCTGGACCACGTCGGCGACCGCGCCGATGTCCATGACCGGCGCGCCACGAAAGCCGTCGAGCAGCGGGGCCATGCGCAGCGTGCGGATGCGCGCGATGATGGCGTCGCGCGGCAGGTCGGCGGGGAGCAGGCAGACGTCGTGCAGCAGTTCTGCCGCGACGCCACCGAAGCCGACCAATATGGTCGCACCCCAGTGCGGATCGTTGCGCGCGCCGACAATGAGTTCGACACCCTTGTCCGCCATTCCTTCCACCAGCACGCCGTCCAGCACGAGGCCGGGGCGCGAGGCGGCGATATTGGCGGCAAGACGGTCCCAGCCCTCTGCCAGTTCTTCGCGGTTCTTGAGGTTGATGATGACGCCGCCCGCGTCGCTCTTGTGCGGCAAGTCGGGTGATTGAGCTTTCAGAACAACGGGATAGCCCAGCGTCTCGGCAGCGGCGATGGCTTCGTCCACGCTGTGCGCCATGGCGAAACGGGGGAAGGCAATGCCATGGTCGGCCATGATCGCCTTGGACCGATATTCGGGGATTGAATGACCGACCTGCGCGAGGTCGGCGACCGGGTCGGCGTCCAGCGGGGCCGTCGTGAAATCACGCGCGGCAGCCGCGCTGATCCGCGCCAGCGCCCGCACGGCGCGTTCGGCGGTGGGCAGATAGGTGACGCCTGCCTGACGCAGGGCGGCAAGGTCGTCGGCGAACACCGCGCCGCCTTCATCGACGCCGCCGACGATGATCGGCTTATCGGGGCGCAGGCTGGCGAGGGCGTCCAGCACGGCGGCGAATTTGATGTGGGAAGTGCCGGTGTCGGTCTGGATCAGGGTCAGCAGGATCGTAGCGATACGCGGATCATCGACCAATGCGGCGAGGGTACGGCCATAGAGGCCGGGATCGACCAGCCCCTGCGCGGTGACATCAAGCGGGTTGGTGACCGGGACGAAATCGGGCAGCGCTGCACGCAGTGCCGGGCTGTCGGCGTCGGTCAGGGTCGGCAGGTCGAGTGCCACGGCTTCGGACAGGTCGAGCATCATCGCCTTGAACGCGCCGGATTCGGCGATGACGCCGGTACCGCCCGCGCCGATCGATGCATTGCGGGTCAGCATTTCCGCGACGTCGCCCAGTTCTTCGAGCGAGTCGACCAGGATGACGCCCGCCCGTTCGACATGGACGGCCATGACCGCGTGATCGCCAGCCATCGCGCCGGTATGGGTCGCCGCGCTGGCCGCGCCCGCCGCGCTGCGGCCGGGGTGGAGCAGCACGACCTGCTTGCCTGCCGCGCGGGCGGCGCGGGCGGCGGCAAGGAAGCGGGCGGGATCGCGGACATGCTCGGCAATCATGGCGATGACGGCGGTTTCGGGTTCATCGACCAGATGGGTGAGATAATCCTCGATCCCGCTGGCCGCTTCATTGCCGGTGGAGATGTAGCAGCTCAAGGGCACGTCGCGATGGATCATCGTCGTTGCCAGCACCGCAGCCATGGCGCCCGATTGCGAGACGATGCCGACGCGCCGGTCGCCCTGCGCCTTTGCCTCCGGCATTTCGATGAAGGTCAGCGAAACATTGTCGCGGAAATTGACGAGGCCCAGGCAGTTGGGTCCTTCGACCACCATCCCGGCGTCGCGGGCGATGCGGGCGATTTCCTGCTGGTCGGCCAGACCCTGCGGGCCATCTTCGGCAAAGCCAGCCGAAAAGATCACCGCGGCGCCGACCTTGCGACGGGCCAGACCGCGCATCGTATCCAGTACGCCCACGCGAGGGATGGCGAGGACGGCAACATCGACGCCTTCGGGCAGGTCATCGACCGAGGCGACGCAGGGGCGGCCGCCAATGTCGGCGCGCCTGGGATTGACCAGATGGATGGCCCCGGCAAAACCCTGCCGCACGAGATTGGCCAGCACCGATGCGCCCAGCGCGCCAGGCTTGTCCGACGCGCCAACGATCGCGACGGAACCGGGCCGCAGTAACCGGTCGAGCGACGGCGCGGCCGTTGGCGATGCAGGCCGGTCGAGGTCGATCATGTCGGTCAAGCGTATCTCTCCCCAGAAATCAGGTCATGGGAGCGGGTCGAATCAGCCGCTCTATCATGCGGACATTGTGCGCCTGTGATACAATTTACGCAACCGCTTTTACGTATGCCCGTCCTTTAGTCCGCGCTGGCAGCGCGTGTCGCCGGGCCGAGTTTGCGGAGCAGGCCATTCAACGTGCGGACTTCCTCCGCACTCAGTCGCGCCGTCATTCTGGCGTCCGATGTACGCAGCGCATCCACCATGACCGGCACCTGCGCTTCGCCATCGGGCGTCAGCCACAGGGCGTTAGTGCGCAAATCACGGCCGGGCCGCCGTTCGACCAGGCCGCGCTCTGCCAGAATGTTGACTAGCTTCATGGCGCTGGACCGATTGATGCTGAGCGCCCGGCCCAGGGCGGTCTGGTCGCAGCCCGGATTGTCCCGGATCAGGATGAGCGCCGTCAGCTTGGCGGGCGACAGGTCATGCGCCGCCATCGCGGCGCGCGCGTCCGTGTCGATCACCAGATGTGCACGCTGGACCTGATAACCGATCAGCCCGCGAAGATCCGCCCCCTGTTTCATCGCTGCCTTTATCTCCTTGCCAAAATTGTATCACAGGCGCACAAATACATGCTACAGGCTCGCGTCGCACAAAGCGATAGCCAAAGCCGTTCCGAATCAGGACCAGCAGTCAAGGAGAGCGACAATGGATCATGAATACCGCCTTTTGATCGACGGCGAACTTGTACCGGGCGTCAGCACGTTCGATGTGGTGAACCCGGCGACGGGCGCCGCCTTTGCATCCGCGCCCAAGGCCGACGAGGCGCTGCTGGAGCGCGCCGTGGCGGCCGCCAAGCGTGCGCTGCCTGCTTGGTCGGCGCTGTCGGCCGATGAACGGGCCGCGCTGGTCAACAAGCTCGCGGACGCGCTGGAGGCGCGCATCGGAGAATTTGCCAGCCTGCTGACCGCTGAGCAGGGCAAGCCGCTGGATCAGGCCGCCTATGAGATTATGGGCAGCGTGTTCACACTGCGCGGTTTTGCCGCGATGCGGATCGAACCCAAGATATTGAAGGATGAAGGCGGCAATCGCGTCATCGAGCATCGCACCCCGCTGGGCGTGGTGGCGTCGATCACGCCATGGAATTTCCCGCTGATCCTGCTGATGAACAAGCTGGGTCCGGCACTGGTCACCGGCAACACGATGATCGCCAAGCCCGCGCCGACGACGCCGCTGACCACTTTGTTATTCGGCGAACTGGCGCAGGCGATCCTGCCGCCGGGCGTGTTCAACATCCTGTGTGACCAGAATGAGCTGGGCGCGTTGATCACGGGCCATCCCGACATTGCCAAGGTCGCCTTCACCGGATCGACCGCGACCGGCAAGAAGGTGATGGCATCGTCAGCCGGCACGGTGAAGCGGGTGACGCTGGAGCTGGGCGGCAATGACGCAGCGATCGTGATGGACGATGTCGATGCCAAGCAGGCGGCGAAGAAGGTCTATCAGGGGGCAATGACCAATGCCGGGCAGATTTGCGTCGCCATCAAGCGCGCCTATGTGCCCACCCCGATGTATGACGAATTTTGCGATGAGCTGGCCAAGCTGGCCAATGAGGCGATCGTCGATGACGGGGCCAAGCAGGGAACGACGATCGGCCCGGTGCAGAACAAGATGCAGTTCGACAAGGTCAATGCGCTGATCGAGGATGCGCGCACGCGCGGCACGGTGATGACCGGTGGCGCGCCGCTCGACCGGGCGGGCTATTTCATTGCGCCCACGATCGTGCGCGATCTGGACGATGATGCGCCGCTGGTGCGTGAAGAGCAGTTCGGCCCGGTGCTGCCGGTGCTGAAATATGACGATATCGATGATGTCATCGCCCGCGCCAATGACAGTGATTATGGGCTGGGTGGCACCGTGTGGGGCAAGGATATTGCCCGCGCTACGGCGGTCGCGATGAAGATCGACAGCGGCACCGTGTGGGTCAACCAGCATCTGGCGATCGACGCCAATATCCCGTTCCGGGGTGTGAAACAGTCCGGGCTGGGCGCAGAGCTGGGCGAAGCGGGGCTGCTGGAATATACCCAGGCGCATATCGTCAATGCGGTGGAATTTGCCGACGCCTGACATTTTACGCTGAAGGGGCGACAAAAGGGCCGGAGAAGCAGATCGCTCCTCCGGCCCTCTCTTTTTGACATTTTCGCGTCGCCTATATGACGTATTCGGAATTTTCGTTCGTGCAGTGATCATAGCCTCGACCCAGGAATTGGCCCCCTTAGTCGAGGAACTTCCCTATGCGTTTCGCTCATTTAATGACTGCTGCCGTTACTGGCGCCACCCTGATCGCCTTCACCGTCCCAGCCAGCGCTCATGGCATCTGGTTCGCCCAGCGCGCGCGCCAGACTGCGCTGGTCTATGGCGTTGGCGCGGATGATCTGGATGCGGTCAAGCGACTGCCGATGATCAAGTCCGTCGCTGGCTATGATGCCGATGGCGCGCCGGTGACGACGTCGCTGCGCGCGGCAGGCGCAATCCCTGTAGTCGATAGCGACGAGCCGGTCGCGATCGTCGCGGCGGCGATGGATTATGGCCTGTGGAGCCGGACGCCCGATGGCGAATGGCATAATAAGGGCCGTGATGAGGTGCCCACGGCCGCGCTGGCCGAGCATAATTGGAAATATGCCGTCCATTTGACGCAGATGCCGACCAAGCCGCTGCCGATGATAGCGGGACATACGCTCCAGATCGTACCCGTGGACATCGCCATTCCGCAGAAGATGGGGCAGCCGATGAAGGTTCGCGCCCTCTATCAGGGCAAGCCGATCGCGGGCGCAACCATCATGACCGATTATGTCAATGATCCCGACGAGGCGGCGGTCAAGACCGGCGCGGACGGCACCGCAACGATTACCCTGCGCAATCAGGGGCTGAATGTCCTGATGGGCATCTATGTCGGCCCGGCGGATGACAAGGCGAAGGTCGACCATGTCGAACATCGCGCGTCGCTGTCTTTCGTCCTGCCGCATCTGCCCGAATGAACTGAATTGCCAAGGAGTTTGATCCCATGAATAGCGCATTTTTCCGCACCGGCATCGCCGCCCTCTCCCTGATGGCAGCGCCCGCGATGCTGCACGCCCATGGCAGCATGAAGCCGCAGCATGGCGGGCTGGTCCAGATGTCGGGCGAGACAATGATGGAACTGGTCGCCAGTCCCAAGGGCGTCGATGTCTATCTGAGCGAAGAGGATGAGCCACTGACCGCAGCGGGCTTCACCGCCAAGCTGACCCAGACCGCCGCCGGTGCCAAGAGCGAGGCGGCCTTGAAGCCCGCAGGCGGCAACAAATTGTCCGCGCCGGGCTTCAAGACGGTGAAGGGGGCCAAGCTGGTCGTCGCGCTGGTCGACAAGAGCGGCGCCAAGATCTTCGCCACCTTCAAGGCGAAATAAGGAGCCGGACGATGCGCAGCGCGATCCACCCCCCGACCTTCTCTCCAGGCGCGCGGCGGATCGCGCTGCTGCTGGTGGCGCTGATTTTCGCGCTGCTCAGTCAAGCGGCGCTGGCCCATGGCGTCGACGAGAATGACAAAGCCTTCATCGAAGGCGCTTCGGGCGTCAACATCATTCCGTATATGTATCTGGGGGCCAAGCATATGGTCACCGGATATGACCATCTGCTGTTTCTGGCGGGCGTCATCTTCTTCCTCTACCGGATGAAGGATGTCGGCGCCTATGTGACACTGTTCGCCATTGGCCACAGCACGACGTTGCTGCTGGGCGTGATGCTCGACATTCGTGCCAACCCCTATCTGATCGACGCGATCATCGGCCTGTCGGTGGTCTATAAGGCGGTCGACAATCTGGACGGGTTCCGCAGTTGGTTTGGCATATCGCCCAATCCCAAGGCGGCGGTGCTGATCTTCGGTTTCTTCCACGGCTTTGGTCTGGCGACGAAATTGCAGGAGTTGACACTGGCCAAAGACGGAATGATATATAATCTCATCAGCTTCAACGTCGGGGTCGAGCTGGGCCAGTTCATGGCGCTGGCGATCATCCTGCTGCTGATGAACCTGTGGCGCATGAGCGGCAATTTCCAGCGCTCCGCCATCTTCGCCAATGCCGCGCTGATGACGGCAGGCTTCGTCCTGGTCGGCTTCCAGCTGGCTGGCTATTTCACGCAAGGGGCATGACATGACCACTTCCACGCTTCCCACCCGCATCACCCCGTCGCCCGCGACGCTAGCCAAGGCCACCGGCGGCGCGGCGATTGCCGCCGTGGCGATCCTGACCTTGTTCGTTCTGCCCGCCGAATATGGGATTGATCCCACCGGGGCCGGCGGCGCGCTGGGGCTGACGGGCATGGTTGCGGCAAAGCCCGATGCGCCAGAAGCAGCGGCTGCGCCGGTCGCGACCGCTCAGGCATTGCCGACCGGAGCCAGCATCGCGCGCACCGGCACGTTGCGGCAGGACGAAATGACCATCACCCTGGAACCGCATAGCGGGCAGGAGGTGAAGGCGCATATGCAGGCTGGCGACAGTTTCGTGTTCAACTGGACCACCACCGGCGGTCCGGTGAAGGTCGATATGCATGGCGAGAAGCCGAATGCGGCCGAGGGCGAATTCACCAGCTACTGGGAAGAGCGCGAACAGACCAGCGCGCAGGGCAATTTCACCGCGCCCTTTGCTGGCACCCATGGCTGGTACTGGCGCAACAAGGGCGACACGCCCGTGACCGTGACGGTAAAAACCACCGGTTTCTACAAGGATCTCTTCCAGCCCAAGGGCGCGTGAAGCAGAGGATAGAGGGACAGAGTATGAGCAGCATTGCGGGCCACGCGCCCCCCACCGCCTACAGTAGCGGCGCAGCGTCGCCGATTGCCGCAGCGAAGGCACGCACACGATTGATCGCGATCGATGCGTTGCGCGGCCTGGTCATGCTGTTCATGCTGGTCGATCATGTGCGGGAAACATTTTTCCTGTATCTGCAAGTGACCGATCCGGTCGACGCCAACACGACCGATCCGGGGCTGTTCTTCACCCGGCTGCTGTCCACCTTCTGCGCGCCGACCTTCGTGGCGCTGACCGGGCTGTCGGCCTGGCTCTATGGCCAGTCGCACAGCAAGGGGCAGGTTTCGGAATTTCTGCTGAAACGCGGGCTGTTCCTGATTTTTCTGGAGATCACCGTCGTCGGGCTTGCCTGGCCTACACAGGCCCCTGCCTTTCCGCCAACCGCAGTGTGGTTTCAGGTGATCTGGGCGATCGGCATTTCGATGGTCGCGCTGGCGGCCTTGTTGCATCTGCCGCGCAAGGCGCAGTTTGCGGTGGGGCTGGCGATCGTGTGCCTGCACAATCTGCTCGATCCCATAAAACTGACCGCAGACGAGCCGGGCTATGTCGCCTGGGCAATCCTGCACCAGCGGTCAGTGATCGAATTTGGCGGGACAGTGATCAAGACGACCTACCCCATATTGCCGTGGATCGGCGTGATCCTGCTGGGCTATGCCTGCGGACCGTGGTTTGCCAAGGGGAGCGATCCGCAGCGGCGCATCCGCCGCCTCGTCACGCTGGGGCTGGGACTGGTCCTGGGTTTCGTCGCGATCCGCTATCTCAATTTTTACGGCGACAAGCCATGGTTCGTGGCCGAAACGCCGCTGCGCACGGTGATGAGCTTTCTGGCGCTGACCAAATATCCGCCATCGCTGCTGTTCCTGATGCCGACCGTGGGCACAGGCTGCCTGCTGCTCGCCTTGTTCGAGCGTTATGAGAGCAGCAAGCTGATGCCGCATCTGGCGCTGCTGGGCGGGGCGCCGATGTTCTACTATATCCTGCATCTCTATATGCTGAAGCTGATCTACAATGTTGCGCTCGTCCTCTACGGGCCGACCAAAGGGACGGTGTTTGGCGTCGACAATCTGTCCACCGTGTGGATCTGGGTCGCGCTGTTGATCCTGCCGCTCTACTTCCCCACCCGCTGGTTCGCGCAGCTGAAACAGCGGCGCAAGGACATATGGTGGCTAAAATATCTCTGAAGGCACGAGCCTTCCGGGTCGCCGGCCGCCTCCTTCAGGGAGGCGGCCATTTCCGGGGATTTTACTAGCTTTGCTGCGAAAATGGGGCGCAGCATTTTCATGCCGTAACGACCACCGATTCACAATTTTGCGCCGTCCTGTGAGCCAAGTTTGACGGAATATTTCTAGGGCGTGGTGACGATTT
>NZ_CAVK010000260.1 GCF_000382885.1 Sphingobium indicum BiD32
TAAAGGAGTGAGGAAAATGGCTAAGGAAACGAACCGGATCGACATTTATCAGGCCGTCACCGACGACATTCTTGCGATGCTCGAAGCGGGCACCAAGCCTTGGGTGAAGCCGTGGAGCGGTGGGCCGACCATTCCGCTCCGGCACAATGGGGTCGCCTATCGTGGGATCAACGTCCTCAGCCTTTGGGCCAGCGCCATGCGTCAGGGCTTCGCCTCCCCCTATTGGCTGACCTTCAAACAGGCATTGGAGCTTGGCGGCAATGTCCGGAAGGGCAGCAAGGGGACCACCGTTGTCTATGCTAACAAGCTTGTCGTGAAGGACTCCGAGACGGACGACGAGCGCGCCATTCCGTTTCTGAAACGATACACGGTTTTCAATGCCGATCAGGTCGAGGGACTGGACGGCAAATATCCCGCGCCCGCCCCGATCATTACCAATCCCGAAACCCGCGACGTTGAGCTTGAAGTGATGTTCTCTCGCATCGACGCAACCGTTCGCATCGGCGGATCGCAAGCCTATTACCACACCCGCGACGACTATATCCAAATGCCTGCTTTTGAAGCGTTCCATTCCGCCGACGACTACTATGCCACGCTTGCGCACGAGGCCGTGCATCATGCAGGGCATGAAAGCCGCCTCAACCGGAAAACCCTGATTTCAACGAGCCGCGCCGACTATGCGAGGGACGAGCTCGTAGCCGAGCTGGGCGCATCCTTCATCGGCGCGATTGTCGGTTTCAAGGTCGAGGAACGCGAAGACCATGCCGCGTATATCGAGCACTGGTTGACCGCGCTCCGCAACGACAAGCGCGCGATTTTCGAGGCTGCCCGTGAGGCTCAGAACGCCGCCGACTACCTGTTGGCGATGATGACCGACCAAGCGGATTGAATGACCCGCCCTGCTAAATGCACGAGACGCCGCGCAAGCGCGGCGTCCCATTTCAGGAAAGTGAAATATGGGGGCTACTCAATGTGGTTTATATACAAATCCCGACATGTTAACTATGGGCGGGAGCAGGTCGTTTTTAGGTGCAAAATGGAAAATATCATCGACACCTACAGGAATCGCATCAAGGCGATGGGGTATGAGCCGCGTCGGCAGGAAGAGATTCCTGACGTGATGGCAGCTTATTGCGAAGCAATCGCAAATTGCAAGATTGAAGGACTTGAATTGGTTTCGGATGACCACTCTTTTTGTTTGCTGTTGGTCGAAACCCAAATTCCCGTCGATGTGGCGATTGGTCTGGCGCAGGACTACAACCGTGATGTTCTGTCCCGCCAGAAACTCGCTGCATGACAGGTGAGCGACCCTTACACCTGGCGTAACAGCGACGTTCTTCGGAACAAGCTGGGAATCCGCGACGATAATATCCTCAAGGAGCGAGAAGCTTTCTTCTCGGTTGTCCGACATGGCGAGCTGGTTGTGCAGCGCGCCGCGCCGGCGACGAACGCGCGCGAGTATCGCGAACTGCACAATCATCTGTTTCAGGACGTATATGATTGGGCGGGGCGCTTTCGGACTGTGGACATAAGCAAACCCGGCAGCACTTTTGCCCGAGCGCACTTCATTGCCCGCAGCATGGAGCACGAATTTAAGCAGCTGCCCGACCTCCAAACCCTCAAGTCGATGGATCGTGATCGCTTTGCGGATACCATGGGGCGGCATATTTCCGAATTAAATGCCGTTCATCCGTTCCGTGAGGGCAATGGTCGCACCATGCGGCTGCACTTGCAGCTACATTCCCTTGCGGCCGAGAAATTCGTCTCGATCCAGGCAATGGGGCCGAAGGACTGGATGGAGGCGAGCCGCGACAGCTTCCATACTGGAAATCACGCCTCCCTCGCCAAAGTCATCCGTGATGCCATGCCCCTCGAACAGAACCGCGTCGAGCCAGCGCGTGGGCCAGCGGGCATCGCGTTTCCACCCTCGATGGAATCTCTCATGCCAGTTGGCGAACGACGCGCAATGAGTATCGAGCAGGCCAAGGATCAAATCAGCCGTTACCTACCTACTGCGCAAACCGTTGCGTCGCGGCAGCATGAGCAGCTTAATCGGATCGCGGAAACGTCCGCTGACATGCGCCAGCTGGCCGCGCGTTCAGCGCAGGAGCTTGCCTTTTTCCGCGATCCCAAAGGGCCGATGCACCACCTTCAGCTGATTGAGCAACGCCGCTATCATCAGATCGAAGTCAATTGGTCCGAGGGTATGGACCCGCTGCAAAGAGTCCGCGCCATCAGCGCGGGCGCCGCAGATTTCCTTTCGAAAATGACCGACCGCGACATTCAGGCCGCCGATCGCGCGCTACGTCTGCAAGTCATGCCTCCCGGCGTCAGTCAGGTTGATCTACGCCTTGCCGCGCAATTCGAGAAAAACTCGCCTGAGCAGAACCGCGCCGATGCCAGGTTCGCGCAATTCCAGCTCGCCATTGATAAGCGCGTCGCGACAGCTACCGAGCGCGGCGCATCGAAGGAACAGCTGGCGCAGATCGTCGAAAGCGCAAAGGCCCATGTCGCCGCAACATTGCGCGAAGGCAAATCACCGACGCCGACCGCCGAGAAATCAAAGGACCGCGAGCGCTGAAAATGAGCGGCCAGGGCCGCGCGCTTCGTAGTCTGTCAGCTGCCACA
>NZ_CAVK010000259.1 GCF_000382885.1 Sphingobium indicum BiD32
TCCCCTGCAAGGGGAGGATGCCTATGGAAACATCATTATCGCCAAACGAAAAAGGGGCGCTCCTTCCATAAGGAGCGCCCCTTTTTCCCTCGAATACCGACAACGCCTAATGGCCCTGTCGGGAGGATCGCCCCATATTGGAGGGACGATCCGTCATCGATCATCCGTTATTCGGCGGCCAGCGCCTGTGCGTCGACCGACACATATTTGCGGCCAAGCTTGCCGCTGTGGAATACCACGCGGCCTTCGCCCAGTGCGAACAGCGTGTGGTCCTTGCCCATGCCGACGTTACGGCCGGGATAGACGCGGGTGCCGCGCTGGCGAATGATGATGTTGCCGCCGATCACTTCCTGACCGCCGAACTTCTTCACGCCAAGGCGCTTCGATTCCGAATCACGACCGTTGCGCGACGAACCGCCAGCTTTCTTATGTGCCATTGTCTAAACTCCTAATTCTGGTCGCGAAGCGTTCAGGCTTCGGCAGCGGCAGGCGCCGCATCGTCGGTCTTGGCAGCGGCCTTCTTGGCCTTCTGCTCCTGCGCGCCGATCGACACGATCCGCAGGATCGTGTGACGCTGGCGATGGCCGTTCTTGCGGCGATAATTATGGCGGCGGCGCTTCTTGAAGACGATGACCTTCTCGCCTTTCGCCTGCGCGATGATCTCGGCTGCGACGGTCAGGCCGGCCACATCCTTCAGGTCGCCGCCTTCACCGGCCAGCAGGACGTCGTCCAGCGTGATCTTGTCACCGGCCTCACCGGCCATTTTCTCGACGACGATCTTGTCTCCGGCGGCGACGCGATATTGCTTGCCGCCTGTGCGCACGATAGCGAACATGGCTTGTCTCTTCTCGTTCAAATCTGCTTTACGCAAATCACCAAAGACATGAAGCCTTAGCCGACCCGCGCGGGAATGTGGCCCGGTAGTGGAATGACTCGGACCTGTCAACCACGATGGGCCGGTTCAGGGGGTGGTTTTCCAACTGCCTTGCCCTATCTATAGCAGGATAAAGGGCCGGATAAAGGAATAGTGACACGCATGACGCGGATGGGAACAGGCAGCGAAGGATTTGCAGGCCAACGCCTGCCGGTCATCGCCGCCCTGTGGACGCTGATTGCTATCACCTTGCTCTCCGCGCTCGCGCCGCTTGGTCCACCGCTCAGCCGGGCTGCGGGGTCGGCGTTCAATCCCGCGACGAGCGATGTGGTGATCAAGGCGCGCGCCCAGCTGGCACCGCAAGCGGTGCAGACCGGGCAGCCGAACGGCGATGGTCCCTCTGCCTTCCACCTGCTGCTGGCAGTCGTGGCGGCTTCTTTGCTGATCTTCTGGCGGCCATGTGCCGTCCCGGCATTTTCTCTCTTGGCGGCGATAGTGCGATCTGGCGCTCGCTCCGGCTCCAGGCTCGCGCGCGCACCCCCTGCCTGTTCCTGACGAATCGACTCCGGCCCGTGTGAGCGGGCCTTCGTTCGGAACAAGGATTTGCTCATGCCCCATCACACGCCCCTGATCGGCACGATCGTTGCCGGTCTTGTCGTCGCCTTCCTCATGGGGGCGATCGCGCATCGCCTCAAACTCTCGCCACTGGTTGGCTATCTCGTCGCCGGGATCATGATCGGTCCCTTCACCCCCGGTTTCGTCGCCGATGCCAGCCTGGCCAATGAACTGGCCGAAATCGGCGTCATCCTGCTGATGTTCGGGGTGGGGCTGCATTTTTCCATGAAAGACCTGCTGTCGGTCAAGCATATCGCCATCCCCGGCGCGCTGGTGCAGATCGCGGTCGCCACCGGCCTTGGCATGGGGCTCGCGCACCTCATGGGCTGGCCGCTGATGGGGGGTATCGTCTTTGGCCTCGCTTTGTCGGTCGCCAGTACGGTCGTGCTGTTGCGGGCGTTGCAGGGCGCTGATCTTGTCGAAACCAGGCGGGGCCGAATCGCGGTCGGCTGGCTGATTGTCGAGGATCTGGTGATGGTCCTCGCGCTGGTCCTGCTGCCCGCGCTCGCCGCCGTCATCAACGACGCGGATTCCGGCGCTGGGGCGGGCGCACTGATCGCGCCGCTGGTCGGCACACTGCTCAAGGTCGCGGGCTTTGTCGCGCTGATGCTGGTGGTCGGGCGACGGGTCATCCCCTGGGCGCTGCACTGGGTCGTCCACACCGGATCGCGCGAATTGTTCCGCCTCGCCGTTCTTGCCATCGCGCTGGGCGTCGCTTTCGGCGCGGCCTATGCGTTCGACGTGTCCTTCGCGCTGGGTGCGTTCTTTGCGGGCATGATCCTGGGTGAAACTCCCTTGAGCCGTCGCGCGACCGAAGAAACGCTCCCCCTGCGCGATGCCTTCGCGGTGCTGTTCTTCGTGTCGGTGGGAATGCTGTTCAATCCCGCAGTACTGGTGCAGCAGCCGCTGCCGCTGCTCGCCACCGTGGCGATCATCATCATCGGCAAGTCGATCGCCGCCTATGCCATTGTCCGCCTGTTCGGGAAGCCCGGCGACACGGCGATGACCATCGCGGTCAGCCTGGCGCAGATCGGCGAATTTTCCTTCATCCTCGCCACGCTGGGGACAGGGCTGGGCGTCCTCCCGGCGGACGCGCGCGACCTGATACTGGCAGGCGCGATCGTCTCGATCTTCCTTAACCCCATCCTCTTCTCGCTGGCCGTGCGCGGCCGCAAGCAGGAGGAGGTCGACGCCGAAGCCGCCCGCGTCGCCGCCGCCCTGCCGCCGATGGGCCATGTCGTGCTGGTCGGCTATGGCCGCGTCGGCAAGCTGATCGCCACCCGCCTGACCCAGCGTGCGGTCCCCTTCGTGGTGATCGAGGGCGATGGGGAGAAGGCCGAGGAGGCGCAAGCCGCCGGACTATCCGTGGTGCGTGGCAATGCGCTGGAGGATCGCCACCTGATCGCCGCCGGGGTCAAGGAAGCGCGCCATCTGCTGATCGCGGTGCCCGAAGGCTTTGAGGGCGGCGCGATCCACGAACATGCGTTCCGCCTGAATCCGCAGCTTGCCGTCATCGCCCGCGCGCATTCAGATGCCGAGGTCGACTATCTGGAGAAATTGGGCGTCCCCCATGTCGTGATGGGCGAACGTGAACTGGCCAGGCGGATGCTCAGCCTGTGCGGGGTAGGGTAAAACAAAATTCCTCCCCTGCAAGGGGACGTGTCGGGCCAAAGGCCAGACGGAGGGGTGTTACCCTATCGATAGGGCGACACCCCTCCGTCATCGCTACGCGATGCCACCTTGCAGGAGGAATGACACGTCAGCCCCGGCTGCGCGGCGGACCCTTGCGGGGACCACCGGCGCCAGCACCCTTGAACGGACGCGGGCTGTGCGGGGCTGCGCCGCCACGCGAAAAATTGCCCGGACCGCCACGGGGCGGGCCGCTGCGGTTGGGACGATCGCCATTGGCCGGGCGCAACTGCTTGCGCTTTTCACGGGCTTCCTCACGCGGGGCGCCATCGACCGGATCGAACAGCACGTCTGCGCCCTCGTCACCCGCTTCGCCGGTGCGGCGGACGGCGGCCAGGAATTTGGACGCGATCGCCTTGGGGATTTCAAACATCGTGTCGTTGGTGGTGATGCGGATCGCGCCAATGTCCCCGCGCGACACATGGCCGCGACGGCAGATCAACGGCAGGATCCAGCGCGGATCGGCATTCTGGTTGCGGCCGATATTCATGCGGAACCACTGGGTATCCTCGAAACCGGGGCGCGGTCCTTCGCGGCGGGCAGGGCTGTCGCTGCCGTCCAGCAGCTCTTCGGGCGCAGGCAGCGCGGCGCGGGCGCTCCGCACCAGCATCGCGGCGATTTCCTTGGCGCTCTTGGCCTCCAGCAATTCGCCGCCCAGCGCCCAGTCGGACTCTTCCAGCTCCATCGGCTCCAGCAGGCGCGCGCGCAGTCGCTCGGCATCCTGCGCGGCGATCGCTTCCTTGGTGGGGGCGGACGTCCATTCGACCGGAATCTTCGCGCCCTTCAGCATCCCTTCCACCCGGCGACGGCGGGGATAGGGAACGATCAGGACGGCGGTGCCCTTCTTGCCCGCACGGCCGGTACGACCGGAGCGATGCTGCATGGTTTCGGCGTCGCGCGGGATTTCGACATGGACCACCAAGGTCAGCGTGGGCAGGTCAATGCCGCGTGCGGCGACGTCAGTGGCGACGCAGACGCGGGCGCGGCGATCCCTTAGAGCCTGCAACGCATGATTGCGTTCATTCTGGCTATGTTCGCCAGACAGGGCGACGGCGGCAAAGCCCCGCTCGGTCAGGCTGGCGTGCAGATGGCGGACATTGTCGCGCGTGGCGCAGAAGAGGATCGCTGTCTCCGCCTCATGGAAGCGCAGCAGGTTGACCACGGCATTTTCAATGTCGGCGGGTGCGACGGTCATCGCCTGATAGCTGATGTCGCCATGGCCGCGATCATTGCCCGCGGACTGAATCTGGAATGCGTCCTTCTGATAACGGCGGGCCAGTGCGACGATCGGCTTGGGCATGGTTGCCGAGAATAGCAGCGTGCGGCGGCCATCGGGGGTGGCATCAAGGATGCCTTCCAGATCTTCGCGAAAGCCCATGTCGAGCATCTCGTCGGCTTCGTCCAGCACGGCGGTCTTGAGCGCCGACAGGTCGAGCGCGCCGCGTTCCAGATGGTCGCGCAGACGGCCTGGCGTGCCGACGACGATATGCGCGCCCTGCGCCAATGCCTTGCGCTCACGCGCCGCGTCCATGCCGCCCACGCAGGTGGCGATGCGCGCGCGTGCGCCGGCATAGAGCCATTCCAGCTCACGGCTGACCTGCAACGCCAGTTCGCGCGTCGGCGCGATCACCAGCGCCAATGGCCACGCAGGAGGCGGCAGGCGGCCTTCCTCGTTCAGCAATTCGCCAGCCATAGCGAGGCCAAAGGCGACGGTCTTGCCCGATCCGGTCTTGGCCGACACGATCATGTCGCGGCCAATCGCTTCAGGTTCGACGACCGACGCCTGCACTTCGGTCAGGCTTTCATAGCCTTTCGTCGTCAGCGCCTGCGCCAGGATGGGGGGGAGATTTTTAAATGCCATGTTGTTGTATTCCATCGGATAATAGCGACCCGCCATATGCCGACGGATACAAAAGACCTGTTCCTTCCGCCCGATCAATCGGACGCCCGGAGCGCAAGGTCGCACGCTCTGGTTCCAGGTTGGAAACCAACCTCCGTTCGCCCTGAGCTTGTCGAAGGGCCGCACTTCTTGAAAAGAAGGACAGGGCTTCGACAGGCTCAGCCCGAACGATTGAGAGGAACGACTTGTTTGCCGTTCCTCAAAACAGGAAAGCCCCCTTCCCCATTTCGCGAGGAAGGAGGCTTGCCTGATTGTCTATAGCGCAAAAATCAGATCGCGGCGACTTCCGCCACATCGACCTTCACGCCCGGACCCATCGAAGAGGACAGGGCGATCTTGCGCACATATTTGCCCTTGGAGCCGGTCGGCTTGGCCTTGACGATCGCATCGACGAAGGCGTCGAAATTGCGACGCAGATCTTCGGCGGTGAAGCTCGACTTGCCCAGGCCTGCATGGATGATTCCCGCCTTTTCGACGCGGAATTCGATCTGGCCACCCTTGGCGGCCTTCACGGCTTCGGCGACGTTCGGGGTCACGGTGCCCAGCTTGGGGTTCGGCATCAGACCCTTGGGGCCCAGAACCTTACCCAGACGACCGACCAGGCCCATCATGTCCGGCGTCGCGATGACGCGCTGGAAATCGATGTTACCGGCCTGGATCGATTCCAGCAGATCCTCTGCACCCACAATGTCGGCACCGGCGTCGAGCGCCTGCTGCGCCTTGTCGTTGCGGGCGAACACGGCGACGCGAACGTCCTTGCCGGTGCCTGCGGGCAGGGTGACGACGCCACGGACCATCTGGTCGGCGTGACGGGGATCGACGCCCAGGTTGATCGCGATTTCGACGCTTTCGTCGAACTTGGCGGTCGCGTGGGTCTTGATCAGGCCCAGCGCTTCGTCAACGCCGTGCAGCTTGTCCTTGTTGATCGCGGCGGCCAGGACTTTCGCCTTTTTGGTCTGCTTTGCCATGGTCTTAGCCCTCCACCACGTCGAGGCCCATCGCGCGAGCGGAGCCTTCGATGATCTTCGTTGCAGCGTCGATGTCGTTCGCGTTCAGGTCAACCATCTTGGCCTGCGCGATTTCGGTCAGCTGGGCGCGGGTGATCTTGCCAGCGACGATCTTGCCCGGTTCCTTGGAACCCGACTTCAGGTTGATCGCCTTCTTGATCAGGAAGGTGGCAGGCGGCTGCTTCATCGTGAAGGTGAAGCTGCGATCCGCATAGACGGTGATGATCGTCGGCAGGGGCGTGCCCTTTTCGACATTGGCCGTCTGCGCGTTGAACGCCTTACAGAATTCCATGATGTTCACGCCGCGCTGACCCAGTGCTGGGCCGATCGGCGGGGCAGGCTTGGCATCTCCAGCGGGCACCTGGAGCTTGATATAGCCCGTAATTTTCTTGGCCATGATGACTCACTCTGTTGCTGGGCGTGCCCGAAAGCGCGCCCGGTTCAAGTTTAGCGGTGCAAACGAAGGCCAAAGCCTTCTCCCGCGCTTATTCCCGGTCACCCGGAAATTCCTTTTTGCCCGTCATTCTAATCCGTCATCCCGACGAAAGTCGGGATCCATTCTCGCTCGGTCTGCATATCCATGCGACGTTGCCCTGAATGGATCCCGGATCAAGTCCGGGATGACGATGACGGCACGTAATCTTACTTCGACAGCTCTACCTGCTCGAAATCCAGTTCCACAGGCGTTGCGCGACCGAAGATCGACACCGACACCTTGACCCGGTTCTTCTCGAAATCCAGTTCCTCGACCGTGCCGTTGAAGCTGGCGAAGGGACCGTCCAGAACCTTGACCGCATCGCCGATTTCGTAATCGACGCTGACCTTGTGCTTGGGGGCGGCTTCGGCCTCCTTGCGGGCGCCGAAATAACGCGCGGCTTCCGATTCGCTGATCGGCTGCGGCTTGCCCATCGACCCCAGGAACCCCGTCACTTTGGGCGTGTTCTTGATCAGGTGATAGATGTCGTCGTTCATGGCCAGCTTGGCCAGGACATAGCCGGGCATGAACTTGCGCTCGACCTGCACCTTCTTGCCGCGCTTCACCTCGGTCACGGTTTCGACAGGCACTTCGACCTGCTCGACCAGCTGCGTCAGGCCCATGCGCTCCGCTTCGGACAGGATCGATTCCTTGACCTTGTTCTCGAAGCCCGAATAGGCGTGGATGATGTACCAGCGCGCCATGTTACCGTTTCAAACTCCCAAAAACCAACGCGGCCATGCTTACGCCTGACCCGCCGCGAGGCCCAGCAACCACTGGACGATCGCGCCGAAGAAAGTGTCGATGCCAAAGAAAAAGAGGCCCAGCAGCGTCGTCATGATGACGACCATCACGCCGGTCATGATCGTTTCGCGACCCGTGGGCCACACGATCTTCGACGCTTCGGTTTTCACCTGATTGACGAATTCGCCGGGGGAAACCTTCGCCATCGCCTGCCTCAAAACCTTTGCACAAACACCAAATCGCGAAGCAATAGTCCGCCCTCCCGTCCCGCCCTTGTGGGCGTCCGGGGGATGCGGCCGCATGGCTTCGCGACACAATTTCGACGGCGCGTCTAGCGGCAAACCTCATGGAAAACAAGGATGCTGCTGGAACGCTTGGCAGGAGTGGAGGGACTCGAACCCACGGCATTCGGTTTTGGAGACCGACGCTCTACCAACTGAGCTACACTCCTGTGCCAGCGAAGGAGGGCGCTTTAGCGTGGCCTGCCGGGCAGGGCAAGCGCGATTATGCAGCTTTTTCTTGGGGCTGTGCGATGGTCGTTTCGGCACTGGTCTGCCGCTCCGCCTCCGCATTGATCTGCGCGCCCAGCAGCACGACATAGGCCGACACGAAGAGCCACAATTGCAGGACCACGACCGCGCCCAGCGACCCGTAAGTCTCGTTGTAATTGCCAAATGTCGCGACATAGAAGGACACGCCTAGCGTCACGATCAGCCAGAAAAGCGTGGCCGTGACCGACCCGACCGTCAGCCATTGCCACTGCGCCTGCCGCCGGTTGGGACCAAAGCGATAGATGAGGCCGAAGATCACACTGGCCAGCAGCCCGGCGCAAATCCAGGTCGCCGCCTTGATCGCGAACAGCACGCCCGGTCCCCATCCGGTCAGGAATTTCTGAATGAGGCCGATCACCGTCGCGGTAAATACGCCTGCCACCACCACCAGCACGGCGGAAAAGGTGATGCCCATCGACACGCGATAAAAGGCGAAGATGCTGCGCCGTTCCTTCTGCCCATAGACGATATTGAGCGCCTCCATGATCGCCGAGGCAGCCCGTGTCGCGCCATAGACCGCAATGGCGAGCGCGGCGGCCAGGCCAAAGCCGATCGCGGGCTTGGCGGTGCTGACGACCCCCAGCAATTGGTCGTTGATGAGTTCTGCCGCATCGGTCGGCACCACCGCGATGATCGCCTGCATATGCCGTCCGACCATCGCCGGATCGCCAAACAGGCCATAGGTCAGCACGATCGCCGCCATCATCGGCGCAATCGACAGAAAGGCGTAATAGGCGACGCCCGCCGCCAGCAAGCCGACATGATTGGCCGACAGCGCGCCATAAACCCGCTTCAAAATCTCCCACCAGGCCCGCGGCGGTATCTTCCACGGCGCATCGACATGCACCTGCTGCGCAACTGGCTGGTTCATCGGCGTCCCCTGTTAGCTATGGGGCAAGCGCATGAAGGGGGAGGGCGGTTCCCGTAAACTAACGGGGAGGGGTGCCTTTACAAAAACACACCGCCCTTCATGATCCGTCGGGCGCGGCCCTGTACCGGCACGCGGTCGAACGGGGTATTGCCCGCCGCCGCCGCCATCTTTGCGCTGTCGACGATCCACGGAGCATCGGGATCGACGAAGATCAGGTCCGCCGCGCCGCCGGGCGCAAAGCTGCCCGCATTGACGCCCAATATCCGCGCCGGATTGGCGCTCAGCAAGGTCATCAGCCGGTTGAGCGACACCTGCCCGTCCCGCACCAGATTGAGCGACAGCGCCAGCAGCGTCTCCGCCCCCGCCATGCCGGGCGAAGCATCCGCGAAGGGCAGGCGCTTGTCCTCGGCCCCGCGCGGATCATGGCTGGATGTGATGACATCGACCGTCCCGTCCGCGACCGCCGCGATGCTCGCCTTGCGGTCATCCTCCGACCGGAGCGGGGGCGACAGACGCGCAAAGGTGCGAAAGTCGGTCACCGCATTGTCGGCCAGGAACAGATAGGCCGGGCTGATGCCGCAACTGACGCGCAACCCTTCGGCCTTCGCCGCGCGAATGAGGTCGAAGCCTGCCTTGGTCGTCACCAGTCGGAAATGAATCGCCGCGCCCGCCTGCCGCGCCAGCATGATGTCGCGCGCGATCGCCATCGCTTCGGCGCAGGCGGGCGCATGGGGCAGGCCCAGCCGGGTCGCCGTCTCGCCGCTTGTCGCCACCGCCTTGCCCGCCAGCCCGCCATCCTCGGCATGGGCGATCACCGTCAGCCCCAGCCCGGACGCATAGGACAAGACCCGCAGCATCACGCCCGAATCGGCGATCCACTGCCGCCCGGTGCCGACCGCCTTCGCGCCCGCCGCCTGCATCATGCCGATTTCGGCCAGTTCCGTGCCCTTGAGGCCGCGTGTCGCCGCCGCGATCGGGTGGACCCAGAAATCGGGCTTCCCCGCCCGCGTCGCCTGCCGGATCAACCCCGCATCGTCCAGCAGCGACGACTGGTCGGGCATCAGCGCCGCGCGGGTGATCCCGCCGAAATGAAAGGCCGGCTTGTCGGTGGCGAATACGCCCAGATCAATGAGACCCGGCGCGACCACCAGTCCCCGCGCGTCGATCGTCTCCGCGTCGGCAGGCACGGCAATATCTCCGGCCGCGACGATCCGGTCGCCCTCGATCAGGATGGAGCCGGAGACCAGCGCATCTCCTGCCGGATCGGCCAGGCGGCCGTTGATGATGGCGAGGGTGGTCATGGAACTACCTCAATTCCGTTCGCCCTGAGCCTGTCGAAGGGCAGTATTTTCTTGTCGGGTGGCGCAAAAGAAGAACAAGGCTTCGACAAGCTCAGCCCGAACGGGGTTGGGACAGCCATCACGCCCACCCCTCCACACCCCGTGCCCCGCGCGTCAGCACGTCCAGGCACGCCATGCGGATCGCCACGCCCATCTCGACCTGCTCGGTGATTGCCGATCGCGTGGGATGGTCCGCCACCACGCTCGAAATCTCCACCCCCCGGTTCATCGGTCCCGGATGCATCACCAGCGCATCGGGCTTGGCCAGCGCCAGCCGTTCGGGCGTCAGACCGTAAAGCATATGATATTCGCGCGCCGACGGGATGAACGCGCCGTCCATCCGCTCATTCTGGAGCCGCAGCATCATCACCACGTCCGCGCCGTCCAGCCCCTGCGCCATGCTGGTAAAGGGCGTCGCGCCCAGCATCTCCACCTCCGGCGGCATCAGCGTCGGCGGTGCCACCGCGCGCACTTGTGCGCCAAGGGCAGCGAGGCACAGCATGTTGGAGCGCGCGACCCGGCTGTGCAGCACATCGCCGCAAATCGCGACGATCAGCCCCTCGAAACTGCCCTTGCGCCGCCGGATGGTCAGCGCGTCCAGCAGCGCCTGGGTCGGATGCTGATGCCAGCCATCGCCTGCATTCAGCACCGGACAGTCCACCTTGTCCGCGATCAGCGCGACCGCGCCCGAACTGGCATGACGGATAACGATGACATCGGCGGCCATGGCATTGAGCGTCATCGCCGTGTCGATCAGCGTCTCGCCCTTCTTCACGCTCGACTGGCCCGCATGCATATTGACGACGTCCGCGCCCAGCCGCTTTCCGGCAATCTCGAACGACAACAAAGTCCGCGTGCTATTCTCGAAGAATGCGTTGATCTGGGTCATCCCCGCCAGCCGGTCGTCATGCTTGCGCGCCCCGCTGCGGTTCGCCCGCGCCCAATGCTCCGCCTCATCCAGCAGAAAACGGATTTCCCAGGGCATCAGGTCCGCAATGGACAGCAAATGCCTGTGCGGAAACAGCGCCCGACCAGTCAGGTCGGACGAAGCGGGCGCGGCGGTCGTTTCGGGCATGGGATGCGCTTTAGGCGAGGGGAGGGGCGAGGGCAAGGCGGAGATGCGGGAGTGCAAGCCCAACATCCGTTCGCCCTGAGCTTGTCGACGGGTCGTTCTTCTGTTCTTCTGCTCCAATGCCCTTCTGGACCTACATGCTGCATTGCGCAGGCGGTTCCTTTTATGTCGGCCATACCGATAATCTGGAACAGCGCATCGGTCAGCATGAACAGGGGATCATAGCCGGTTTCATCAGTGACAAATTGCCGGTGAAGCTGGTTTGGTGCGAATGCTTCACCCAACGCATCGAGGCACTCGAAATGGAGCGCCGCCTGAAAGGCTGGAGCAGGGCCAAGAAAATGGCGCTGATCCGTGGAGACTGGGAGAACATCAGTGCATTGGCGCGAAACAGAAAGGACGACCCTTCGACAGGCTCAGGGCGAACGGAGGAGGGCTTCCCTCTCCCCCCTTCGGGCTGAGCCTGTCGAAGCTTGTCCTTAATCCAAAACCGAGACAGCATATGGCAATTACGATTCTGACACTCACTGACGGGCATTTGTCGTTGGAGTTCGACATCATCGATCTCCCTAATGTCACCGCTGCCATCAGCAAGCATTATGGCGTCCCATCGGTGCGCCGATACCCCGCTTTAGCCGTGTATGCCTTCGGCGGCTGTTCATTCACTTTTCAAAATGAATGGGATGATCCGTGCCTGATTTCCAGTTCATCCGACGGTGACGAAATTCTGAAAAAGCTATGCGCAGAATTGAACGGCTGACAAGTCAGCCTACCCCCGCCGCCACAACCTTCCAAACACCGCCCCGTCCCGCAACACTTCCCGCGCCGCATTATGCCCCGGCGCGCCGGTCACGCCGCCGCCCGGATGCGTGCCCGCGCCGCACATATACAGCCCCTTCACCGGCCCGCGATACGCACCATGACCCAGCACCGGGCGCGCGGCCCACAACTGGTCCAGCGTCATATTGCCGTGCATGATGTCGCCGCCGATCAGGCCGAATTTGCGCTCCAGGTCGAGCGGCGAGTGGATCTGTCGCGCGATCACGCTCCCGGCAAAGCCCGGCGCGGCCGCCTCCACCGTCGCGATGATGCAATCCGCCGCCGCCTCCCGCTCATCGTCCCACGACCGTCCATCGGGCAGTTCCGGCGCGAATTGCTGGCAGAAGAGGCTGGCGACATGGCACCCCTCCGGTGCCAGCGAAGCGTCGATTATGGACGGGATCAGCATCTCGACGATCGGCGCTTTCGACCAGCCATCGCGTTTGGCGTCCATATAGGCCCGGTCCATATAGTCCAGCGTGGGTGCCAATATGATGCCCGACTGGTGATGCTCGCCAACGCCCGGCAAACAGGTGAAATCGGGCAGGGCGCTCAACGCCACATTCATGCGGAACGTCCCCGAACCGGTCTTGAACGCCCTGATCCGCTTGACGAAATCGGCGGGCAGGTCGGCCGGGTCCATCATCCGCTCATAGAGCAGTTTCGGCCCGACATTGGCGATCACCGCCTTGCCCATCACCTCCTCGCCGCTCTCCAGCCGCACGCCGACCGCGCGCGCGCCGTCCACCAGCACGCGCTCCACCGGCGCTTCCAGGCTGATCTCGACGCCCATGGCAGTTACGACCCGCGCCATGATCTGGGTGATCGCCCCCATGCCGCCGACGCTATGGCCCCACGCGCCCTTCTTGCCATTCACCTCGCCAAAGACATGGTGCAGCAGCACATAGGCGCTGCCCGGCGTGTCGGGCGATGCATAATTACCGACCACCGCGTCAAAGCCGAACGCGGCTTTCACCGCGTCACTCTCGAACCAGCTATCGAGGAAGCCGCGCGCCGATTTGGTGAACAGGTCGAGCGCATCGCGTTGCTGCTCGATCGTCAGCCCCGCAATCCGCCGCCCTTGCTTGAGTGCATCGACGATCATCGACAGCCCGTCGCCGACATTGGGCGGAGCCTTCAACGTCATGTCGCGCACTATGTCGGCCACCACCTCCAGCGCCTCATAATAAGCGGGCAGGGCGGCGGCATCCTTCGCGCTGAACCGTGCAAACTCCGCCTGCGTCCGCTCCAGCCCGCCGCCCAGTTTCAGATAACCGCCATCGGGCTGGGGCAGAAAATTGCTGATCGGTCGCTCGATGACGCGGTAGCCTTGGGTCTCCAGCTTCATGTCGGCGATGACCTTGGGATTGAGTAGGCTGACCGTGTAGCTGGCGGTCGAGTTGCGGAAACCGGGGTGAAATTCCTCCGTTACCGCCGCCCCGCCCACGACATTGCGCCGCTCCAGGATGCGGACCTTATAGCCCGCCCGCGCCAGATAGAAGGCGCAGACCAGCCCATTATGCCCCCCGCCGATGATGACGGCGTCGTAGCTTTTGGTCATGCGCTATTACTCCACCCCGCCCCCGGCGCGTGATGCAGCCGCGCCTGCGGAATAACCCCCCGCATCCGACCGCAAAAATGGCGCAGGGCCACTTCGTCCTCGTGCAGCGGCCCGACGGCGAAGCTGTCAGATGCCATTCCCGCCTGCACCCGCGCGACCAGCGCCGTATCCTCGACATTGACCTGCCGATTGATCCGCCAGTTCAGGTAGCGCGCCGCTTTCATCTCTCGCCGGTCGTCCGGCACCACATAGCTGATCTCGCGGATCAGCGTCTGGGTCGGCGATATCGGCAGCCAGGCCATGAAATCGACCTGATCGGGATAGATGTCGAAGGCAAAGTTCGGCCACAGCTTGAAATAGGTCCACAGCCGCTGCCGCTCCGGCGGCAGGTGCGGTACATGGGGCAGGAAATGCTGATAGGCGCGCTCGGACCAGTTGGCCGATGGCCGCTCGACGATCGGCCCCCACATCTTGTCGACATGCTTGCTGGCCTCCACGCCATAGCCATCCCCCATCAACCGTTTGAGACCGGGGTGCGCGACACTGATGTGCAGCCCGTCGGAATAATTGTCGCCGATATTCTTCCAGTTGACCGCGCGTGGCCGCAACGTCACCCGCCCCAGTGCGCGCAGATCGGCGAAGCGATAGGGGGTGATCTCCGCCAGATAGGGTGCCATCATCTGTGCCACCGTCGGCCCGCCATCATCGGCCAGCCGAACGAACAGAAAGCCGTGAAAATCCTCAACCTGCACCGGCGTCAGGCCATGGTCGGCCATGTCCATGGCATAGCCCGCCTTCATCGGCACGCCCGTCAGCCGCCCGTCGCTCTCATAGGTCCAGCCATGATAGGGACAGACCAGCTTCTTGGCGCAACCCGAAGCGCTGTCCAGAATCCGCGCCCCGCGATGGCGGCACACATTGGTGAAGGCCCGCACCGCCCCATCCTCGCCGCGGATGACGACGACGCTTTCGCCGATATAGTCCAGCGTGTGAAAATCGCCGGGGTTGGGAATGTCGCTTGCATGGCAGACGATCTGCCAACTGGGGCGAAAAATGCGTTCGACTTCGGCTGCGAAAAATTCCGGGTCGCTATAGGTCCAGGCTGGCAGGCTCCAGCCCGCATCCGGGTCTGCCCCCTCCATCGCCTGCTCCACCATCCCCGCGCATCCCCCGACGCCGTCGATCAATTTTACGAACGTATAATAAAATCACTGAAAATACCAGCTATATGTGCGGCTCACTGTCGCTTTCCGCCTGCGCCCCGTATCGCCGCGCCAGTACCGCGCAGGCCATCAACTGGATCTGGTGGAACAGCATCACCGGCAACAGGATCGCCCCGACCGCGCTGGCCGGGAACAGCAGCCCCGCCATCGGCACCCCGGTCGCCAGGCTCTTCTTCGACCCACAAAAGACCAGTACGATCCGCTCGGCCCGCGACAGGCCCATCATCCGCCCCAGCCCCCAGGTGAAGAACAGCACAACCGCCAGCAGGACGAAGCAGATACCGGCAAGCACCGTCATCTCGCCCGCCGACACGCTCTGCCACAACCCCTCGACCACCGCCGCGCTGAACGCGGCATAGACCACCAGTAATATCGATCCGCGATCGACCCGCCCGATCATCGCCTTGTGCCGCGCGACAAAGCCGCCGATCCATGGCCGCGCCAGATGGCCGATCAGGAAGGGCAACAACAATTGCAGCACAATCCCCTCGATCGAGGCCAGCGAGATCAGGCCACCGCTGCCCGTCCGCTGCATCAGCAGAGCGACGAGCAGGGGCGTCAGGACGATACCCAGCAGATTGGAGAAGGACGCGCTGACCACTGCGGCGGCGACATTCCCCCGCGCAATCGCGGTAAAGGCGATCGACGATTGCACCGTCGATGGCAGCAAAGTCAGGAACAGCAACCCCGCCCGCATCCCGTCGGGCACCGCGCTGATCTGCTGGCTTACCAGGCCCAGCAGCGGAAAGACGGCAAAGGTCGTCGCCAGCACCGCCAGATGCAGCCGCCACGCCTTTGCCCCGTCCCATATCGCCGCGCGCGACAATTTCGCGCCATGCAGAAAAAACAGCAGCACAATGCCAGCATCCGCCACAGCGCCCGCAACCCGCGCTCCATCGCCCCGCGCTGGCAGCAATGACGCTAGCGCAACCGTGGCAATCAGCAGCAACAGGAAGGGATCGATCAGTTCGCGAAGGCGGGTCATCAGCTAACCTGGGTGGGGAAGGGCGCAAAAAGGGGGATAGACGCCGCCCCATCGTTGAGCCAACAGATTCGCACAAGCAGTCAAGGAGCGGATGGTGAGCGAGTCTATTGCGGTGATCGAGCAGGGCGGCGTGCTGGAAATCCATATCGACCGGCCTGACAAGAAAAATGCGCTGACCGCCGCCATGTATCGCGCGATGACCGCCGCGCTGGCCGATGCCTCCGCCCGCGCCGACATTGGTGTCGTCCTGTTCGCGGGGCGGGGCGACGCCTTTTGCGCGGGCAATGACCTTAGGGACTTCATGGCCGGGCCGGAAGGGGGGGCTGCCGCCTTCGCCTTCATCCGCGCCATCGCCGCCTTCGACAAGCCGCTGGTCGCTGCCGTGCAGGGGCTGGCGGTGGGCGTCGGCACGACCATGCTCTTTCACTGCGACCTGGTCTATGCCGCACCCGACGCGCGCTTCATCATGCCCTTCGTCAATCTGGGCATCGTACCCGAAGCCGGTTCCAGCCTGCTCGCCCACGCCCGCGCAAAGGCGGCCGCGCTGATGGCCAAACCGCCCCAGGCGCTGGCTGCCACCCGTCGCCTGATGAAGGGTGATCCCGCAGCGCTCACTGCCCGGATCGAGGAGGAGGCACGGCTGTTCCAGCAGACCCTCGCTTCGCCTGAAGCGCAGGAAGCCTTCACCGCCTTTTTCGAGAAGCGTGCCCCGGTGTTCAGGCGGGGGTAGCTTAACCCGTCTTTTTACCCAGCCGCAACTCGCTCACAATCACCGCCGCGACGATCAGCACCCCGCCCAGCAGCGCCATCGGCGGC
>NZ_CAVK010000258.1 GCF_000382885.1 Sphingobium indicum BiD32
TCCCGCTTGCGGGAGGGGAGTTGACGGCATCTCGCCTCTTACGCCGCGGCGCGGCGTTCTTTCAGTTCTTCGTTGAGCATTTCGGCCAGCAGGAAGGCCAGTTCCAGGCTCTGCGCCGCGTTCAGGCGCGGGTCGCAATGGGTGTGGTAGCGGTCGGCGAGGCCTTCGTCGGTGATGGCGATGGCGCCGCCGGTGCATTCGGTGACGTTCTGGCCGGTCATTTCGGCGTGGATGCCGCCGCCAAAGCTGCCTTCGGCGCGGTGGACGGCGAAGAAGCCGCGCACTTCGGCCAGGATGCGCTCGAACGGCCGTGTCTTGTAGCCATTGGCCGCCTTGACGACATTGCCGTGCATCGGGTCGCAGGACCAGACCACCGGATGGCCTTCGCGCATCACCGCGCGGACCAGCTTGGGCAGGCCCGCCTCGATCTTGTCATGGCCATAGCGGGTGATGAGCGTGATCCGCCCGGCTTCGCGCTTGGGGTTGAGCAGGTCGAGCAGGCGGATGAGTACATCCGGCTCCAGGCTGGGACCGCACTTCATGCCGATGGGATTGCCGATGCCGCGCAGATATTCGACATGGGCCGACCCTTCAAAACGGGTGCGGTCGCCGATCCACAGCATGTGGGCGGACGTGTCATACCAGTCGCCGGTCAGCGAATCCTGCCGGGTCAGCGCCTGCTCGAACGGCAGCAGCAATGCTTCATGGCTGGTGTAGAAGCTGGTCCCGCCAAGCTGGGGCACGGTTTCCGCCGACAGGCCGCAGGCGCGCATGAAGTCGAGTGCCTGACCGATCTGGTCGGCCATCTGCTCAAACTTTGCGGCCCAGGGGCTGCGGCCCATGAAATCGAGCATCCAGCCATGGACCCGATCCAGGCTGGCATAGCCGCCGGTCGAGAAGGCGCGCAGCAGGTTCAATGTCGCGGCCGACTGGTTATAGGCCTGCACCATGCGCTGCGGGTCCGGCTCGCGGCTTTCGGCCGTGAAGGCGATGTCGTTGACATTGTCGCCGCGATAGCTGGGCAGCTCGACCCCGCCGATGACTTCGGTATCGGCCGAACGGGGCTTTGCGAACTGGCCGGCCATACGGCCGACCTTCACCACCGGCAGCTTCGACGCGAAGGTCAGGACGACCGCCATCTGGAGCAGCACGCGGAACGTGTCGCGGATATTGTTCGGGTGGAATTCGGCAAAGCTTTCGGCGCAATCGCCGCCCTGGAGCAGGAAGGCTTCGCCGGCCGCGACCTTGGCCAGGTCCGTTTTCAGGTTGCGGGCCTCGCCTGCAAAGACGAGCGGCGGAAACTGGCCGAGCTGGGCTTCCACGGCGGCAAGCGCCTGTGTGTCCCGATAAGCGGGCATCTGAATGCCCTTATGCGCGCGCCAGCTATCCGGCGTCCAATTCGCCGCCACGACGAGTCTCCTAAAATGAACCAAAAAAACAGGGGCCGCACCTACGCCGGTGCGCCGTTCAAGGCAAGTTTATAGCAGCCGCGCGACGTTCAGGCGCAATGATCCTTTCGATCAGACTGATCGAGCGGCTATTTCTGGCATGGATAGCGGTCGTTGAGCGCGACGCTGACCAGTACGGAGGCGGGGCCGCGCCGCTGGTCGGGCCAGCGTTCGAGATAGGCGACGACCGTGCGGCGGGCGTCGTCCGCGCTCATCCGGTCGGGCCAGCAGATCGGGCGGCCCCGACCGATGAAGCTGTCCTTGCGGATACCATCGACCACGCCGACGATATAGGCGGTGCAGGCCAGCGCATATTCGGGCGCCTTGTTGCGGCATTTGGCGAGGAGCGAGGTGCCGCTTTCAAACATGAAGGCGCTGCCGCTGGTGGGCGCTGCCGGGGCGGGGGGTGCCGCCGCTGCGGCGCCAGACAAGAGGAGGGGGGCGACGGTCAGGAACAGGCGCATGAAGGCAGGCACTTTCTGTCAGCCAACGCGGCTGGGCTTGGCGTGATAGTGCCGCCACCGTCCGTGCCTGTCCAACCCGGACGACTGATGCCCGGAACGCTCCGCCTCAATCCTTCTGTCTGGCCGTGAAGGCGAAGCTGAGCTTGACCTGCGGGGCGAGGCCGCCGCTGCTCTGGCCATTGCCCACGCCAAAGGCCGAGCGGGCGATGGTGGCGGTGCCAGCGACTTTGCGGGTCGCGCCGTCACCGGTCAGGGTGAAGCGGATCGTCTGGGGCTTGGTCACGCCCTTCAGGCTGAGCGTGCCGGTGGCGCGATAGGTGTTGGTGCCGGTTTTTTCCGCGCCCTTCGCCGTGAAGGTTGCGGTGGGGTGGCTGGCGACGGCGAAAAATTCGTCGCCCGGCAGCATCCCGTCCTGATAGGCATCGCCGACGCTGGCGCTGGCCATGTCGATGCTGACCTTGATGTCTGCGCTGTCGGGATGGTCGGGGTCCATCAGAATCTCGGCGGTCCATTTGGCGAAGCTGCCGCTGATCGTCTGGCCATCATTGCCGACCGTAAAGCCGATCGTGCCGCCGGGTTGCACGGTCCAGGCAGGCGGTGGGCCGACGGGTTCTTCCGGGGCGGCTTCGGCGGCGTTGCTGGCGGCGTTGTCCGGCGCAGCCTCCACAAGGTTGACGGGTTCGGCGATATTTTCGGTCACTTCCGGCGCTTCGACCGGGGCGGCCATTTGCGGGGCGGCGCCGGGGAGGATCGCCTGGCCGACGACCAGACCCAGCAGGATCAGCGCGGGCAGGGCGATCAGCAACAGGGTCGAACGGCCCGGTATCATCCGCCAGATGAGCCCGTCGCGCATCAGGAAATGATGACGCAGCGCGCCCGCGACATGGAGCAGGAACAGCGCGATGCCAAGCCAAGCGATCAGGCCATGGCCGCCCTCCGCCAGATCATGCGCGCTGGCGGGTAGCGGCAGATGGGGCAGGGGCAGGACACCGAACAAAAGGGTCGGCACCTTGACCTTGGCGGTCGATACCAAGGCCCAGCCGGTCAGCGGCGCGCCCAGCATGAAAGCATAGAGTCCGCCATGCACGGCCGACGCCAGCGCGCCCTGCCAGCCGCCCTCCAGTTTCGGCGGGCGCGGCTTCCAGTAGCGCATGACGATCCGCAGCAGGGTCAGCAGCAGGATCGTGATGCCGACCGACTTGTGCCACTGATAGAGGGCAAAGCCGCGCGCGCCCAGATCCTCCAGCGCCCAGCCGACGCTGATCTGGAAGGCGAGCAGGGCGGCGATGGCCCAGTGGAGAATGATGGCGACAAGGCTGTAACGCTGCATGGAACCCCCGGCAGGATGGACTGGCGCGGACGCTATGCTGCGCGCGGGGCGAAGTCCATCGCCCTGCCGGGAAACGCAGCGTTGCCTATGGCTGGAGGGGGAGCGCTTCGACGTCTGCGTCGGGGAGCGGTGCGCCCATGAGCTTGGCAAGGGTCGGGGCGATGGCGCGCATGTCGATCAGGCCCAGATCCTTGCCCCGTGCGACGCCCTGGCCCATCGCCATGAAGGTGGCGCGCAGATTGGCGGGACCGGGGAAATAGCCGTGCATCCCCTTGACCGGGCTGCGTCCTACGACCGGCGCGGCGCTCCCTCGAAAAATGTCGGTGACGTAGCCGGGGGCAAGGTTGATGGTGAAGGTCGCCTGCGGATTGCCGCCCATCGCGGCGACTTGCGCCTTGTCGGCAACCTGCGCGATGCCATTGGCCGGATTGGCGGCGAGCTTGTCGAGCAGCGCCTTCACCTGCACCGCGAGCGCGGCATCGTCGGGCCGCGCCAGCATGATCGCGGCTGATCCGCCCGAAATCCAGGGCATGGCGAGCCAGGACGCGACCTTGCCATCCTTGCCCAGCGTGATGAGGCCAGCGTCGATGAAGGGGCGGTAGAGGTTGATCGCGCTGTGGGTTGCCTCAAAGCCATGGTCGCTGACCAGCGCGATCACCGCATCGGGATGCGCCTGCATCTGCGCCGCGACCAGATCGCCGACGATCGCGTCGATCTTTTCCAGCACGGCTTTGGCGGCGGGGCTGTCCGGTCCCTTTTCATGCTGTTCATGGTCGAGCGCGGTCAGATAGACGGTCAGGAATTGCGGCTTGTGCGCGGCGATCAGGGCGGTGGCGAAACGGCCGCGCAGCTGGTCGCCGGGCAGGCTTTCGTCGATGCCCATCGCGTAGGGCGCGCCGACTTTCGCCTCCAGTTCGGCTTTCAGGCCGGGCGTCGCCAGCGCATCGAGCAATTTGGCGTCGTCACCATGGCCGGTGCGCCAGATTTGCGGCAGGTTCCAGGTAACGCCCCTGGCCGCGACGCTGACCGGCCAGTGGATATTGCCGGTGGTCAGGCCCGCCTTGGTCGCGGCCTCCCACAGGGTCGGCACCTTGATGTCCTGCGCATACCAATACCAGCCGCCCTGGTTGATGCCGGTGGGGTCGAAGCTGTTGTTGGCGACGATGCCATGCTTGGCCGGGGTTGTACCGGTCATCAGCGTCGTGTGGCTGGGGTAGGTCAGCGTCGGCAACACGCCGGTGACGCCGGATGCATGTGCGCCCTCCGTCACGAAGCGGTGCAGGTTGGGAAGAGAAAGGCCGCGCTTGTCCGCCTCCAGCACGTCGCCGGGGCGCAGCCCGTCGATCGAGATGAGGAGGACGGGCTCCGCCAGCGCCGTGTGCGGGAAGAGGATGGCGAGGGCGGTGGTGAGGAGCGCGGTCTTTTTCATGATGATTGTCCCAACTGCCGTTCGCTTCGAGCGTGTCGAGAAGCGGATAACGCTGTGCGCATGTTTCTCGACTTCGCTCGAAACGAACGGAGCTTGTTGTTTAGAACCCGGCCTTCAGCGTGGCGAAGAATTGCTGGGGGGCACCGACCAGCAGGGTCTGGGCGTCGCCGCTATTGCCAAAGCCGCCCGACCCGATGGTGCCGACATAGCGCTTGTCGAACAGGTTGGTGGCGTTGAGCTGCACCTCCACCTTGTCGGTGAAGCGATAGCCGAGCGAGGCGTCGACGATCAGGCGGCCGGGGACCGACGCATCATTGGTATAGCTATAGTAGCGGCGCGACATATAGTTGAGGCCGACGCGGAAGAAGCGTTGGCCATCGTCATAGTTAAACTCGCCGCGCGCCATATGTTTGGGGCTGTCCACCACGGTCTTGCCCTTGATCGCCGCAACCAGCGGGAAGGTGCCATCCGGGTTTACGACACTGCTAAACACATCGTCGCGATAGGTGGCGTCGGTGTAGCTGTAGCTGGCATAGAGACCAAAGCCGCCGCCCAGCTTCAGGTCGCCCGCCGCCTCTACGCCGATGGCGCGCACGCCACCGACATTCTGAAGCGCGGAGGCCAGACCCTGGATCGGGCTGCCCACCTGCACCGCGAGCAGGCGGTTGCGGAAGTTGACCAGATAGGCGCCCAGCGTGCCGTTGAACATCGGCGTATTGTAGCGCAGGCCCAGTTCATAGGTGTCCGACGATTCGGGCTTCAGATCGTCCCTGATCGCGTTGAAACCGGCCTGGTTGGTCGAGAACGGACCGGCGGTGGTGGCGCTGGCGAAGGCGCGGGTCGACTGGCTGAAGCCGCCATAGACTTCCGCTTCGGGGCTGACTTCCACGACGAAACCGGCCGTGGGCTGGAACCAGTCCTGCGCCTTGATCTTGCCCTGCGGGAAGGTCGCCTGGACGACAGCCTCGGCCTTGTTGGTGACCGAAAAGCCCTTCCACCCCAGATTGATCGTCACCATGCCAAGGTCGATCTTGTCCTGAACATGATATTGGAACGTATCGGTGGTGAAGTCGAATTCCCACTGGGTGGCGAAGGGATTTTTGGGATAGTCGCGGAAGGACAGGCCCGGCTCGGTACGGCTGGCGAAAGCGTAGAAGCGACGCGCCTGATGGAATTTGTTATTCTCATACCAGGCGCCAACGCTCAGATTCTGGATGCCGAGCGTATAGTCGACACTGCCGAACGCGCCGATCCGGTCCATGTCATATTCGGTGGTGCGCACCGACATCGGCACGCCGTTCGGGCTGCGGGTGTAGGGGGTCGCCCACAGGCCCATGCCGCTATTATTGTGATAATAGCCCTTGATCTTGAAGGTCGCGCTGTCGCCCAGCGGCGTGGTCAGGCCGATTGCGCCCAGCCAGTCCTTGCGCAGGCCGGCCGCGTCATAATAGGCGTCGTCGGCGCTGGTGACATTGCCGGGATAGGTCTGGCCGGTGGCGACGTTCGCGCCGCTATAGTCGAAACGGCCATCGGGGAAGGGCGATCCGCCGCTGTTGCTGATCAGGTCCACGTCATTGAGGCGGCTGGCATAGTCGATCGCGCGGGCATAGTCGGGATAGGTGTTGTCCCAGTCCCAGCCGAGGCGATTGATCATGCCCATCGACATGTCCTGATAATCCTGTTCGCGGCGGTCGGAATAGCTAAGCCAGCCGTCGATCTTCGCGTCGCCGACGGGGATGATGACCTTCGCATTGCCCATATGCTGGTCCTGCGTTCCCTGGCCCTTATATTTGTCGGTCGAGCCATAGCCGTAGGACACATAGCCGCGCACGCCGTCCGTGCTGCCCAGATTGAGGCGGGCGAAGGCGCGGATCGTGTCGTTGCTGCCATAGGTCAGATTGCCCTGCGCGCCCAGTTCGCCGGTCGGTTCGGCCGAGAACGTCTCGACCGTGCCGCCCAGATTGCCGGTCGCCTGCGTACCGAGCGAACCGGCACCCTGGCTGACGCGCACGTTGCCGATATTCTCGCTGCTGATGGCGCGGGTGATGTGCAGGCCGTTATGATTGCCATAGCTCATGTCGCCCAACGGGATACCGTCGAAATTGAAGCCCAGCTGGTTCTGGTTGAAGCTGCGGATGGTGACGCGCTGCGACCATTCATAATTGCCGAACGGGTCGGCCGACTGGAAATTGACGCTGGGCAGTTTTTCGATGGCTTTCAGCGGATTGGTGCCCGGCGTCAGCACGATGATTTCGCGTGCCGATATTTCCTGCACCTGGCGGGTTTCGCCGCGGCCAAAGACGATGATCGTCGCATCGTCGGGCGCGGCCTCTGCGGCTGGCGCGGCTGTCTGGGCGAAGGCAGGCGTGGCCGCCAGCATGGTGGAGGCGAGCAGCAGGGCAGTGGCAGGACGCATTGTAATTCCCCTTGGATAACCGTGATCGGCTTGGTCCGGGGCCGTAGGCGCGTGATGTTGCACCGCAATGTGAGGAGCTTGACGGATTGGCGTCGTCTGCGTGACAATCTTGTGATGCGCGCGTCCCTTGCGCTAGATTGTGTCATAAAGGTCGCAGTCGCGCCATTTTCGCGGGCGCGATTGCATCACCGGCCAGCATGGCTATGGCATTGCCATCCCTATCTTATTGGAAAGCAGGACATGGCCAAACCCGATTCCTGGCGTTTCAGTCCCGAAGCCTATCGCTTCGTTACCAGCATCGACACCCGCTTTCAGGATCTCGATACGATGGGCCACATCAACAATGTGGCGATTTCCGGAATCTTCGAGACCGCGCGTATCCGGTTTCACCACCATATGGGCCGCCACCCGCAGGAACAGGGCGTGCGCTGGCTGGTGGCCAATGTGAACCTCAATTTCATCGAGGAATCGCACTTTCCCTATCCGTTCGACGTCCATTGCGCGATCGGCCATATCGGCCGGACCAGCTGGACGATCAGTTCGGCCGGGTTTCAGAAGGGCGTCTGCGTCGCCACCTGCGACACCACCGTCGTCACCCATGGCGCCGAAGGCCGCCGCGAGATTGAGGAGACGCTGCGCGAGGCGATGGAGATGAATTTCATTCGCCAGCCTGGGTGATGTGAATTAGAGTCATACCTCCTTTCACGTCGTCATTCCCGCGAAGGCGGGAATCCATCTCCCGCCTTATCGTCTTGATTTTAGGTCAGGAGATGGATCCCCGCCTTCGCGGGGATGACGTAAAATCTGTGAACAATGACCCTCGCAAGAGGTGGGTGCCTTACAGGTCAAGACCATTGCACTTTGGTCTCACCGGAACCCGTGCATCCGCCGGGTCCATTGGAAGGCGATGACCGCGCCCTTGACCGGCTGGATCATCGCGACGGCCAGCAGCAGCGCCAGTGTCGGCCAGATTGCCGCCTGCCAGCCCAGCGGAATATCGAGCGCGCTATTCACCTCGATCATCAGCGGCACCAATATATGGCCCAGCAACAGGATGACGATGTAGGACGGAAAATCGTCGGCCTGATGCATATCCCACGACTGGCCGCAATGGGTACAGGCGGTTATGGGCTTGAGGAAGCGGGCGAACATCCGCCCTTCGCCACAGGCGGGGCAGCGTCCGCGCAGCGCATGGCCGATGGCTGCGCCAAGCGGACGGTCGGGTGCGGCTTTGGGGGTCTGGTCGGGCATAGGCGCTGAGGTAAGGGCTGCGCCGCGGCCACGCAACACAGCATATTCCCCTACTGACCCTTTCGCCCGCGCAAAAGCCTGTTAATAAGCCGCCATGCGTCTCCCCGGTCCGTCCGAAGTCTTTGCCCTGTTCGACGATGCGCGCGTGCGTGGCGCGGCCCCGGCGCGGCTGTATCGCGACCCGGTCGGCATCATCGCCGCGCACAGCATGGACGAGGTCCAGCCCGCGCTCGACCGGCTGGCCGACGCGCGCGAGAGCGGACTGCATGTCGCTGGCTATATGGCCTATGAGGCCGGCCTTGCGCTGGAGGAGCGGCTGGCCCCGATCGCCCGTCGCCGTCAGGCGGAACGCAGCGCCGCGCCATTGCTGTGGTTCGGTCTGTTTGAAGGGGTGCGGCTGATCGCGCCGGGGGCGTTGCCCGATTTGCTGCCCGATCCGGCTGGCGCGACCGTGACGCCGCCGCGTCCGCTGATCGACGAGGCCGACTATCGCGTCGCGTTCAATGCCGTGCAGGATTATATCCGCGCGGGGGACATTTATCAGGCGAACCTGACCTTCCCCTGCGAAACCATAGTGACTGGCGATCCGCTGGCGCTCTATGCCGCGATCCGCCCGCGCGCGGCGGCGGGCTATGGCGGGGTGATCCGCACCGGCAGGCAGGCGTTGCTCTCCTTCTCGCCCGAACTTTTCTTCACGCTGGTGCGCGGGCAGTTGACCGCGCGGCCGATGAAGGGCACCGCGACCCGCCATAGCGATCCGCAACAGGACGCGGCGCTGGCCCGATGGCTGCAAAGCGATGCCAAGCAGCGCGCGGAAAATCTGATGATCGTCGATCTGTTGCGCAACGACCTGTCGCGGGTGTCACGCGCGGGCAGCGTGACCGTGCCGGACCTGTTCAAGGTGGAGAGCTACCCCACCGTCCACCAGCTGGTGTCGACCGTGCGCGCGCGCATCCTGCCCGGCCTGTCGCCGGTCGATGTGCTGCGCGTGCTGTTTCCCTGTGGTTCGATCACCGGTGCGCCCAAGGTGCGGGCGATGGAGATACTCGACGCGCTCGAACCCCATGCGCGCGGCGTCTATACCGGCTCGATGGGCTGGATCGACCCGGATGGCGACGCGGCGTTCAATGTTGCGATCCGCACGCTGACCATTGATGAAGGCGCTGGCATCGGGCGGCTGGGCCTTGGGTCCGGTCTGGTGGTGGATTCAGAAGCCGGTTCGGAGTGGGCGGAATGTCTGGCCAAGGGGCGGTTTCTTGCTGGTGCTTGACATATTTGCCCCCAACGGCTTGGAATAGCTGGAATGTCACTGGCCGATGGACGCTATGATCTGCTCGAAACCATGGCCTTCGATCCGCTCGAAGGCATCAGGTTGCTGGAGCTGCACCTTACAAGGTTGAAGGCGAGCGCCGATGCGCTCGGCTTTGCCTTCGATCGCCATGGCGTGCGCAACGAGTTGCAGGCCGCGACCTTCCGCCTGCGCGATCATAGCCGGGTGCGGCTGATGGTGTCGCGCGGCGGGGCGGTGGCGATCGAGGTGCGCGATCGGATCGCCTGGCCGGGCGCGATCGTGCCGGTCAAGGTCGTGCCGCGCCACGCGCCCGCCGATGACCTGCGGTTGCTGCACAAGACCACCGACCGGTCGCTCTACAGCGACGCGCTCAAACGCGGCGGCACCTATGAAGTCGCGCTGATCGACGCGCAGGGCTATCTGACCGAGGGCTGTTTCTCCTCGATCTTCGTCGAGCGCGGCGACAAATTGCTCACCCCGCCACTGTCGCGCGGCCTGCTGCCCGGCATCTTGCGCCAGAGCCTGATCGACATGGGGGAGGCGGTCGAGGCCGATCTGCGCGCGCATGATCTGGACAATGGCTTCTTCATCGGCAACGCCGCGCGCGGCATGGTGGCGGCGACGCGGGCGCATTAGCCACATCATTCTGCCGTAAAGCCACGAAGCACCAACTGGCGGTTGCCCCTGCGTCCGTTGCGCACTAAGGACCGCCGCGTCCGCCTTACGTGCGGACAAGGGGATTGAGTCATTTGCTGTCGCGATTTCCGAGCCAGTGGGCGGTGCCGCCCGCTTTGAAATCGCTTTGGAGAAAGATAATTACCATGAGCCAGACTTCCGCCGCGCTTGGTCGTATCCAGCCTTCCGCCACGCTCGCCATGAGCGCGCGGGTGAATGCGCTCAAGGCGCAGGGCGTGGACGTGATTGGCCTGTCGGCGGGGGAGCCGGACTTCGACACGCCCGATTTCGTCAAGGAAGCGGGCATCGCCGCCATCCGCAACAACCTGACCCGCTATACCGACGTGGACGGCACCGCCGACGTCAAGGAAGCGGTGATGTTCAAATTCCAGCGCGACAATGGCCTGGTCTATAAGCGCAGCCAGATCACGGTGAACTCCGGTGGCAAGCACACCTTGTTCAACGCGCTGGTCGCGACCGTGGACGTGGGCGATGAGGTCATCATCCCTGCGCCTTACTGGGTCAGCTATCCCGACATCGTGAATTTCGCGGGCGGTACGCCGGTGTTCATCGAGGGTCCGGCGAGCCAGGGCTACAAGATCACCGCCGCCCAGCTGGAGGCCGCGATCACTCCGCGCACCAAGTGGGTGATGCTGAACTCGCCATCGAACCCCTCAGGTGCGGCCTATTCGGCGGCGGAGCTGAAGGAGCTGGCCGACGTGCTGCTGCGGCATCCGCACGTGCTCGTCATGACCGACGATATGTATGAGCATGTCTGGTACGCTACCACGCCCTTCGCCACCATCGCACAGGTCTGCCCGGAACTCTATGACCGCACGCTGACGGTCAATGGCTGCTCCAAGGCCTTCTCCATGACCGGCTGGCGCATCGGTTTTGCCGGTGGTCCCGAATGGATCATCAAAGCGATGGGCAAGCTGCAATCGCAGTCGACCAGCAACCCCTGCTCGATCAGCCAGGCGGCTGCCGTCGCCGCGCTCACCGGGCCGCAGGATTTTCTGGAGGACCGCAATGCCGCCTTCAAGAAGCGCCGGGACATGGTCGTCGCGATGCTGAACGACGCGCCGGGGTTGGATTGCCCGACGCCCGAAGGCGCCTTCTACGTCTATCCCGACGCCAGCGGCGTGATCGGCAAGGTGACGCCCAAGGGGGTGACCATCGACAGCGACGAAACGCTGATCGGCTACTTCCTGGACGAAGCCAAGGTCGCCGCCGTCCATGGCGCCGCCTTCGGCCTCTCGCCCGCCTTCCGCATCAGCTATGCGACGTCGGAAGAGGTGCTGAAAAAAGCCTGCACCCGCATCCAGGAAGCCTGCGCCGCGCTTCGTTAAGGGATAGGCCGCACCGGCCCGCACCCCCACCCGGCCACCCACAGAATATCCTGAATGGGCGGCCGGGTGGGGGTGCGGGCCGGTGCGGC
>NZ_CAVK010000257.1 GCF_000382885.1 Sphingobium indicum BiD32
GGGTTCTTCCGCATCTTTGGTGCAGTCTGCTCGAGGAAGCCTTTGGAGGCCTGATTGATGATCAGGCGGCCAGTAACACTCGCTGTCGCAGGAGTTGGTAGTTTGCTCGTCCGTACATCTGCCGCTTTATGGCTTTGACTCTACTGACCTGACCTTCGACCGGGCTCGTCGTCCAACGGGTCGTGATCGCGCGCCTGACTGCATCAATGTCCCGTGTGATGCCGCCCGCAAAGCTGCCAAGTTCACTGTCAGCTGCCTGTTCGAGCCATTTATCGAGTGTGGTTACGTCCTTGCCGCCAAGAACCGTGACGAACTGAACAGCCAGTTCCGCTGCCTCACGAAGGCGCGGTGCTTGCGCATATAGATGGTCGAGGAACAGCGTATGTTCGGCATCGATCTGATCGGGAGCCTGGCCCATGTACCATGCGCAGCGCCGCCGCGATGGGGCCTTCCAGGCTGACCGCTGCCTCTGCGGTTCTAGTGCCTGTGCATCGTCGCGGCTGCGCCGCTTGGCTGCCCATCGTGCAATGGTGTTCCGGCTCCCCTTGTAGCCGAGTTCTTTCAGTTCTCGCCAAAGCTGTTGTCCAACCTGGTGTCCCGAACGCCACCGGGCTTCGAGCCATTCTTCGAAAGGGCCCAGAAGATGGGAATGTATACGGGGACGCACATGTTCGGGTTCGCCGCCGGCGGCTATCCAGCGCTGGACCTTGCGCTGAGCTACGCCAACCAGCTCGGCGATGCTCGACGTGGGATGTCCCAGCTTGTCGAGCTGGCATATTTCCTCGCAGCGTTCGCGTCGACCGGCCTTCCGATCGGTCCGCAATTTGACTAGACCGGGGGATGTCGGTGCAGGGTTGGCTTGCGCGCCCTGCGCGGATGCCATGATTTTCGCCGCCGCGGACACCGCACTGCGGTGGCGACCAACTGCCTGGCGCAGTGCCTCATCCAGGCCACTGAGCAGATGCCAGCGATCGGCCACTTGCATGGCTCCTGGCGCCCCGCGCCTTGCTCCTTGGGCGTAAACTCCAGCGCGATCACGCGCGGCAACCTTGATCCCTGGCCAGCGCTTCAGCCAGTCGGCCACGCTATCCGCGTTGCGATCAGGCAGCAGATCAAGAACGCGATTTCGCTCCAAGTCGCAGATGATCGTTCCGTAGCGCTGTCCGCGCCGCCACGCCCAATCGTCGATGCCCACGATCGTAGGGGCAACGAAACCCGGCACAGGCGCCGTCCGGATCATCCGCAGCAATGTATCTCCGCCCACCGGCATCGCCAACCTATGGGCGAGGCGGGAGCCCGGCTCACCACCCGCTACAAGAGCTATAGCGCGCTGGCTCTGTGCGAGCCGATCGGAGCGTTGCGCGCTCGAAACAGCGACCCCGGGCAATCGCTCCGTGAATATCTGCACCTTGCAATCAGGCGTCCTGCAGCGAAAGCGCCGCGCCGTGAGGCGCATCGCCACAATCCGTCCATGCCAAAGCAAATCGGAGAGATGGCGCTGGTAATGGCTATGCACGCCACTCGAGTGCCGTCCGCAACCGGGGCACGAGGAGGAGCGCTGAACTGGCCTTACATCCAAATGAAGCCTCCCGTCCGCTGTTTCGTCGCGACTGACAATCGTCAAACCTGCAGGAACGGGAGAAACCGAAGACGTCTGGACCACGAGCAAATACCATCGCTGACCGTAATCCCGACTCTATGCACTCATCCGATTCGCGTGTGAATCCCTCAACTTGCACCA
>NZ_CAVK010000256.1 GCF_000382885.1 Sphingobium indicum BiD32
CCCCTCCCGCAAGCGGGAGGGGGACTTTTCCGTCACAACCGATCCGCCTTCATCGCGAAGATCGTTTCATGCGGCTGATAGGCGGCCATAGCCTCTAGCAAGGCATCGATGCCGTCGGCATGGAGCAGGATGCCCGCATGTTGGGCGCGGATGAAGCCTGCCTGCACCATCTGGCGGTTGAAGCCGATCAGCTGGTCGTAGAAGCCGCCGACGTTGAGCAGGCCGACCGGCTTTTGATGATAGCCCAGTTGCGACCAGCTGATTGCCTCCCACAGCTCATCCATCGTGCCGACCCCACCGGGCAGAGTGACGAAGCCGTCCGACAGGTCGGTGAACAGCTGTTTGCGCTGGTGCATGGTCTGGACGACATGCAACTCCGTGCAGCCGCGATGGGCGACTTCCGCGCCGACCAGGGCTTGCGGGATCACGCCGATCACCTCCCCGCCCGCTTCCAGTGCCGCATCAGCCACAGCGCCCATCAGGCCAAGGCGACCACCGCCATAGACGACGCCTATGCCGCGCGTGGCGAGGGTGCGGCCGACATGGCGGGCGGCTTGGATATAGGTGGAATCGGCGGGGGTGGCCGATCCGCAATAGACTGCCAATCTTTTCATACTCTTCCCATATTCATATATGGCGTATTTGATAATATCTTTATATATCAGATACTTAACTTGACGATGCCATATCGTCGATCATCAGGGCCGCCGTCGCCTTCGCGCTGCCGACGACGCCGGGTATGCCCGCGCCCGGATGCGTCCCCGCGCCCACCAGATAGAGGTTGGGGATCACATCATCACGATTATGCGCCCGGAACCAGGCGCTCTGGGTCAGCAGCGGCTCCAGGCTGAAGGCGCTGCCGAGATGGGCGTTGAGATCGCGGCCAAAATCGGACGGCGCATAATGGAACTGGGTGACGATGCGCGATCGGATGTCGGGGATCAGACGATGCTGGATCTCGTCCAATATGCGTTCGGCATAGGCGGGCGCGAACTGGTCCCAGTCGATCGGCAGCTTGCCCATGTGCGGCACCGGGGCGAGGGCGTAGAAGGTCGAATGGCCTTCAGGCGCCATCGACGGATCGGTGACGGTCGGGTGGTGCAGATAGAGTGAGAAATCTTCCGGCAGCACGCCATGATCGTAAATGTCGGTGAGCAGCCCTTCATAGCGCGGCCCGAACAGGATCATATGGTGCGGGATGCCCGGCCAGCTGCCCTTGATGCCGAAATGCAGCACGAACAGGCTGGGCGACCAGCGCTTGCGCGCCAGTTTCTCGCCCTGTTTCTGCCCGCGCGGATGGTGGGCCAGCAGGTCGCGATAGCTGTGCATCAGGTCGGCATTGCTGGCGACCGCGTCGGCCTCCCCGCGCCAGCCCGACGCGGTATGGACGGCGGTGACCTTGTCGCCATGGGTTTCGATCCGGGTCACCTTGTCACCCAGCCGCAACGTGCCACCCAGCCGCTCGAAATGGGTCGCCATGCCCTGCACCAGACGGTTGGTGCCGCCTTTGGCGAACCAGACGCCGCCGTCCTTTTCCAGCTTGTGGATCAGCGCATAGATGGCGCTGGTATTCATCGGATTGCCGCCGACCAGCAAAGTGTGGAAGGACAGCGCCTCGCGCAGCTTCTCATTCTTCACATAGGAAGAGACGATCGAATAGACCGAGCGCCATGCCTGATATTTGGCAAGTGCCGGGGCTGCCTTGATCATCGAGGCGAAGTCGAGGAAGGCGACCGAGCCGAGCTTGCGATACCCCTCCTCATAAACACCAGCGGCATAATCGAGGAAGCGTTCATAGCCTGCGACATCGGCGGGATCGAGCCTGGCGATCTCCGTCCGCAGCGAGGCTTCATCATTGCTGTAATCGAAATTGGTGCCGTCGCGCCAGTTGAGGCGATAGAAGGGACTGACCGGCATCAGCGTCACATCCTGCGCCATGTCATGCCCCGACAGCCGCCAAAGTTCCGACAGGCAATCGGGATCGGTGATGACGGTCGGCCCGGCGTCGAAGGTGAAACCGTCCTTTTCCCACATATAGGCGCGCCCGCCGGGACGATCGCGCGCCTCGACCAAAGTGGTGTCTATACCGGCGGATTGCAGGCGGATGGCGAGCGCCAGCCCGCCAAAGCCTGCGCCGATGACGATCGCTTTTCTGGTCATCAGGCGGGCGGATTCAACAATGTTCGCATGGCATCCCTTATGGGCACGGGGGGGCGTCCGCACAAGATGCGGATGCGGTCGGTGAGGGTGGAGCGTCCGGCGTAGAAGCGCTGGATTAGCGGCGCGGACAGACGATAGAAGCGGGCGAAAATACGCCAGCGCCGGTCGGGTTGCGCCGCGCCGAAGAGCATCTTGCCGAGCAGGCGATAATAGCCGCCGTTGCGCCAGTGGGCCGCGGCGCGGGCGCGGGTGACGGCGGCCAGACGATCGAGCGGCTGGTCCACCAGCCAGGTCGCAAAGCGCACCGCATCTGGCAGCGAATAGCCGGTCATGGGTTGAAACAGACCCGCCCGCACCCCGGCGCGGGCGACGGGATCAGCGCCGGGCCAATAGGCGTCGAAATCGCCGCCATGGACGACGGGCAGAACGCCCTGTTCGCGGTGGATGACCGTGCCGTGCCAGCCCTTTTCCTGCGCATAGGCGGCGATCCGCTCACCGATCAGGGCAACGTCCAGCGCCGGGCTGTTGCTGTAATAGGTATCCTCGATGAACAGGGTGCGCGCGTCCCAGGGCAGCAGATAGACGAAGCGATAGCCGTCGATCTGATCGACGGTCGCGTCCATGATTACGGGCCGGTCGATCCCGTGCGGCGCATCGAGCCGCAGCGTATGGCCGACGAATTTCTGCCAGCCACAGCGCAGCGCCGACAGGTCGCCCGCGCCGCGCGCATCGATCACCGCGCCCGCCACAATCTCTCGCCCGTCGGCCAGCATGATGGAGGTCGGCGTCACCGACACTATATTCGCGTCGGTCAGCACCGCGTCACCCAGCACCGCGCGGACATGGGCGTCGAGCTTGGGCGAAGCAATGCTGTTATAGGGGGTGTCGAGCCGCCGTTGATGGTCGGGAAAGCGGACTTCATGCCCCTGGCGCCAGCGATGGCTGACCAGCGGATCGACCAGCCAGCGGTCGCCCGGCACGACATCGCCATCGAAAAAGGACCAGATATGGTTGCCGCCGATCCCGGCTTCGCGCTCCACCAGCGCCAGCCGCACATCGGGCCGCCGCGCGGCGAAGGCGAGCGCGATCAGGCTGCCCGCCAGCCCGCCGCCAAGGATCGCCAGATCACATTCCACCCGCTTGATCATGCCATCCTGTTAGGGGAGGCGGGATGACAAGGCCATGGTGGAGTTGGGCGTAGCGCATGGTTTTTGGGGAAGCGGCTGGAGACAGGTGCGCCGTCGAGCGCGCGTTGGTTTTCCTGTCCCCGTTGGCAAATCAGGCTCTAGCTAGCGTATCGAATATAGGATAGGGGGCTATCCTATGCATATTATCGCGGATCGGGACAAATTGCTGGCGCGGGTGCGCCGGATCGCGGGGCAGATCGCTGCTGTCGATCGTCAGTTGACGGGGGACGCAGGCTGTTCAGAAACGCTGCAACTGGTGGCGTCGGTGCGCGGCGCGGTCGGTAGCCTGATGGAGGAACTGATCGAGCAGCATATGCGCGAGCATGTCGCCCGGCCCGGCCTGACCGATGCCGAGCGCGCCGCCGCGAGTGAGGAAATGCTGGCGCTGATCCGCCGCTACGGGAAATGACGATGCACAACGACCACCATCATCATGGCCATGACCATCACGGCCATGACCACGCCGCCGTCCCCGCCCCCGGCCCGGCAGCTGACGCTGCATCCATGGCGGGCGAGGACAGCCATTATTTCGACCATATCTATCTGTCCGCCGGGCATGACGAAAATGCCAAGCGCACTCTGTGGGTCGTCTGGCTGACCGCCGCGACCATGGTGGTGGAAATTGTCGCGGGATGGATGACCGGATCGATGGCGCTGCTGGCCGATGGCTTTCACATGGCCACGCACGCTGGCGCGCTGGCGGTGGCGGCGGCGGCCTATGGCTATGCCCGGCGGCACGCGCGCAACCCGCGCTTCACATTCGGCACCGGCAAGGTCGGCGACCTGTCGGGCTTTGCCTCCGCCCTGTTGCTGGGCGTCATGGCGCTGTTCATCGCGATCGAATCGGGGATGCGCTTCTTTCAGCCGATTGATGTCGCCTTTGGCGAGGCGACGTTGGTGGCGATTGTCGGGCTGGTCATCAACATCATCAGCGCCCTGCTGCTGGGGCATGACCATAGCCATGATCATGGGCATGAGGGGCACGACCACGGCCATGCCGACAATAATCTGCGCGCCGCCTATATCCATGTGCTGACCGATGCGCTGACGTCGGTGCTGGCGATCGCGGCCTTGCTGGCCGGGCGCTATCTGGGTTGGGGGTGGATGGACCCGGCGGTCGGCCTGCTGGGCGCGGTGGTGATCGCGCGCTGGGCCTGGGGGCTGATGAAGGATACGGCGGGCATCCTGCTCGACACGGCGGAACCCGCGCTGATGGCGACGGTGCGTGGCGTTGTGGAGGCCGAAGGGGCAACCATCCGTGACCTGCATGTCTGGCGCATCGGTCCCCATGCCCATGCGTCGATCATCAGCCTGGCACCGGGCGCGGATGTTGCAAAGGTGCGCGCGCGGGTGCGGATGCTACCGCGGATGGAGCATGTGACGGTGGAGGGCGGCTGACAGCATTGGCGCCGACACCGCACAAGCATTTGACATCAGGGCGCAATTTATGTCTAGGCCTGATAATCATCATCACGCAAAGGGTCCGAACCCGATCATGCAAGCCCCCGTCGCGGACAGTCCTTCCATGCCCGATCCTGACCTGCGCTTTGGCTGCACATCCTGTGGCCGCTGCTGCCATGGCCTGCGTCTGGCTTTGGGGATAAGCGAAGCGATATTGTGGCTGGAGCGTGGCGGCAAAGTCGAATTGTTGTGCGACGCCGCCCCTGACCTGCCCCCTGCCGCCGGATCGGCCGAAGATTATCGGGCGCAGCGTGCCGTGCCGGGGATAAGCGGCGCCCTGCCTGTCACCATCCAGGCGACGTTGACCGCCGTGTTCGACGGGCCATGCCCCAATCTGATGCCCGACATGCGCTGCGGCGCCTATGATGTCCGGCCCAATGTCTGCCGCATCTACCCCGCCGAAATCCGTCCGCAGCGCCGGATCGTGCCGGACGACAAATTATGCCCGACCCATGCGTGGGATCTGGACCAGCCGCTGTTTGCGGCGGGGGGCGAGCGGATAGTGGATGAAACCACCGCGACGGCCATCGACGCGATGCGGGCGCAGGGCGTGGCGGATGTGCCCGCAAAGGCGCATCTGCTGGCGCTGATCGGAGTCGATCAGGTCGCGCTGGCCAATGAAGGCTTCACCAGCTGGCGGCCCGACCGCGACGACTTGCTCCAGAGCCTGCGGATCGCGCATGCAGGGGCACAAGCGCAGCCACCCCTGCCTGTCACCATCGTGTCGGCCCGACCGGAAACGCAGCACATGATTGGCGAGGCGGAAGCCGCATGCGGCACGCCCGACCCGGCGGCGGGCTATGACTATATCCCGCTCTACAGCTGAGACGATATATCCGGTGCGCTCACTCCCCCTTGAGCGCATCCATGATCTGGCGCACCGGGGCGATGTCATAGCCTGCCGCGGCGGCCTGCGCCGCCAGCACGTCGCCATTGTCGCCAGCGCGGGCGCGGGTCAGCGCCCAGAGCAAGGTGCTGCGCGTGCCGGAGCGGCAATAGGCGAGCGTCTTGCCCTGCCCGGCCTGCTCCAGCGCGGTGGCCATGCCGTCGAGCTGCCAGGGGGCAAAGCCGCCATGGGCGACCGGCACGGCGACATAGGCGATGCCCGCCGCCTTCGCGGCTGCCTCAATCTGTGCGCCGTTGACCTGCCCCGGCTCCTCGTCATCGGGGCGGTTGTTGACGATCATCGTCACGCCCAGCGCCTTGGCCTGCGCCACCTGCTCCACGCTGATCTGGGGCGAAACGAGGATGCGGTCGGTCAGTGTGCGGAACATGAGCTTCTCCTTTTGTGGCAGCCATGCGCCGGGCCACCGGACGTTTCAAGACAATTGGTTCTATAAGAAGGGCCGGATCGCCGCCAGAAAGGCGTCGCCCCAGGCGTCCAGCTTCTTCTGCCCGACGCCGCTGATCGTGCCGAGATCGCGCAGGCTGGTGGGGCGCTGTTCGGCCATTTCGCGCAGCGTCGAATCGTGGAAGATGACATAGGGCGGCACGCCCGCTTCCTGCGCCAGTTCGCGGCGGCATGTGCGCAGCGCGTCGAACAGCGGATCGCCGACCGGATTGGCCTCCGCGCCGTTGCGGGCGTTGCGCTTGCGGCGTTCGCGCCTGGGCGGCACGAGGATGCGGACCTCCTCCTCGCCACGCAGGATAGGCCGGGCGTTGGGACCAAGCATCAGCCCGCCATGTTCGGTCGTCTCCAGCGCGTCGCGCACCAGCAGCGCGCGCGACACCGGGCGCAGCAGCGCGGTTTCATCGCCCGACACGATGCCATAGACCGAAATCCTGTCATGGCCGCGTTCGCGCAACTTGTCGGTGACGCCGCCGGTCAGCACCGCCTCGATATGGCCGGAGCCGAAGCTCTGCCCGGTGCGATAGACGGCGGAGAGATATTTGCGCGCGGTTTCGGTCGCATCCACGCTGGCGGGGGGGGAGAGGCAATTGTCGCAATTGCCGCAGGTGGGTGGCGGGGATTCGCCGAAATGGCGCAGGAGGATCGCCCGCCTGCAAGTGGCGGTCTCCACCAGTGCGCCAAGTGCGGCGATGCGGGTGCGCTCGCCCTGCTGGCGGGACGGATCGAGTTCCATGATCCGCTGACGGGCGCGGGCGAAATCCTCCGCGCCCCAGAAGAGATGCGCGACCGCCGGTTCGCCGTCGCGGCCCGCGCGGCCCGATTCCTGATAATAGCCCTCGATCGACTTGGGCAGGCCGGCATGGGCGACAAAACGCACGTCGGGCTTGTCGATGCCCATGCCGAAGGCGACGGTGGCGACCATCACCATATCTTCGCTGGCGATGAAGGCGGCCTGGTTGCGCGCGCGGACGGCGGGGTCGAGGCCCGCATGATAGGCGCGCACGGGGCGGCCGCCACGGCCCAGCGTTTCGGCCATTTTCTCGGTCGCGGCGCGGGTCTGGGCATAGACGATGCCGGGACCGGGATGGAGCGCAACCAGATCGGCAAGCTGGCTGGACAGGCCGTCGCGCGGATGGACGGCATAGCGGATATTGGGCCGGTCGAAGCCGGAGATGATGAGGCCGTCGCGCGGGATGCCCAGCTGGACGAGGATATCCTCGCGCGTGTGCGCATCAGCTGTCGCGGTCAGCGCCAGCCGGGGGACGTCGGGAAATTCGTCCAGCAGCGGACGGAGCAGGCGATAGTCGGGGCGGAAATCATGGCCCCATTCGGACACGCAATGGGCTTCGTCGATCGCGAACAGCGCGACCTTTGCCGAGCGGAGCAGGCTGCGAAACCCCTCCTGACTGGCGCGTTCGGGGGCGACATAGAGCAGGTCGAGATCGCCATTTCGCAGGCGATCCTGCGTTTCGCGCCAGTCGGCGTCCACGCTGGTCAGGCTGGCGGCACGCAGGCCCACCGCATTGGCCGCGCGCAACTGGTCGTGCATCAGCGCGATCAGTGGGGAGACGACGACGCAGCAGCCATCGAGCGCGGCGGACGGCAACTGGTAGCAAAGCGACTTGCCCGCGCCGGTCGGCATGATCGCCAGCGTCGGCTGCCCTGCCATGACGCGGCCCACCACCTGCTCCTGCACCCCGCGAAAGGCGGGAAAGCCGAATATGTCGTGGAGAAGGGTGGGAATGTCGGGGCGCATCGGGGGAGCCTTAGCGGCTGAGGCGCGGTGGGGCCAGTGGGTGTTGAGCGATGATGGTGGTTGGCCTGCGCTACGTCGCGTAAGCCCACCCCCCTAACCCCCTCCCGCTTGCGGGCGGGGGAACAACGCCCGCTTCACTCCACCGGATCGAGCAGGCAGCCCCAGCCGGGGCGGAAGCGGGCGGTGCGGGTGGCGATTAGCGGGACGCTGGCGTCCACGGCCCTGTCATCTGGCCGGTCGGTCAGGGTGACGAGCGCCATGCCGGGTTCCTTGTCGTCGGCGCAGCTGCCCATGGCGCGGCCCTCGACATAGCGGCACGAACAAGTGAGGCGCGCGCCATAGGCTGCGCCCAGTTCGGCACGGGCGCTGAGCGACTTCCAGTGCCAGCCGAGTGCGACCAGCAGCGACACAAGCACCATAAGGGCAAGATAAATGATCGTCCGGCGACCCGGCATATTCCCGACTCGGTTGGGGATGGCTAAGGCCGCGGCTTATGAAGAGGGAATGGAACAGCGTAAAGCGGCTTGGTCTGGGCCTGGCCCTGGCCGCGCTGGTCGGCGCGGGCGGGCTTTGGAGCGTGCGGGCGGCCGACCCGCAACCACTTTATCGCGTGTCGCGCGATGCGGTGGTGGGCGAGGCCGCGCTGCGCGCCGCGATCGACCCGCTGTTCGATGATTCCGCAATGGGCGACACCCGCGCGCTGCTGGTGATGCGCGACGGGCAGGTCATTGCGGAACGCTATGCACCCGGTTTCGGGCCGGACACGAAATTGCTGTCCTGGTCGATCGCCAAGAGCGTGACGGCGGTGCTGGTCGGGCTGATGGTGTCGGACGGGCGACTGGCGCTCGATGCACCCGTGCCGGTCGAAGCGTGGCGCCAGCCGGGCGACCCGCGCGGACGCATTACGCTGAGGCAATTGCTGACGATGACGTCAGGGCTGGATCATGTCGAGGATGGCGAACCGCAACCCGCTGGCGACACGGTGCGGATGCTGTTTACCGACGGGGCGCAGGATATGAGCGGCTTTGCGCAGGCCAAGCCGCTGGCCCATGCGCCGGGCACGGTCTTTTCCTATTCGACCGGCAGCACGATGATCCTGACCGACCTGATGACGCGGATGCTGACCAACAGCGATGATCCCAATGCGCGGCGGCGGGCGATGCAGATGTTCATCGACGGCAGGCTGAAGGCACCGGGCCAGTTGCCCAGCCTGACGCCCGAATATGATGCGGCCGGAACGATGATCGGCGGCAGCATCCTGCACATGACCGCGCGCGACTATGGCCGCTTTGGCGAATTGCTGCGCCGCCATGGCCGCAGCCCGACCGGTCACCAGATATTGCCCGAAAAATGGATCGACATCATGACCACGCCATCGGCCCGCAACCCGGCCTATGGCGCGCATCTCTGGCTCAACCGGGAAAGCAGCGAGAGCGCGCTGATGCCGGGGCAGGCACCGACCAGCCTGTTCGGCTGTGTCGGCCATAATGGCCAATATATTCTCGTGTCCCCGTCGCAGCGACTGACCGTCGTGCGGATCGGCATGTCGCCGCACAAGGAACAGCGGGTCGCGGTCAAGACCGCGCTGGCCCGGCTGACCGGGCTGTTTCCGGGTTAAAGCAGGAAGCACCCCTCGATCACCGTCCGGCAGGCGCCGGTCAGGATCACCCGGTCGCCTGCCAGCGTACAGCCCAGCCGTCCGCCGCGTGCGGAGGCCTGTACCGCGGTGATGTCGGCCTTGCCCAGGCGGGTCGCCCAATAGGGGGTGAGCAGGCAATGGGCCGACCCGGTGACCGGATCTTCATCCACCCCGCCGCCGGGCACGAAAACCCGGCTGATGATGTCGCTATCGTCCCCCGGCGCGGTGGCCATCAGCAGCAGGTCGCCTGCCGGACGGAGCGCGGCAAAATCAGGTGTCAGGGCACGGATCGCGGCGGCATCGCGATAGACGAAGATGGCATAGCCGCCGTCGCGCCAGCGCGTTTCCAGCACATCGCCGCCCATGCCGGTCGCCAGATCGGGCAACGGATTGGCCTGCGTCTCCCACGCCGGCAGCGACAATTCATAGCCCGCCCCGGCCCGCGCGACCGTCAACACGCCGGCATGGCGGGTGCGGAAACGGATCGCATCCCGATCGCCGATCAGCACATGGCCGCTGGCCAGCGTGGCGTGGCCGCACAATTTGACCTCCACCGTCGGGGTGAACCAGCGCAGCGCAAAGTCAGCCTCCGGATCATCGGGAGTCGGGATCGTAAAGGCGGTTTCGGACAGGTTGTTTTCCGCCGCGATTGCCTGAAGCGTCGCATCGTCGAGCCACTGGTCGAGCGGCATGACCGCGGCGGGATTGCCGGTGAACGGTGCGTCGGCAAAGGCATCGACCTGGGTGAAGGGCAGGCTGGGCATGGCAGGTTCCTTGCTGGATGGAGCGCCGTGATGCCGGGCGCGCGGGCGTGCGAACAGGGCCGCCCGCGCGCGATTGGCCGCCTACCCCAACACCACCAGCGCGCTGCACACGGCCAGCCCGACGATGATGTTGATCGGCACGCCGATCCGCACGAAATCGGCAAAGCGATAATCGCCCGCCGCATAGACCAGCGCATTGGTCTGGTAACCGATCGGCGTCGCGAAACAGGCCGAAGCACCGATCATCAGGGCGATGATCAGCGGGCGCGGATCGACCCCCAATTGCTGCGCCAATGCGATGGTGATCGGCGTCAGCAGCGCCGCCACCGCATTGTTGCTGAGCAGTTCGGACAGCAATAGCGCGAAGAAATAGACGATGAACACCAGCGACCAGACCGGCGCGATCGTCAGCAGCGGGGTGATCCACCCGACCATCAGCGCCACGCTGCCCGCCTGTTCGAGCGCGAGGCCGACCGCCAGCATCGCGAAGATCAGGATCAGCACGTCGCCGTCGATCGCCGCCCAGGCTTCTTCCGGGTCGATGCAGCGGGTGACGAGGATGACCCCCACGGCGATGACGGCAGCCATGCCGATGCCGACCATGTCGAGCGCCGACAGCAGCACCACCGCCGCCATCGCCGCCATCGCGATCCACGCCTTGTTGCGGCGAAAAGCGCGGGTGCGGCTGATGTCGACGCCGATCAGATGGGGATTGTCCCGCAGCGAGCGGATCGCATCGTCGCTGCCCGCGATCAGCAGTCGGTCCGCGCCGCGCACCCGCGCCTCCGCCAAGGCAGGGCCGGGCAGATGGCGCGACCGGTGGATGCCGATGATGCGGACGCGCAGGGCATGGAGGAAGGGAATATCCAGCAAGCGTTCGCCGATGGACGGGTGGCTGGGGGCGACCATCGCTTCGATCACCGTGCCTTCGCGCGCCGAAGTGCTGGAATCGGCGGCCACGCCCAGGTCGAAACCGCCCGATTCGCGCAGCGTCATGATGGCGGTGCCATCGGCACGGACGATCAGCCGGTCGCCGGAGCGCAATTCCTCGGTCAATATCTCGCGCCGTCTTATCTCTCCGCCGCGCTTGAGGCCGAGCAATACGACAGACGGACTGAACAGGCCAAGCGCGCCAATCTCCCGCCCGATCAGTTCGCTATCCTGTGGCACCACCAGTTCGGTGAGATAATCCTGCACCGTGCCGCCGGTTTCTCCGCTGATGGCGGGGGGATCGCTGGGCAGCAGGAAGGACAGGCACAATAGCGCGACGATCCCGGCGGCCGCGCCCGCCAGCCCGTAAAGCGTGATGTCGAAAATGCCGAAGGGTTCCATCCCCTGATCGGCGGCGATGCCCGCGACGATCAGGTTGGTCGATGTGCCGATCAGCGTCAGGCAACCGCCCAGAACCGAGATCGTGTTCATCGGGATCAGCAGTTTCTTGACCGGATAGCCGGTCGCCTGCGCCAGTTTGAACATGATCGGGATCAGCAGCACGACCACCGGCGTATTGTTGAGGAACGCCGACAGCACGGCCGCGCCCAGCGCCACTTCGGCCAGCGCCAGGCGAGGATGTTTCTTGGCGCGCGCCATGATGAGGTCGGCGACGCGGTTGATCACCCCGGTACGGATCAACGCGCCCGACAGGACGAACATCGCCCCCACCGTCAGCGGCGCACTGTTGGAAAAAACTGAAAAGAGCGATTTTTCGTTGAGCAGGCCGAGCAGCGCAAAGGCGCAGGCACCGACCACCGCGATCACTGTGGGCGAATAGCGTTCGCGCACGAAAGCGATGAACATCAAAGCCAGGATGAACAGGCCGATTTCCGCGCGATACACGCCCAGCAGCGCGATGATGAAATGCATATGACCGTGCCCCTGGATCGCGAATGCGTTCGCCCCTTCCGATAACGAGAGGGACGGAACATCGTTGCACATCAGTTTGGCAGACGATCCGGATGTTTGGAAAGCCCCCTCGCTTAAGGTTAACATAGTAACTAAATTGCAATGTTTCGCCAGCAATGGTAGCGTAATCAAAAGGGCAAAAGCCTTTGGGGGTCGCACATGTTCAAAACCTCATTTTCCATGCCTTGGGGAGGCATGCTGCTGCGCAATCAGCGTGGTAGCGCTATAATTGAGTTCGCAATCATCGCCGCGCCATTCATCGCCCTGCTCTTGGCGATCATGCAGACCACGCTGACGATGTTCACGCAGCAGGTGCTGGAAACCACCGCCGAGAAATCCGGACGCAGCATCCGCACCGGATCGGCGCAGACGAACGGCACCAGCCAGTCGACGTTCAAGACCCAATTATGCGCCACGCTGCCCAGCTACATGCCCTGCGACAATGTCATGTTCGACATACGGATCGCCAACAGCCTGGAAGATGTGGACAGCAAAGCGATTTCGCTGACCTACGACAATGCGGCCAACGTCACGAACATGTGGAGTTATCAACTGGGCGGGCCGGGCGACATCGTCATCATGCGCGTCATGTACCAGATGCCGGTGATCATGGGTCCGTTGGGCTTCGACCTCGCCAATATGAAGAACGGGCGCCGGTTGCTGGTCGCGACGTCCGTGTTCAAGAATGAGACCTACTGACATGCGCCGCAGCTTCCGGCGGATAGCCGCCCTGCGGACGGATCGGCGGGGCATAGCCGCAACCGAATTCGCACTGATCGCGCCCTTCCTGATCTTTCTCTATGTCGGCAGCGTTCAGCTGGCCGATGCCATTTCAGCGTCCCGCAAGGTCACGGTGACGACGCGCACCCTGGCGGACCTGACGTCGCAATATAATTCGGTCACGACATCGATCACCGACACCATCCTGAAAACCGCCAGCCAGGTGATGGCGCCCTATGACGCAACAGTCGGCACCTACACGATCACACATTTGTCGACCAACAGTTCGGGCAAGCCCCGCGTCGACTGGAGCCGCAAATATGACGGCACGACCGTCAGCGACGGATACCGGAAAAACAAAAAGATGGACCTGCCCGGCAGCGTTTCGCAGCCTGGATCCAGCGTGATCATGGCCGAGATTTCCTATCGGTATCAGCCATTTGTATCGCCGGCCATGCTGGGCAGCGTCACGCTGAAGGACACCATCTACATGTTGCCGCGCCGTTCCCAATCCATTCCGATGAACTGAGGCCCAGCATGACCCGTCATACCCGATCCTTGCGCGCAATCACGCGGCATGAACGCGGCAATGTCATGATGATCTTCGCCCTGACGCTGATCCCGCTGGTGTTCGGCGCAGGCATGGTGATCGACTATTCGCGCGCAGCCCGACTGCAAACCAAAATGAACGCCATAACCGACGCCACCGCGCTCTATGCCGTGAGCCAGTCGATGCTGTCCCATAGCGAGAGCGAGACACAGGCGGAGGCCAAGTCCTTTTTCGACGATCAGGCGGCAATGCTGAACGGCCTCGTCTATGGCCAGGATGTGGCAATCGTCGTTACCGATACGACGTCCCCCACGCTGCAACGGAACGTCACGGTCACCTATCAGGCGTCATCGAGCAATATCTTCGGCCGTGTCCTGTCAAAGGCCAGCATCGACATAGGCGGCACCGCCAGCGCCAACAGCACCACGGCACCCGACATCGATTTCTACATGCTGCTGGATACATCCCCGTCCATGGCCCTGCCCGCCACCAGTGCGGGCCTGACCGCCCTGACCACGGCCACCGGTGGATGCGCCTTTGCCTGCCACCAGACCGCCACGTCGGCGAGCGACCCCGGTAAAACACGTCAGGTCAACGGCGCCTATGTCGATTATTATTATGTGGCAAAGACCGACCTGGGCCTGACCTTGCGCAGCGATCTGGTGACCAAAGCGGTCGAGGATCTGGTCGATGTCGCGAAGGAGACGGCCAGCTCGAACAATGCCGGTTATCGCATGGCGCTGGGCAATTTCGACTGGTCCTATCATTCGATCCAGGACAATCCGGTTGCGCTGGACAGTGCAAGATCGCTTGTTTCAAAGGCACAGCTGCTGGTCGTGTGCCGGAATAACCAGCGCGTGTGCGGCATAAACGATACCGACATGCACACCAATTTTTCCACCGCGCTCGCCAGCATCAACGGCCTGATGCCGACGCCAGGCAACGGAACGAAGAAAAGCGGAGATACGCCACAGGCCATCATGTTCCTGATTACCGACGGCATGCGTGACGAAAATTATTATGGCGCCCGCAAGCTGGGGCCGATGCCGACGGAGATGTGCGACACGATCAAGGCGAGAGGCATCAAGATCGCCGTACTCTACACGGAATATCTGCGTGAATCCGCGTCCGACAGCTGGTCCATCACCAATGTCCGCGCACCCTATCTCGACCAGCCGGAAAAGATCAGCCCGCCGCTGCAAAGCTGCGCCTCGCCCGGCCTGTTCCACAAGGCCACGACCGACAGCGACATATCGGCGGCATTGGCCGTATTGTTCCAAAAGGCCGTACAGGCCGCGCACCTGACCAAATAACGAAATGGGCCAGCCATGATTGCATGGCTGGCCCGTGTCGCGGCGGTACGGGGACATTTTGTCGTCATGCCCACGCCATGCGTGGTGACGTTCCCCAGGCTTACGCTCTGCCGCTGGCCCTGTAGCGGACCTGAGACGGAGCCTATCCTAAATTAACCGAGTCGTCTTGCTCTTTCGACGCGGGATCGCATCGGTTGAGCGCGTCAGTCGGTTTCAGCGCGCTCGCCGCATTGCGCGCGGTGGAGCAATTTCTGGTCGGCCAGGACCAGCGCCATCATCGCTTCGACCACCGGCACGCCACGAATACCCACGCAGGGGTCATGGCGGCCCTTGGTGATGATGTCCGATGCTTCACCATCGCGTGTCACCGTTTCGACCGGGATCAGGATGGAACTGGTCGGCTTGAACGCGACGCGCAGCTTGACCGGCTGGCCGGTGGAAATGCCGCCTGCGATGCCGCCTGCATGGTTGGCGAGGAAGATCGGGCCGTCATGCCCCGGTCGCATCGGATCGGCATTCTGCTCGCCGCGCAGGCTGGCGGCGGCGAACCCGTCGCCAATCTCGACCCCTTTGACCGCGTTGATGCTCATCATCGCGGCGGCGAGTTCGCTGTCGAGCTTGGCATAGAGCGGCGCGCCCCAGCCCGCCGGGACGCCTGATGCGACACATTCCACGACTGCGCCCAGCGATGAACCGTCGAGCCGCGCGGCATCGACCAATTTCTCCCACCGCATCACGGCCTGCGCATCCGGGCAGAAGAAGGGGTTTTGGCCGATCAGCGAAGGATCGAAATTGGCAAAGTCGATGGCGTCGCCACCAATGGCGCTGACATAGGCGAAAATATCGACTTCGGGGATGACGGCGCGCGCCACGGCCCCAGCCGCTACCCGGCTGGCGGTCTCGCGCGCCGAGGATCGTCCGCCGCCGCGATAGTCGCGGAACCCATATTTGGCGTCATAGGCATAGTCGGCATGGCCGGGGCGATAAGCCTTGGCAACGTCCGAATAATCCTTCGATCGCTGGTCGGTATTTTCGATCATCAGGCTGATCGGCGTGCCCGTGGTCCGCCCTTCAAACACGCCGGACAGGATGCGGACCTCGTCCGCCTCGCGCCGCTGGGTGGTGAATTTGGAGGTACCGGGCTTGCGCAGATCGAGCCAGGGCTGGATGTCGGCTTCGCTCAGTTCCAGCCCCGGCGGGCAGCCGTCCACAACCGCGCCGATGGCAGGACCATGGCTCTCGCCCCAGGTGGTGAAGCGGAACATACGACCGAATGTGTTGAAACTCATTCTGCGGCTTCACTATCCCAATCGGGCCCGAAACGCTGCGCCATGTAGCGCACGCTCCCGAAACGCCCGGCCAGCAAGCCTTCGACGGTCAGGTCGGCATCCAGTTCTTCCCAATGCAGGCCAAAACCCGCCCCTGCAATCTCAACTTTTTCAAGCTGTTGCGCGCTTGCCTGCTCCAGCCCCTGCGCCAAAGTGGCGGGGAAGGAAAAAGTCGCGCCGCTGACCAGAGCGATCACGATATGGCCGCTGTCCCGGTCATAATGCACGGCGCGGGCGCGCGGCTTGACCGCCAGATCATGGTCGCCGCGCTGCACGGCTGCGTCAAATTGGGACTGGGTCAATTTACCCATGAATGTCGTTCCATTTTTCGATCAGATAGTCGCGCTTTTCTCGCACGATTTCCAGCGCCCGTCGACTCTCGCGCAGATCAGCACCAACGATCCGCACCACTTCTGCCTGTCCGTTTTGCCCGGTCAGCGCAATTTTCGTCTCGCCGTTGCCGAACACATGGACATGAGGCGGTGCATGATCGTCGGTATAGATCATGATGCGCAGATTGGCTTCGCGCCAGATCGTCGGCATCCGATCACTTGTCCAGCGCGATGTCCGGTGCGTCTTCGGCTTTCATGCCGATGACATTATAGCCTGCATCGACATGGTGGATTTCGCCGGTCACGCCGCTGGCCAGATCGGACAGCAGGTAAAGGCCCGCGCCGCCGACATCCTCGATCGTCACGTTGCGGCGCAGGGGCGAATTCAACTCGTTCCATTTGAGGATGTAGCGGAAATCGCCGATGCCGCTGGCCGCCAGCGTCTTGATCGGCCCGGCGGAGATGGCGTTGACGCGGATATTTTCAGGGCCAAGGTCCATCGCCAGATATTTGACGGAGGTTTCCAGCGCCGCCTTGGCCACGCCCATGACGTTATAATGGGGGATGACCTTTTCCGCGCCATAATAGCTTAATGTCAGGATGCTGCCGCCATTGGGCATCAGCGCGCGGGCGCGGCGGGTGACTGCCACGAAACTGTAAGCAGACACGTTCATGGTCAGCAGGAAATTGTCGAGCGTGGTATCGACATAGAGACCGCGCAGCTCATTCTTGTCGGAAAAGCCGATCGCATGAACGACGAAATCCAGCCCGCCCCAGCGCGCTTCGATTTCCGCAAATGCCGCGTCAAGCTTGTCCATGTCGGTGACGTCGCAGTCGATCAGAAAGTCCGACCCGACCTGCTGCGCCAATGGCCGCACCCGCTTGGCCAGCGCGTCGCCCTGATAGGAGAAAGCCAGTTCCGCGCCCTGTTCATGCAGCGCTTTCGCGATGCCCCAGGCCAGCGACTTGTCATTGGCCAGGCCCATGATGAGGCCACGCTTTCCTGCCATCAAGCCGTTCATATCGTCGTTCCATTCCCTTGGGTGTCCGCCGCTGCGGCCTCTTCCTCTTCGGGAAATTCCGCCAGCGCCGCATTCAGTTCCGCGCCAATTACCACGCCAAGCCCGACGAGAAAGAAAAAAATGAGCGTGATCATGACGCCCGCCAGACTGCCATAGGTACGGTCATAACCGCCCAGCAGCGACAGGGTGGGCGGCAACAGCAGCGTGGTGCCATACCACCAGAGCGCGGTGGCGACTGCGCCGGGCCATTTGGGAAAGCGGCGGTCCTTGTAGGCGGTCGGCGTCAACGACACGAACAAGGACCAGAGCGCGACGCAGACGATGCCCATCGGCACCAGCCTGGCCGACGCCACCAGCGTGATCGCATCGTCGGCCCAGGGCAATATCTGTTGCAGAAACTGGTCGATACCGGTGATCACGACCTGCAAGGAGAAAGCGAACATGACCGCCACCACGCTGACCAACGTGATGCCGACCGCGCCCAGCCGATAGCGCCAGAAGGGTTTGGTGCTTTTGGTGCCATAGGCGCGGCGGAGAATGTCGCGGATCGTCTCGATCAGGCTGCCCACGGTCCACAGGCCCACCAGCGCGCCCAGCCACAGCAGCGGGCCGGATCGGGCGGCCAGCACGTCGTTGATCGGCTGGCGCACGACCTCCGCGACCCCGCTCGGCACGGTGGTCAGGAAGGCGTTCACTGCCTGCACCCCGTCCTGCGTCCGGCCAAAGATGCTGGCCACCGCCGCCGCGACGATGAAGAAGGGGAACAGCGTCATCAGCGAGAGATAGGCGAGGTTCCCGGCATGGATGAACCCGTCGCTATAGGTGCCGACCGCGACCCGTTTGAAGATTTCAAACGGATGCGATCCATGGCGCTCCCGGTTGATATGGCGGTGGATATGATCCGCCATCCGGTGGCGACGGGATTCAGGCGACAGGGGCGAAGGCATGGGCATCCGCCCGATAACGCCCTAGACGCCCAGATGGGCGCGTACCGCCCGCCGGTCCTGCCAGTTTTCCACCAGCGCCTGGATCGCCGGATCATCGGCGGGGACGTCGATCATCAGGGTGACGAGCTGGTCGCCGCGCGTGCCGTCCTTGCCGGTAAAGCCCTTGCCCCGCAGCCGCAGCGTCTTGCCGGACGCGGTGCCTGCGGGCACGCCCAGCATCACCGGACCATCAACGGTCGGCACCTTGACCTTGCCGCCCTTTACCGCCTCGTCCAGCGTGATCGGCAGGTCGAGCCGGACATTGTCGCCGTCGCGGGTGAAGAAGGGGTGCGGCCTCAGGTCAATCGTGACAATCGCGTCGCCCGCGCCGCCCGGTCCCTGCTGCCCCTTGCCCGACAGCCGCATCTGCGTGCCGCTTTCGACCCCGGCTGGCAGTTTCAGGTCGATCGTCTTGCCATCCTGCAGGGTGATCCGCTGCGGTGCCAATATGGCCGCGTCGGCAAATTGCACCGCCAGCCGATAGGCGACGTTGGCCCCTCTGGGTAGTGGCGCTTGCCGGCCAAAGCCGCTGCCCGCGCGGCGCCCCGCGCCGCCGAACAACCCTTCAAAAATATCGCCGAAATCAGCGCCGCCCGCTTCAAAGCCGCCCGGCTGGCCGCGAAAGCCGCCGCCACCGCCGCCGCCGCCAAAACCGAACGGCGCGGTCGGATTACCATCGCCGTCAATTTCGCCCCGGTCGAACCGGGCGCGCTTGTCCTTGTCGGACAGCAGGTCATAGGCGTTGGTCGCAGCGGAAAATTTATCCGCGGCCTTGGGATTGTCCCGATTTTTATCGGGGTGCAATTCCTTGGCCAGCTTGCGATAGGCGGATTTGATCTCCGCGTCGGTCGCGCCGCGCGCGACGCCCAATGTGGAATAGGGATCGGCCATCATCTTACCTGTTGCGAAAAAGCATCACTTGGCGACTATGTGGCGGAGGATGGCGCGACATTCAAGCAATGGATGCGCCGCGACGCCGCCATAACCCTGTTGGGGTATGCGCCCCGACCCGCCAATTGCTAGCCGCCTGTCGTTCCGCATGGGGATTGCGGATATTTTGGGGGTTATACCATGATTCGGAAATTTGCCTGGGCCACTGTTGCGACCCTGTCGATGCTTGGCCCGATCGCGACCACCGCACAGGCACAGGTCGGCCCGCCGCCGCCAACGCCGGAGCAGCTCGACCAGCTGGAAAGCCTGTTCCGCATCGGGGTGACGCTGGGTCTGGCGGGCGGTGGCACACTGACCGACAGCTATGGCCTGGACATCGCCAATGACGGCCAGGATTTCCTGAATCCCCAGCGCCTGCGCGAACGATACGGCGCGCAATATAATGACCTGTTGCCGGTCAGCGGCGTCATCGATTTTCGCGGCCTGCCCATTTATGGCTTTTACGACACGAACAGTTCCGTGTTCCGCATTTCGATCCCCGCGCTCGATGCCGAAGGCGAAACCTACCAGAACCGCTTCAACGGCGTGACGCGCCAGGCATCCTACGACCTGTTCAACGAGTATCTGGACGATGTCGACAGCGCCGAAGCCGAACGGCTCGTGCGGCTGCTGCTCAAATCGCTGGCGCGCTATTCGCCGGTCGATCCGCTCGCGGGCAATCCCAATTCGGTGCAGGGCGGCCTGATCCGTTCCAGCCTGGACCTGTCGTCGGGCGATTCGGCCATCGAACAGGCGGCCAATGGCGGCACCAATACGGCGGGCGACCCGTGGATCGTCGGTGCCAATTATAGCGGCGGTTCGTCGGATGGCGGGCGCTATGACTTCATGCGCGTGGACGGCCGGATTGCGCGCAGTTTCCGCCTGAGCGAAGGCGGCCGCGCCCTGCTGAAATTCGACCTGCCGGTCAGCTATTCCGAAGTGAACGGCGCGCGCGCCGCCACCGCCCAGTTCGGCGTGGGCGTCGAATTTCCGCTGATCGCGCAGCGCTGGTCGCTCGAACCGCGGATCGGCTATGGCATTACCGGGTCGGACCAGCTCGGATCGCTCGGCCATATGATTTCCACCACGGTGGCCAGCCGCTATGTACTGGACGGACTGGGCCGGGGTCGGCTGATCATCGGCAATATGGTCGGCTACACATCGACGATGAGCACCGGATTTACTGGCTATAACGTCAATCCGGGCCTGAAAAACTGGGCATTCCGCAACGGGCTGGCCTATGACCTGCCGCTCAAATTTCGTGGGTTCGGGCGCAATACGTCGGTGCGGGCCAGCTATGCGCTGACCAACTATACCGGCGACAAGCTCTATTATAACACGTTCCACGAAATGACCCTGTCGCTGGGCATCAGGGGCCGCGAAGAATCGGCGCGCAACGCCCGCGACCTCATCCGCCTGAACTTCAACCTGATCAAGGCTGGCGACTATACCAGCTGGTCGGCGGGTCTGGGCTTCCGCTTCTGACGATTGGGGGGGGGTGTCGAACTGGCGCCCCCTCCCCTTCGGTCAGCCCGTATCGACAGGGTCGCGTCCCGCCCCTAAAGGTCGGGCATGACCGATCCCTTTGCCCTGTTCGACGACTGGTACGCCCAGGCGCGCGAGACCGAAATCAACGACAGCAACGCCATGGCGCTGGCCACCGCCGACGCGGACGGCCATCCGTCGGTGCGGATGGTGCTGCTTAAAGGGCATGGCCCGGACGGCTTTGTCTTTTACACCAATTTGGGGGGGCGCAAGGCGGGCGAGTTGCTGGCCAATCCCCATGCGGCGCTGCTGTTCCACTGGAAATCGGCGCGACGGCAGATCAGGGTGGAAGGCCCGGTCGGCCCGGTCGATGACGCCACAGCCGACGCCTATTTCGCGACCCGCAGCCGCGACAGCCAGCTGGGTGCCTGGGCGTCCGACCAGTCCCGCCCCCTGCCCGACCGCCAGACCTTCATGGACCGATATGAGGCTGAACGCACGCGGTTCGAGGGTGGACCGGTGCCACGCCCGCCGCACTGGTCGGGCTTTTGCGTCACGCCGCAGCGGATCGAATTCTGGCAGGATCGCGAGCATCGACTGCACGAGCGGCGGCTGTTCACCCGCGCGGGCGAGCGCTGGAGCGAAGGGCTGCTTTACCCTTAAGCGCTTCTGACGTCACCATTTCGGACGAAGCGAGGCGCGGAAACTGTCCGCTGGTTCGTCTATGCTGATGCCCCCTGACGCGCACCGATTGCCGGTGGCCCATGGGCCTGTTAGGTGTCGGCCTGACAGACGTAAAAGAAGCGCGGAGCCTTGGCTCCTGCGGCCTAGAGGGACACGGATGCGTAACAGACTGACGGCCTTCATCCTCACCGGCATGGTCCTGGGGGTGATCGTGGGCTTCGCAGCCAATCTGTGGGTTGGCAGCGACAAGACGCTGGCCAAGGATGTGGCTGGCTATTTCCACCTGCTGGCCGACATCTTTCTCCACCTGATCAAGATGATCATCGCGCCGCTGGTATTTTCCACGCTGGTTGCGGGCATCGCCCATATGGGGGACAGCGCTGCGCTGGGGCGGATCGGCGGGCGGGCGCTGGCCTGGTTCGTGATCGCCAGCCTGATTTCGCTGACCCTGGGCCTGATCTTCGTCAATTTCTTTGCGCCGGGCGAAGGGCTGAATCTGGTCCGGTCGGGTGCGGAATCGGGCGTGAATACCGAAGCACTCAATTTCCGCGACTTCATCCTGCACGTTTTTCCGACCTCCATGGTCGGTGCCATGGCCGAAAATTCGATCCTCCAGATCGTCGTATTCTCGCTGTTTGTCGGCGTTGCGCTGACCGCCATCGGCGAAAAGGGCAAGCCGGTCGTCACCGTCATCGAATCGATGGTCGAACTGATGTTGCAGGTGACCGGCTATGTCATGCGCGTCGCCCCCTTCGCGGTGTTCGGTGCGCTGGCATCGGTGGTGACGACCGAGGGGCTGGGCGTGCTGGTCACGTTCGGCGAGCTGATCGGCGAATTCTATATCGCGCTGGGGGCGCTGTGGCTGCTGCTGTTCGCGGCGGGATCGATCTTCCTGGGCAAGCGGATGTTCACGCTGATCCGCTATGTCCGCGAACCGATCCTGATCGCCTTCTCCACCGCCTCATCCGAAGCAGCCTATCCCAAGATGCTGGAGCAACTTGACCGCTTCGGCGTGCCGCGCCGCATCTACAGCTTCGTGCTGCCGCTGGGCTACAGCTTCAACCTCGACGGGTCGATGATGTATTCGACCTTCGCGACGATCTTCATCGCCCAGGCCTATGGCATCGACCTGCCGATCGCGACGCAGATCACCATCCTCCTGGTGCTGATGGTCACGAGCAAGGGCATCGCCGCCGTGCCGCGCGCCAGCCTCGTGGTCGTCGCGGCCACGCTTGGCCAGTTCGACCTGCCTGTCGAGGGCGTCGCCTTCATCCTAGCGGTCGATCATTTCATGGACATGGGCCGCACCGCCACCAACGTGCTGGGCAACGCCATCGCCACGTCGGTCATCACCAAATGGGAAGGGATGCTGGAGGTGGAAGAGCCGATCGACGTCCCCCATCCCAAGGCACCGGCGCATACCGCCGCGCATGGCCGCGCCGGGCTGGATCTGGCCCCCGACATGGTGGACGACGACCGGAAGGGGTAGCAATCCCCCTTCTCCCCGCTGGGGAGAAGGATAGGAAGCCTTGGCGACGCAGTCGCCTAGGCGGACTTGGAAGAGGGGGTTCGACGCAGAGGCGGCTGGCTTCGGTTAGCTCAGCAGACCCTCTCCCAGCTACGACTAGCAGCAAGCTGCCAAGTCTCCACACCCTCTCCCTCAAGGG
>NZ_CAVK010000255.1 GCF_000382885.1 Sphingobium indicum BiD32
CGGCCAGCCACCTCCCCTTACAGGGGAGGAATGTCTTTGCGCGGACACCAAATATGATCGCTGAAACCGGCCTCGCTGCGCTCTGGCTTGCCGCGTCCCTCGCGCTGCTCCAGTTGGTCCTCGCCTTTGCGGGTCTCAGGGGCAACAAGCCCGACCTGCTGGCCGCCGTCCGCCCCGCCGCCGTGGCGCAGGGCGTGCTGACCGCGATCGCCTTTGCCCTGCTGATCACCCTGTTCATGCGCTCCGACATGTCGGTGCTGCTGGTCGCCACCAACAGCCATTCGGCCAAGCCCTGGCTTTATAAATTTGCCGGGACATGGGGCAATCATGAAGGCTCAATGCTGCTCTGGGTCACGGTCATGGGCGTGGCCGGAGCCGCTGTCGCCCTGTTCGAGCGCGCCTTGCGCCGCGACACCCATATGGCGACGCTGGGTGGGCAGGCGGCGATTTCGCTCGGCTTCTACGCCTTCCTGCTCTTCTCCTCCAACCCCTTCGCCCGCATCGACCCGGCACCAGCGGACGGGCAGGGGCTTAATCCCCTGCTGCAAGACCCCGGCCTCGCCTTCCATCCGCCGACCCTCTATCTCGGCTATGTCGGGCTGTCGGTGGCCTTCTCCTTCGCGATCGGCGCGCTGCTGACGCGGCAGGTGGACGCCGCCTTTGCCCGCGCGATGCGGCCCTGGGTGCTGGGTGCCTGGGTGCTGCTGACGCTGGGCATCACCGCGGGCAGCTATTGGGCCTATTATGAGCTGGGCTGGGGCGGCTGGTGGTTCTGGGATCCGGTCGAAAACGCCTCGCTGATGCCATGGCTGGCCGCCACCGCGCTGCTGCACAGCGTCACCGTGCTGGCCACCCGCGACGCGCTGCGCGCCTGGACGGTGATGCTGGCCGTGGTCGCCTTTTCCATGTCGATGGTCGGTACCTTCCTCGTCCGCTCCGGTATCCTGACCAGCGTCCATGCCTTCGCGGTGGACCCGGAACGTGGCAGCTTCATCCTGGGCCTGCTTGCCCTCTATATCGGCGGCGCACTGGCACTGTTTGGCTGGCGCATCGGCGCGGTGCGTGAAGGCGCGCCCTTTGAACTGGTCAGCCGCGAAACCATGCTGGTCATCAATAATCTGCTGCTCACTGTCATATTGGGCCTTGTCCTCATCGGCACCCTCTATCCGCTGATGACCGAAGCCTTCGGCCACAAGGTCTCCGTCGGTGCACCCTATTTTGACCGGATCGCCGGACCCATCGCGCTGGCGCTGATGATCGCCATGGCCGTCGGGCCGCTCGTGCGCTGGCGACGCGACCATGCGCAAGCGGTCGGCAAACGTTTGCTTGTCCCTGGTGTAATTGCGCTACTATTGTTCGGCTTAGTGTCGGCTTTAGCCTGGGGCCGCATCGGCATCCTGCCTTTCCTCGGCCTCGTCATCGCCGGATCGGTCGCCGTCGCCAGCCTTGCCCCGCTGTGGAAACGCAAGCTGCGCCGCACCCCGCTCTTCACTTACGGCATGGTCATCGCCCATCTGGGTTGCGCCGTCAGCCTTGGCGGCATGGCCAGCGACTCCGCCTTCACTGTCGAGAAACTCGTCGCCGCCCGCCCCGGCGACATGATCGAAACCGCAGGCTGGCAGCTCCGCTTCCTCCAGATCCAGCCACTTGCGGGCGACAACTGGACCGCGCTCCAGGCCGACCTGGAAGTGCGTCGCAACGGTGCGCCCGTCACCATCCACCCCCAATCCCGCTTCTTCGCCTCGCCCCCGACCTCCACCAGCGAGGCGGCGTTGCTGACCCGCTGGGACGGCCAGCTTTACGTCGTGCTGGGTGAGGAGGTGGAGGGCGGCCGCTGGCAGCTGCGCATCTGGTGGAAGCCCTTCGTCACCCTCATCTGGCTCGGCGGCATCATGATCGCGCTGGGCGGTACGCTGGCGCTGCTCGGTCGTGAACGGCGCGGCTGGCTGATGAAATGGCGGGCGAGGCACGCGGCATGAGGAAGCTTCTCATCTGGCTCCCGCTCGCCCTGTTCCTGGCTTTTATCGGCCTGTTCACCAGCGGCCTGTTCCAGCCCGACGACCGCATCATCCACTCGCGCCTCGTCGGCCAGCCGCTCCCCGCCTTCACGCTGCCGGCCGCCGCCAGCGATCGCCCGCCGCTCGCCAGCAGCCAGCTTGCCGCCGGGCAGCCACGCCTACTCAACATCTTCGCCAGCTGGTGCGTCCCCTGCATCGCCGAAGCGCCCCAGCTTGAAGCGCTCAAGGCAGCAGGCGCACAGATCGACGCCATCGCCATCCGCGACGCCCGCCCGGATGTCGACGCCTTCCTCAAACGCAACGGCAACCCCTATGCCCGCATCGGCCTCGACGCCCGCAGCGAAGTTCAGATCGCACTCGGCTCGTCCGGCGTCCCGGAAACCTTCGTGATCGACGGCAAGGGACGCATCGCCTACCAGCATATCGGCGAGATTCGCGCCGACGATGTGCCGATGATCCTCGATCGCCTGAGGGCCGCGCAATGAAGCTGATCCTCCTGCTCTTCGCGCTGATCGCGACGCCTCTGGCCGCCCAGACCGCGCTTCCACCCGCGCCCTATGCCGATCGACAGCTCGCCGACCCGGCGCTGGAGCGCAAGGCCAAGGCACTGATGGAAACGATCCGCTGCCTCACTTGCCAAAGCCAGTCGATCGCCGACAGCAATGCCAGCATGGCTGGCGACATGCGCTCGCAAATCCGCGAAAGGATCATGGCGGGCGAACAGCCCGAATCGATCCGCGCCTGGCTCATTGCCCGCTATGGCGACTGGGTCAGCTATGAACCCACCGCCGCGCCGATCCTCTGGCCACTCTGGGCGGCACCACTGGTCCTGCTCGGCCTTGGGGTTCTGCTCCTGCGCGGACGAATCAAGCGAAAGGCACGTCCATGACCGGTTGGTTCATCGCCTTCGGCCTCGCTGGCTTGGCCTTCCTCGCGATGCTGCTGATCGGCCGCATCCCGCGATCCGCCCGAGAAATCAGTGCCGCCGCTCTGTTGCTCGGCCTTGCGGGCTATGCCTGGCAGGGCAATCCCGGTCTCGCCGGCGCGCCCCGGTCGATAAAGGTGACAGAAGAAGCGTTTGACGAGAAGCTGGCCGAACAGCGGCGTGGCCTTGCAGAACGCTATGGTCCCGCTGGTCAGTGGCTCGTCATGTCGGACGGGCTGGGGCGGCAGGGCAAGACAAAGGAATCGGCCAATATCCTGCTCGCTGGCCTGCGCCAGACGCCCGACGATCCCAATCTCTGGCTCGGCCTTGGCAATGCGCTGGTCGCCCATGCCGATGGCGTGGTGTCGCCCGGCGCGGACTTTGCCTATCGCCGCGCGCTCGCGCTCGACGCGAAAGGACCGGCACCGCGCTATTTCTACGGTCTTGCACTCGCCCGGAACGGCCAGTTACAGGCTGCGCGTGATTTATGGGCACCACTCGCCGCCGCTACGCCACCGGGCAGCGCGATCAGGGCGGAACTGGAAGCCAATATCGCGCGTATCGATTCACTGCTGGCGGGCAATGGCCCGGCGAGGCCATGAACGGTCATCAGGCCACATTGCGCGCCCCTGGGAGCCGTGATAGGGCGCGGCGGCTTGCGGGGGTGGCGGAATGTTCCGTGATCGCCTTTGAGGGGGTGTCGAACAGAGCATGACAATTCGGCTTTTCCTTCGTGGCTGATCTCCTCCCCAATACCGCGCCGGCGTCCGCTCAGGACGACTATGAAGGCGGCCATGGCCATTCGCGGCAAAAGGCGACGGTCAAGCTGGTCGTCGGCGCAATCGGCATTGTGTTCGGTGACATCGGCACCAGCCCGCTCTACGCCTTCCGCGAAACCTTTGCCGGGCATCATCCGCTCACCTTGGATCCGGACCATATATTGGGCGTCATCAGCCTGATGTTCTGGTCGATGATGCTGGTGGTGACGCTGAAATATGTCAGCATCATCATGCGCGCCGATAACAAGGGCGAAGGCGGCAGCCTTGCCCTGCTGGCGCTGATCAACGGCCAGACCAAGACGCAGCGCTGGTCGCGCGGCATTGTGCTGCTGGGCGTATTCGCCACGGCACTCTTCTATGGCGACTCGATGATCACGCCTGCGGTGTCCGTCCTGTCGGCGGTTGAGGGGCTTGCAGTCTATAACCCCGCCCTCGCTCCCGCGATCCTGCCAGTCGTCATCGTCATTCTGCTTGGCCTGTTCTGGATACAGGGGCTTGGCACCAACAAGGTCGCGACGCTGTTCGGCCCGATCATGCTGCTCTATTTCGTGACGATCGCGGGCCTTGGCATCCTCTCCATCGTCAAGACGCCGGGCATCCTCTACGCCTTCAACCCCTATTGGGCGGTGATGTTCTTCGTTACCGATCCGCTGCCGGCCTTCCTGGCGTTGGGTTCAGTCGTACTGGCGGTGACCGGGGCCGAAGCGCTCTATGCCGATATGGGCCATTTCGGCCGCAACCCTATCCGGGTTTCCTGGCTCGCCTTCGTCCTGCCTGCGCTGATGCTCAACTATATGGGGCAGGGCGCGTTGCTGTTCCGCGAGGGGGCCGCCGCGCTCCACAGTCCCTTCTACAATCTGGCGCCAGTATGGGGGCAATTGCCCCTGGTCGTGCTGGCGACCATGGCCGCGATCATCGCATCGCAGGCGGTCATTTCCGGTGCTTTCTCCGTCACGCAACAGGCGATCCAACTCGGCTTCATGCCCCGTCTGCGCATCGCCCATACCAGCGCCGCGACAGCGGGTCAGATCTACATTCCCCTGATCAATTGGGGGCTGATGGTCATGGTGATCCTGCTGGTCCTGACCTTCAAGACATCGTCCAACCTGACAGCGGCCTATGGCATCGCGGTAACCGGCGCGATGTTCATCGACAATGTGCTGCTGACGGTGGTGTTATATCGCCTGTGGCACTGGAAATGGTATTATGCAGCGCCAGTGCTGGCCGTTTTCTATCTGGTCGATGGTGCCTATCTCGCCGCGAACCTGACCAAGGTGCCGGATGGTGGCTGGTTCCCGCTGCTGATCGGTTTCGTCATCTTCACCCTGCTGACCACCTGGTCGCGCGGTCGCCGTCTGGTACAGGATCGCCTGCGCGAAGCGGCGATGCCGATCCCGGTATTCGTCGCCTCCGCCGCCAACAGCGCGGTCCGTGTTCCTGGCACCGCCGTGTTCATGACGTCAACGCCGGATGGCGTTCCCCATGCGCTGCTGCACAATCTCAAACATAACAAGGTGCTGCATGAACGGGTCATCCTGCTGACCGTCAAGATCAGGGATGTGCCGGTTGTCGAGGATGACGGACGCTGCAAGCTGGAGGATCTGGGCCGGGGCTTCTTCCGCATGGTGCTGCAATTCGGCTTCATGCAGGAGCCGGACGTCCCCGCCGCTCTTAAAAATGTCGCGGGCTGCGGTCAGGCGTTCAAGATGATGGACACGAGCTTCTTCCTGGCCCGCCAGACGCTTCTTCCATCGGCTAAGCCGGGTATGCCGTTGTGGCGGGAAAAAATCTTCGCCTGGATGCTGCGTAACGCGGAAAGCGCGATGGAGTTTTTCCGCCTGCCCACCAACCGCGTGGTCGAATTGGGCAGCCAGGTCGAGATATAAAAAGGGCGCAGCCTTGTGCAGGCTGCGCCCCGACTTGCCTATCAGGCCGCGTCGCGATCCTTGGCGGTGATCTCCACAAGCTGACCGCCATTGATGGCGATCTTCTTGGGCTTCATCGCTTCGGGCACTTCGCGCAGCAGGTCGATCACCAGCAGCCCGTCTGCCAGGTCCGCCTTTTCCACCCGCACAAAATCGGCCAACTCGAACCGCCGCTCAAAGCTGCGGTTGGCGATGCCGACGTGCAGATATTTGGACCGGTCGGCCGGGGAGCCTTCGTCCTTGCGACCGATCACCTGGAGCAGATTCTGCTGCGCAGTGATGTCGATCTCGTCAGGACGGAAACCGGCGACGGCCAGCGTCACGCGATAGCGATCTTCCGACAGGCGCTCGATGTTGAAGGGCGGATAATTATCACCCTGGCTCAATCGCGCATTATTTTCGATCAGGTCGAACAGGCGATCGAACCCAACGGTCGAGCGGCGATAGGGGGTCAGGTCAAAGTTACGCATTGTCATAATCTCCCAAAGAGCAAAATGAACCTGCCGAACCCGAAACCGGCGTCCGGCAATACTGCGTCCGGCCCCATATGGCGGCTGGACAGAATTGATATGGTTCGGGCTTTTTCGGTTTCAAGGGGATTTGATCGGCGTAAAAATCGTGCGCTTGGAGAAGTGGGTGGACAGTTTGTCCTATCGTCAGGACGCTGCAAATCATGCAGATAAAAAAGCACCCGGACCGTGCTTTCACGATCCGGGTGCTTAATGGACGATTGCTCGTCTCCCCCTTGGCCTGCCTCAACCGCTTCTCAGCCCCCTAAGCTCGAAGCGGGATGCAGTATCCCTGAACCACGGCCTTTTACCTGTGCTTCGAGTATCTTGCTATGACCGCTGCGGGGCGGAGTCACGGGCAAAATCGGGCGCGTGTGATTTTGCGCCGACGCCTGTGGCCACGATGCAACAATCTGGCAATGCTTGCCGTTAAGGGACGCTATGCCTAGACGATCAGCCTATCCATTTACAAAGGCCGCCCGCGCCACATGATTCTATCCCGCTACGAACGCATGATTGCCAAACGCTACCTGTTGCCGGGCAAGGGGGAGGGTTTCATCTTCCTCGTTGCCGGGATCAGCCTGGCCGCCGTCATGCTCGGTGTCGCCGCGCTCATCATCGTCATGAGCGTGATGAATGGCTTTCGCGCCGAACTTTTCGACAAGATTGTCGGTCTCAATGGCCATGCCGTGGTGCAGGGCTACGGCAACCGCTTGCCTGACTGGAAATCGGTATTGGCAGAGGCCAAGGCGACGCCGGGCGTCACCAGCGCTACGCCGATGATCGAACAGCCCCTGCTGGGGACTTTCAACGGCAGGGTGGAGGCGGTGCTGGTGCGCGGCATGACTGTGCCGGACATCCGCACCAACAAAACGCTCAAGGGTAAGGTCGTGGCGGGTAACCTGGACAGTCTGACCGCCAATAGCGGGAGGATCGGAATTGGTGCACGCCTGGCCGAAAATATGGGTCTGCAACTGGGCGATAGCCTGACAGTCATCAATCCCGCGGGCCGCTCCACCCCGTTCGGTACGGTGCCGCGTCAGGTCGCCTATCAGGTCGCCGCCATTTTCGAGGTCGGCATCTATGATTATGACAAGGCCTTCGTCGTCATGCCGATAGAGGATGCGCAAACCCTGCTGCTGCTTGGTGATGTGGTCAATATGATTGAGGTGGAGACGGTCGATGCCGACAAGGTCGGTCAGATATTGGAGCCGCTGGCGGGCAAGGTCGCGGGCCGTGCGGTCATCACCGACTGGCGGCAGATGAACGCATCCCTGTTCGAGGCGCTGGCGGTCGAGCGGGTGGCGATGTTCGTCGTGTTGTCGATCATCGTGCTGGTTGCGGTGTTCAACATCCTCTCCTCGCTCATCATGCTGGTGCGCGCCAAGACGCGGGACATCGCGATCCTGCGGACGATGGGGGCCAGCCGCGCCGGGCTGGTGCGGATTTTCATGACCGTTGGCGTCACCATTGGCACGCTGGGCATGGTGGCGGGGCTGATCCTGGGCTTCACCTTCCTCTTCTTCCGCCAGAGCGTGGTCAATGCGATCCAGTTCCTGACCGGCCAGAACCTCTGGGATCCGTCGATCCGGTTCCTGACCGAATTGCCTTCGCAGGCTGATCCGGTGGAGATCGCCACCATCTGCATCATGGCGCTGGTGTTCAGCTTTCTCGCGACGCTTTATCCGGCCTTCAAGGCCGCCAATACCGATCCGGTGCAGGTTCTCCGCTATGAATGACATTTTGAAAGTCACGGGCCTGACCCGCAGTTTCACCCAGGGCGGTGAGACGATTCATGTCCTGCGCGGCGTCGATCTGACCGTGGGTCAGGGCGAGATTGTCGCGCTGCTGGGCCCATCGGGTTCCGGCAAGTCCACCTTGCTCCAGGCGGTCGGCCTGCTGGAGGGCGGCTTTGACGGGTCGATCCGCATTGATGGCGAGGAAGCAGCCAAACTCGATAATGACGGCCGCACCCGGTTGCGTCGTGATGCGATGGGCTTCGTTTATCAGTTCCACCATCTGTTGCCGGATTTCAACGCGACCGAAAATGTCATCCTGCCGCAGGTGATTCGCGACACGGACATGGCGGTCGCACGGACCCGCGCGGAATCGCTGCTGACATCGCTCGGCCTTGGTCATCGCCTCGACCATCGACCCAGCCAGTTGTCGGGCGGCGAGCAACAGCGCGTCGCTGTCGCCCGCGCGCTCGCCAATCGACCCGCGCTGGTGCTGGCGGACGAGCCGACCGGCAATCTGGACGAACGCACGGCGGACATCGTCCTGGCGGAATTTTTGCGGCTGGTGCGCGAAGAAGGATCGGCGGCGCTGGTCGCGACCCATAATGAACGGCTTGCGGCCAAGATGGACCGGGTCGTCCGGCTGCATGAGGGCGTATTGGAATAGCGATCCGATCTTACCCACAGACTTTTCTCCAGCAGGGCTGGTCACGAATCACGCCTTCTGGATAGAGTGCCCCATGCCCCACGCCGCTTTCGTTCCGCTTCGCATCTTCTCCTCCTACACCATGCTGGAAGGGGCGATCGATCCCAAGAAGATCGCCAAGCAGGCCAAGGCGCTGGGTTTCCCCGCCGCCGCGATCACCGACCGCAACGGGCTTTATGGCTCGATGGCCTTTTCCGACGCCTGCAAGAGCGAGGGGGTGCAGCCGCTGATCGGTGCGATGCTGGGCGTGTTGCGGCCGGGTCGACCGGCCAACGCCGCACCGGTCCATGACTGGCTGGCCCTCTATGCGCAGGATGAAACTGGCTACGACAATCTGTGCGCCCTGGTATCGATGGCGCATCTCGACAGGCCGCTGGAGGAAGTGCCGCATGTCGGACTGGATGTGCTGGAGGGCCGCACCGACGGGCTGATTGCCCTGACCGCAGGTGGCGAGGGCGCGCTGGCACGGCTGTTTGCCGAGGACCAGCCCGACGCTGCGCTGGATTATGCACAGCGGCTGGAAGCGCTGTTCCCCGGCCGGCTCTATATCGAAATCTGTCGTCGGCTCGATCCGGTAGAAGGGAAAGCGGAGCCGGAATTGCTGGATCTGGCCTATGCCCGCAACCTGCCGCTGGTCGCGACCAACCCGACCTGTTTTACCGAACCCCATTTCCATGCCGCGCATGACGTCATGCTGTGCATCGCCGACAGCGCCTATGTCGATATGCCCGACCGACGCACCAGTTCGCCCGATGCGTGGATGAAACCGGCGGCTGAAATGCGTCGCCTGTTCGACGATCTGCCCGAAGCGCTGGCCAATACGCTGGTCGTCGCGCAGCGCTGCGCCGTCGCCGCGCCCAAGCGAAAGCCGATCCTGCCCAGTCTGGCTGGCGATATCGAGGGCGAAGCGCGAATGCTGCGCGATCTGGCGAGTGCCGGTCTCGACGCGCGACTCGCGAAGTTGGGTATCATCGACGATGCGGCGCGCCAGCCCTATCTCGACCGGCTCAAGTTCGAGACGGACATCATCATCCAGATGGGCTTTCCCGGCTATTTCCTGATCGTCGCCGACTTCATCAAATGGGCCAAAGACCATGACATTCCGGTGGGTCCGGGCCGTGGTTCCGGCGCAGGGTCTGTCGTCGCCTGGGCGCTGCTGATCACCGATCTTGATCCGCTGCAACTCGGCCTGCTGTTCGAGCGATTCCTGAACCCGGAACGTGTGTCGATGCCCGACTTCGACATCGACTTCTGCGAAACACGGCGCGGCGAGGTGATCCGCTACGTCCAGCAGAAATATGGCGTCGATCATGTCGCGCAGATCATCACCTTCGGAAAGCTCAAGGCCCGCGCGGTCCTGAAAGACACCGGGCGCGTCCTCCAGATGAGCTATGGCCAGGTCGATCGCCTCGCCAAGTTGGTCCCCAACCACCCGACCGATCCCTGGACGCTGGAACGGTCGCTCAACGGCGTGTCGGAGTTTCGCGCGGAATATGACAATGACGCGCAGGTCAAACGGCTGATCGACTATGCGATGAAGCTGGAGGGCTTTCCGCGCCACAGTTCCACCCATGCGGCGGGCGTGGTCATCGGCGACCGGCCGTTGCAGCAACTCGTCCCGCTCTACCGCGATCCGCGATCGGACATGCCGGTCACCCAGTTCGACATGAAATATGTCGAGGGCGCGGGGCTGGTTAAGTTCGACTTTCTGGGTCTGAAAACCCTGTCGGTGTTGCAGAAGGCGGTGCAATTGCTGGCGGCGCGAGGCGTCACGATCGAGCTTGATACGCTCAGTTGGGACGATAGTGCGGTCTATGACCTGCTCCAGCGTGGCGACACGGTCGGTGTGTTCCAGCTTGAATCGGAGGGGATGCGCAAGACGCTGGCCGCCGTGCGTCCGACCAATTTCGGCGACATCATCGCGCTGGTGTCGCTCTATCGCCCCGGCCCGATGGACAATATCCCGATGTTCGGGCGACGCAAGAATGGGCAGGAGGAGATTGAATATCCGCACATATTGCTGAAACCGATCCTGGAAGAGACATACGGCATCTTCGTCTATCAGGAACAGGTGATGCAGGCCGCGCAGATTTTGGCGGGTTACAGCCTGGGCGACGCCGACCTGTTGCGCCGGGCGATGGGCAAGAAGGTGAAGGCGGAGATGGACGCGCAGCGTTCGCGCTTCGTCGAGGGTTGCGCCGCCAGCGACATCAAGCCTGCCAAGGCGAACGAACTGTTCGACTTGATCGACAAATTTGCGGGCTATGGTTTCAACAAGTCGCACGCTGCGGCTTATGCTTTGCTCGCCTATCAGACGGCGTGGCTCAAGGCGCATTATCCGGCGGAATTCTATGCCGGGTCGATGGCGTTTGATATCCATCTGACCGACAAGCTGACTGTGTTCGTGGACGATATGCGGCGCATGGGGCTGACCTGTCTGGCTCCCGACATCAATCGCAGCCAGGCGGACTTCTCGGTCGAGCCGGTTCCGCATGAGGGGGATGATCCGCGTCTGGGCTATGCCGTGCGCTACGCGCTGGGTGGCCTGAAAGGCGTGGGCGAGAAGGCGATGGACCAGTTGGTCGCGGAACGGGATGCGGGCGGGCCATTCAAGAGCCTGGATGACATTGCCGACCGGATCGAGCCGCGTTTGCTGAACCGGCGGCAGCTGGAGAGCCTGGCGGCGTCTGGCGCGTTCGATGCGATCCATGCCGACCGGGCGGGCGTCCATGCCGCTGCCGAGACGATATTGAGCGTGGCGTCTAGCGCGGCGCAGGCACGGGAAAGCGGGCAGGGCGGGCTGTTTGGTGACGTCGAAACGCCCCATGCCGATGTGCGTATCCCGCCGCATCAGGCCTGGTCGGTGGCGGATCGGATGGCGCAGGAGAAGGAGGCGTTCGGCTTCTATTTCTCGGCCCACCCGGTCGATCGTTACCGCCATCTGGCCGATGCGCGGGGTGCCAAAAGCTATGGCGCGATCTGCGCCGAACCGTTGACCGGGGAGGCGCGCGCCACCGGGGTGATGGCGGCGATGGTCGAGGATGTGCGCTGGCGCGAGACCAAGCGCGGGGCGCGTTATGCCAATGCCACTTTCTCCGACAGTAGCGGCCAGTTTCAGGCCAGTTGTTTCGAGGAAGATGCCTGCAAGGCGATCGAGGAACTGGCGCGCGATGGCGATTGCGCGCTGCTTTATGTCGAGCTGGACCGGCTGCCGGGCGAAGAAACGCCGCGTGTGACGGTGCGCAAGATCGAGCCGTTCAAGCTGATCGCCAGCGCGTCGCGGATGGAACTGGTGGTCGATGCGACCGATCCGGCGGCGGTCGAAGCGCTGGCGGCGCTCATGGCGCAGAGCCGGGGCGGGCGGAGCGAATTGTTCCTGCGCACGCCGGCTGCGAACGGGCAGGCGGTGCGGCTGTTCCTGGGCGATGATTTCCTGCTGGGCGCGGATCAGGTCGATGCCATGTCTGTGATCCCCAACCTGTCCATCCACCGTTTCGAGCGGATGGAAGCGACGCAGGATGGCTACAGGACGCGCAACCGGCGCGCCGGGATGCGACTGGTCGGCTGATCATCATAGCAGCCGCATCTGCGTGCCTTCGGGCGGGCGGAACAGGTCGGTGCGCAGCGTAAGACGTTCCGCACCCAGTCCGGCGCGCTTTCGGGCCTTCACGAAACGGGTGCGGATAAGGTCGGCCCACACGCCTTGTCCGCGCATCCGACTGCCGAAATTGGGGTCATTGTCGCGTCCACCGCGCAGATCGCGGATGATCGCCATCACCCGCGAAGCGCGATCGGGATAATGGGCGTCGAGCCAGGCGCGGAACAGCGGGGCGACTTCATGGGGCAGGCGGACGGGGATATAGGTCACTTCGCGCGCACCGGCGGCGGCGACGCGGGCGACGATGTTCTCAATTTCATGATCGGTGATGGCCGGGATGATCGGCGAGAGGCTGGCATAGACCGGCACGCCAGCCTCGGCCAATTGCCGGATTGCCTCCACTCGGCGCAGCGGATGCGGCGCTCGTGGCTCCAGCGTGCGGGCGACCGCCGGGTCCAGCGTCGTCATTGAGATCGCGACCGACACCAGCGTATCGCGCGCCATGGCGGTGAGCAGGTCGATATCGCGCAGGATACGGTCGGATTTGGTGGTGATGAACACAGGATGGCGACATTCCGCCAGCAATTCCAATATCGCCCGCGTAATCCCCCAATCCTTCTCGATCGGCTGATAGGGATCGGTATTGGTGCCCAATGCGATGGGCATGACGGTGTAACTTGCCCTGGACAGTTCGGCGCGGAGCAGTTTGGCGGCGTCCGGCTTGGCAAACAGCTTTGTTTCAAAATCCAGACCCGGCGACAGATCATGATAAGCGTGGGATGGACGGGCGTAGCAATAGATGCAGCCATGTTCGCAGCCGCGATAGGCGTTGATCGACTGGTCGAAGCCTATGTCTGGCGAAATATTGCGGGCGATGATGGTGCGGGGATGTTCGATCGTCACCTGCGTCCGGCGGCGGGGAATGGGGCCATCTATATCGGCCACCGCGTCGAGCCAGTCGCCGTCGATTTCGCGTTGGGGCATGGAAAAACGCGAACTTTCCGTGTTGAGTGTAGCGCCTCTTCCCTTTTCCATTCCCATAAGGAGATAAGAACATAAAAGGAACAAAAGGTCAAACGGAAGTTCGCAAAGCTAGCCCATATCGCATATGGCAGTTTCGGGTCAGCGCTCCGTCAGGCGGGGCATGAGTTCGACGAAGTTGCAGGGGCGGAAGCGGCTGTCGAGCTGGCTGGCCAATATGCCGTCCCACGCATCCTTTACCGCGCCGGTCGAGCCGGGGAGCGCGAAAATATAGGTGCCGCGCGCGACGCAGGCGGTGGCGCGGGACTGGATGGTGGACGTGCCGATCGTCTGGTAGCTGAGCCAGCGGAACAGTTCGCCGAAACCCGGAATTTCCTTGTCCTGTACCTGCGCCAGCGCTTCGGGCGTGATGTCGCGGCCGGTAACGCCGGTGCCGCCGGTGGTGAGGATGACGTCGACTTCCGGGTCGTCGATCCAGGCATGGAGCCGGGCAACGATGGCCGATTTGTCGTCGCGTTCGATATAGCGGGCGGCCAATATATGGCCCGCGCTTTCCAGTCGTTCGACCAGCGTGTCGCCGGAGCGATCATCCGCCGCGCTGCGTGTATCGGATACCGTCAGGACTGCGATGCGGACGGGGATGAAGGTCCGGCTTTCGTCAATCGGCATCAGTCTGCGCCGCCACCCATTGACGCGGTGGGGCTGGCGCGACCGTCAGACTGGCTCAGGCGAACGAGTTTCACCCCCTTGCTATTGGGGAAGGTCGGCCACATGCCCTGCGCCATGCCGGTCAGGCAATCGGCGGTGCCCTTCGCCTGGATCTGGTACATCCAGTAATTGCGCATGACGATGTTCACATAGGCGCGGGTTTCATAATAGGGCAGCGATTCCATGAACAGGAGCGGGTCGCCCTTGTCCTTGACCTGGCTGTTCCAGCGTTCGACCGGCAACGGACCGGCATTATAGGCGGCCATCACCTTGGGCAGCAGGCCGCCGGTCGCGCTCATGTCGCGCAGCGCTTCCAGATAGCGCTGGCCAAATTCCATATTGGTCGATGGGACAAAGAGTTGCGCGGCGGACGCCAGCCCCATGTCACTGCCAGTGCCGGGACGCACCTGCATCAGGCCGCGTGCGCCCGCGCTGCTGACGACATCGGAACGGAAGCCCGATTCCTGCAAGGTATGGGCGTAGATCAGCGAGGGATCGACCCGCCAGCCGCCATCGGGCCGCCAGTCGGGTGCAGGGAAGCGCGCGAAGCTGGCCGGTTGCTTCCCCGCCGGGCCGTTATGGGCCAGCCACAACTGGGTCGCGGGCAGATTGAGCGCGCTGGCAAGGCGGAGCAGCGCGTCATATTGGCCGGTGCCGCCGATCTTCGCCTGATAGCGCAGCATTTCGTCGGCGCGGGCGGAATCGCCGATCGCCGCAAGGGCGATGGCGGCGCGTGCATTGGGACTGTCCTTGAGCGCCAGCCATTCCGCTTGGCCAAAACGGGTGGCCACCGGCGCAGCGCCCAGCGGCATCCCCAGCGATTCGCGCGCCAGCAGGCCGTAGAAGGTTTCGTCGGAACGGGCGGCGAGTTTGAGATAATTGGCAACCTTGGGCGCTTCGCCGCAGACCATGTAAGCGCGCGAGGCCCAATAGGCACCAGCCGCGCGCATGTCCGCGTTGGTGGCAAAGGCGGCGACATTGGCGAAGGCAGGGGCGGCGGCGCGGCAGTCATTCTGACGCCATGCGGCCAGCCCCGCGGTCCAGTGCGCCTGCACGGTCCAGTCGCCGCCGGTGCGGGTTTCCAGCGCACGGGCGGCCATGCGGCGGGCATTGGTGTCGTCATTTTCGATATAATAGGCCCATGCGACCCGCTGGCGCACCTCGGTCAGCCCTTCGGGCGTCAGGCCGGTTTCGCCGGTAGCGAGCAGCGCTTCGGCGCCGACCGGATCGTCCGCCTTGACGAAATTCTGGATCTGGCCCGCCAGGGCGATCGCCAGCGTATCGCTCTTGGTCGACCCGACATATTCGCGGCGGGGCGCGGACCCCAGCCACACCATTTTCTGCACCTGCGGCAGGGCGGGCAACATGGTCGCGCCGCGCTTTTCGGCGAGGCGGGAAAGCTGATCGGCCTTGGGCAGCCAGGCGGCCTTGTTGATGAGGTCGAGCAGGTCGAATAGTTCGACCCTGGGCGATCCCTTCGCGAGATAGAGTTCGGACAAAGCCAACGGACGGACGGCGTCCTGCGCGTCCAGTGCGCCGATCAGCGTTTTCGCTTCGGTCCATTGCTGGCTTTGCAAGGCGGTGAAGATGGCGCGGTAGCTGGCCTTGGCCCCATCACTGAGCAGTAGCGGCGAAGCGGGCGCAGCGGTCAGCGCGGGAGAAATCGGAGCGGTTTCGGCGCGGGCGGGAAGCGTGGCAGCCAGCCCCAGCGCGATCAGGGCGAGGCTGGAAATTTGGGTCGCGGCACGAATCACGGACGGGCTTCCTCGATCAGGCTTTGCAGGGTGCGCCAACATTCCGCTTTCGCCGCTGGCTGGGTCAGCAGCAGGCGGGGATGAAATGTGGCGACGGCAGGCACAATGCCGCCTTCATGGTTAAAGTCGCGTAAACCATCGCGGGTCGTGGCCGCATCCGTCGGAAGCAGCGCACGGATCGTCCGATCGCCGAGCAGCAGCAGCCGGCGGGGGCGGGCCAGTGCGACATGGGCGCGCATCCGGTCGGCGACGGCGGAAAGATCGGCCGCCTCCACCATGCCGCCGGGCGGGCGGGCGGTGAACAGCGAGGCCAGATGGATGGCAGAACGGTCCAGCCCGATCGCGCGGAGCATCGCGTCGAACAGCGCGCCTGCGCGATCGGCGAGCAATTGCCCCATAGCCATGTCCGCCGGGTCGGGCAGGTCGGTAACGACCATCAGCGCGGCTGCTTCGCCCCCGGTTGGCAGAATGGGCGCGCCGGGCCAGCGACGTTCAGGCTGGGTGGGATCGGTCGCTAGCCAGTTAAGGAACGAATCGAGGCTTTGTGGCTTTTCCTGAACGGTGACGGGAGTGGCAGATGCGCGAATCACCCCCTTCGCATCGGCGACAGGCAAGGGACGCAACCAGTTGACCGGCGATTCGCCGACGGCGCAATCCACGCCTGCAAGCTTCCACCACGCCATATAGGCGTCGGCAGCCGCCGCTTCATCCTGCAATATTCCCCGCATCACCAACAACTAGGGCCAGAGGTTGACGAGGGGGTCAAGATTCTTCATCGCCTTGGCTGGTAAAGTGTTGGAGGAATAAGGCGACCGGATGCGCGGGGTGCAGCCCGCCGGTGGCCCAATGGAGGGATTATGAGCGAACGGGAATCGATGCCCTATGACGTGGTCATCGTCGGCGGGGGACCAGCGGGACTGTCTGCGGCGATCCGGCTGAAGCAACTGGCCAATGATGCGGGGCAGGAACTGGCCGTGTGCGTGCTGGAAAAGGGATCGGAAATCGGTGCCCATATCCTGTCGGGCGCGGTGATCGATCCCAAAGCGCTGGACGAATTGCTGCCGGAATGGCGCGACATGGGTTGCAGCCTTGCCGAAACGCCGGTGACCGACAACCAGCACTGGTTCCTGACCAAGAGCGGCAAAATGGCGATGCCGCACATCATGACGCCGGGCTGGATGCACAATAAGGGCACCTATACCGGATCGCTGGGTAATCTGTGCCGCTGGCTGGCCGAGCAGGCCGAAGGGCTGGGCGTCGAGATATTCCCCGGATTCGCAGCTGCCGAGATTCTCTATAATGAGGATGGCAGCGTAAAGGGCGTGGCGACCGGCGACATGGGCATCGACCGGGAAGGCAACAGGAAGGGCGATTATCAGCCCGGTCTGGAGCTGCACGCGAAATATACTTTCTTTGCCGAGGGCGCGCGCGGTCACCTGACCAAGATATTGAAGCGCCAGTTCGCGCTCGATGCAGAATGTGAGCCGCAGGTCTATGGGCTAGGCATGAAGGAATTGTGGGACATTGATCCCGCGATGCACCAGCCCGGTCTTGTGATCCATTCGCAGGGCTGGCCGCTGACCGATGCCTATGGCGGCGGCTTCCTCTATCATCAGGCCAATGGCCAGGTGGCGTTGGGTTTTGTCGTGGGGCTGGGTTATCGCAACCCGCATCTCTACCCGTTCGAGGAATTCCAGCGCTGGAAGCAGCACCCGGACATCCGCAAATATCTCGAAGGCGGGCGGCGCGTCTCCTATGGCGCGCGGGCGATCAACGAGGGTGGCTGGCAGTCGGTGCCCAAGCTGGTGTTCCCCGGCGGCGCGCTGATCGGCTGTTCGGCGGGCTTTGTGAACGTGCCACGGATCAAGGGCACGCATACCGCGATGAAATCGGGGATGCTGGCGGCCGAGGCGGCCTTTGCGGCCGTGCAGAGCCAGCGTGGCAGCGACGTCCTGACCGACTATGAAGATGTGTTGCGGTCGAGCTGGATCGCGGACGAGCTGAAGCTGGTCAAGAATGCCGAGCCGTTGCTGAGCAAGTTTGGCGGCACGATCGGCACGATGCTGGCGGGCATCGACATGTGGATGCGGACGCTCAAGATCGGCCTGCCCTTCACGATGAAGCACAAGGCGGACAATGAGAAAATCTGGCCCAAGGAGGCTTGCGCGAAGATCGCCTATCCCAAGCCCGATGGGGTGGTGAGTTTCGATCGCCTCTCTTCGGTGTTCCTGTCGAACACCAATCATGAAGAGGACCAGCCGGTCCATTTGCAGCTGAAGGATCCCGCGATCCCGATCAGCTACAATCTGCCCCTTTATGACGAGCCTGCGCAGCGTTATTGTCCCGCAGGCGTTTATGAAGTGGTCGGTCAGGAAGAGGGCAATCCCCGTTTCCAGATCAACGCGCAGAATTGCGTCCATTGCAAGACGTGCGACATCAAGGACCCGACCCAGAATATCAACTGGGTCGTCCCCGAAGGCGGTGGAGGACCGAACTATCCCAATATGTAAGCGCCTGATCCCGTTCATAATGCTGACGGTCCCGGTGGCAGTGCCCGCCGGGGCGTCGGTCGATCGCCAAGGCGCGCTGCACGCCTATGCGCGGGCGCGGCTGGCGGACGGGGATGGGGCGATGGGACTGGCGGTGGACAGTTACCGCGCGGCGCTGGCGCTCGATCCGGCCAGTGTCGAGGTGGCGCGGCGATCCTATGTCCAGGCGCTGGAAAGCGGCGACCGGGCGCTGGCGCTGCGATCGGCAGCGTTGCTGGAGGAGCAGGGCGCGTTGCCGCGCGAGGGCACGCTGCTGCTGATCGGTGAGGCGCTGGGGCGCAAAGATTGGGCGCGTGCGCGGGAGATGACCGCGCGAATGGTGGAGGAAGGGAATTTTTCTTTCCTGGCACCCATCATTACCAGCTGGATCAGCTTGGGCGAGGGCCATTACGCCGCGCCGGTGGTGGCGGGGCAGGACCGTTTTGCCGCGCTGGCGCAGCGTTATGTCGATGAGCATGTGGCTTTGCAGGCGCTGGGCAATGGCGATCTGACGGCGGCGGTGCCAGCGATCCGCCGCGCGATTGCGCTGCGTGGCGGGGAAAGTGCGGCGCTACGGCTGACACTGGCGGCGCAACTGGCAGGGCGCGGCGCGAAGGCGGAGGCGCTGATGCTGATACCGCCCGGCGAGGCGGCGTTTGCGCGGGCGCGGGCTGATCTGGCGCGGGGCAAGGTGAAGGCGGCGGCGGTGACCCCGGTGCAGGGCTATGCCCGGTTGCTGTCGCGGCTGGCGGTCGATGTCGCATCGGACCCCAGCGGGACGGCGATGGGCATCAGGCTGGCGCGGATTGCGACCTTTGCCGATTCGGGCGGCGCGGAGGCGCAACTGGTGGCGGCGCGGCTGCTGAGTGCGGGCGGGCTGGCGCCGGGCGGCGTTGCCGAAGCGCGCAAGGTGCCGGTCGATGGCTGGTATGGCGTGCTGGGCCAGGCCGAACTGGTCGATGCTCTGGCGGCGTCGGGTGAGACGCAGGCGGCGCTGGCGCTGGCGAAAAAGCTGGCGGCGGAACCGGACGCTGGCGCTGAGCGGCAGGTGCGGCTGGGGCGGTTGCTGGCGGACAGCGAAGATTTCGACGGCGCGGCGGCGGCTTTCCGCGCGGCGCAGGCGGGCTATGGCGAAGGGGAATTGCCCTGGGCGCTGCTGCTGTTCGAGGGCAGCGCGCTGGAGCAAGGCAAGCGCTGGGACGAGGCGCGCGCTGTGCTGGAGCGGGCGGCGGCGCTGGCGCCCAATGAACCGATGGTGCTGAACTATCTGGGCTATGCGCAGATCGAGCGGCGGCAGAATGTCGCGGCGGCGCTGGACCTGATCAAGAAGGCGAGCGCGCTGAAACCGCAGGATGCCTCGATCGCCGATTCGCTGGGCTGGGCGCATTATGTGACTGGCGATGTCGCGCGCGCGTTGCCGGTGCTGGAGCGGGCAGCTGCGGGCGCGCCGGGCGATGCGACGATCAACGAGCATCTGGGCGACGCATTGTGGAGCGCAGGGCGGCGGTACGAGGCACGCTATGCCTGGTCGCGGGCGTCATTGTTTGCGCAAGGCGACGGCGTGGCGCGGATCGCGGCCAAGGTGGAGCAGGGATTGAAGCCAGAATATGCTGCACCCTGATCTGGATGCGGAAGCGATGATCGAAACCGCCTATGCCAAGGTGAACGTCGCGCTGCATGTGCGGGCGCGGCGGGACGATGGCTATCATGCGCTGGAGAGCCTGTTCGCCTTTGCCGACCATGGCGACCGGCTGAGCGCGGTCGCGACCGATGACGGGGCGATTGACCTGTTCATCGACGGGCCGTTCGGCGGCGCGCTGGACGCGGGGCCGGGCAATCTGGTGCTGAAGGCGGCGCGCGCGCTGCAAGCCTATCTGGGCGACCAGCGCGGCGCGGCGATTCGCCTGACCAAGATTTTGCCGGTGGCGTCTGGCATTGGCGGAGGGTCGGCGGACGCGGCGGCGACGCTGCGGTTGCTGGCGCGATTATGGGACGTACGGATCGCGGCGGAGGAGCTGGCCGGGCTGGCGCTCGATCTGGGGTCGGACGTGCCCGCCTGTGTCGCCAGCGTGACGCAGATGGTAACGGGGCGCGGCGAAGGGCTGCGACGGCATCCGGTCAAGGGACTGGAGGGGACGGCGATGCTGCTGGTCAATCCGGGGGTCGGCCTGTCCACGGCACAGGTATTCAACAATTGGGACCGGGTGGATCGCGGCCCACTGGACGCGGCGAGCCTGGACGCGCTGGTGGCGCAGGGGCGCAATGATCTGCAAGCGCCAGCGGTGGCGGCAGCGCCGGTGATTGCGCAGGTGCTGGCGGCGCTGGAGGGGCATGAGGGGTTGCGGCTGGCCCGCATGTCCGGGTCGGGCGCGACCTGCTTTGCGCTGTTCGATAGCGACGCGGCCATGGCCGACGCGGCGATGGCCGTGCAGGGCGCGCATCGCGACTGGTGGATGATGGAAACGCGGATCAGGACGGCATGAGCGAGGCATTTGACCAGATTGATGGCGGCGCGCTGGACGTGCTGATCATCGCCGATCATGCGTCGGCGCGGGTGCCCGATGATATTGATCTGGGGATTGATCCGGCATTGCTGGCCAATCATATCGCCATCGATATTGGCGCGGGGCAAGTGAGCGCGCTGCTGGCGGCGCAACTGGGCTGCACCGCGATATTGGGCGGGGTGTCGCGGCTGGTGATCGACCTTAATCGCGAGGCGGATGCGCCCGGCCTGCTGCCGGTGATGAGCGACGGCCATGCCATCCCCGGCAATCGCGACGCCGATCTGGCGCAGCGGATGATGCGGTTTCATCACCCCTATCATCATCAGGTCGAACGGCTGCTGGGCGCCATGACCGCGCCTTTCATCCTGTCGGCGCATAGTTTTACGCCGCATCTGGCCAGCGATCCGGGGCAGCAGCGGCCATGGGAGATTGGCGTCCTGTACAATGAGGATGATCGCGCAGCACGGATCGCGATCCCCTTGCTGGAGGCGGCGGGGCTGATCGTGGGGGATCAGTTGCCCTATTCGGGCAAGCAATTGAACGCGACGATGAACCGCCATGCCGAAGCGAATGGCATCCCCTATCTGGGGATCGAGATGCGGCAGGATCTGGTGGGGGATGCGGCGGGGCAGCGGCGTTTTGCGGACATATTGGGGCCGGTAGTGCTGGCGTGCCGGAGTGCATTGGCATGAGGGGCTTGCTGGCGGGGTGCCTGCTGCTGGCGGGCTGTGGCGGCGAAACAGGCAAGCTGGGCAATGAGGTGCAGGAGACGGCACCGGTCGATGACGGCAAGGCCGATTGCGCCATCGGGGCGGACGCGGGTTGGGCGCGGGATTGCCTGATCGAGCGCGGGGGCGAGATGCTGACGATCCGCCATCCTGACGGCGGTTTTCGGCGCTTCCGGGTGCTGGCGGATGGGCGCGGGCTGGAGGCGGCGGACGGGGCGGAAATGGCGCGGTTGCAGATTGTCGAAACCGGGCTGGTCGAAATCCGCATTGGCGGCGACCGCTATCGTCTGCCGGTGAAGGTTGCCGGTTCGGCGCCATGACGGCCGGGACGCCGATCCTGACCGCCGCGCAGATGCGGGACGCGGAACAGGCTTTGTTCGACGCGGGCGTCGATGACTATGGTTTGATGGAAAAGGCGGGCGCGGCGGCGGCGGAGATCATCTGGCGCGCAGGTGGCCATCGCGACACGCTGCTGTTGTGCGGGCCGGGGAATAATGGCGGCGATGGTTTCGTGATCGCCCGGCTGCTGCGCGGGCGGGGCGTGCCGGTGCGGGTGGCGGCGCTGGGGACGAGCGGTACGGTTTCCAGTCGCCGGGCGCTGGCGGCGTGGGACGGGCCGGTCGAGGATCTCGCGACGGCTGCGCCCGCGACGCAACTGGTCGATGCGCTGTTTGGCACTGGCCTTTCGCGAGGACTTGATCCTGCGGTGGCGGCGCGGCTGTGCGAACTGACCGGGGCGGCGAGCCGTAGCTATGCGATTGATCTGCCGAGCGGGGTGGAGACCGATAGCGGCGCGCTGCTGTCGGCGGTGCCGCATTTCGGCGTCTGTATCGCGTTGGGGGCGCTCAAGCCTGCGCATCTGCTTTATCCTGCTGCCGACTATGTCGCGCGGCTGGTCTGTGCCGATATCGGCATCCCGGCGTCCGACAGGGTTCACCGGCTGATGCCGCCCCGGTTGCGCGCGCCGGGGGCGGCGGACCATAAATATGCGCGCGGGCTGGTGGCGGTGGTCGGGGGCGCGATGACCGGGGCCAGCCTGCTGGCGGCGCAGGCGGCGGCACGATCGGGCGCGGGAATGGTGCGACGGCTGGCGGCGGATGGTCTGCGCCATGGGGCCGACGCGATCGTGACGCAGGATGCCGGGACGGTCGAGGCGCTGGGCTGTTCGCTGGACGATGGGCGGCTGGCATCGGTGCTGGTCGGGCCGGGGCTGGGGCGTGATGCGGTGGCGCGGGCGCGGCTCGATATGGTCCTGGGCTGTGGTCATCGACTGGTGCTGGATGCCGATGCGCTGACGTTGATCGGGATCGAGGAAATACCGGATGGCGCGATCCTGACGCCGCATGAGGGGGAATTCGTTCGGCTATTCGGTGATTTGCCGGGCAGCAAGATCGACCGGGCGCGGGCGGCGGCAGCGCGCAGCGGCGCAGTGATCATCTACAAGGGCGCGGACAGCGTGATCGCAGCGCCGGACGGACGGGTGGCGGTGGCGTCGGGTGCGTCGCATTGGCTCTCCACCGCCGGGACCGGCGATGTGCTGGCGGGGCTGGTTGCCGGGCGGCTGGCGGTGACGGGTGATGCCTTTGCGGCGGCGGGTGAGGCAGTGTGGCTGCATGGCGATGCGGCGCGGCGGGCGGGCGCGGCTTTTATCGCCGATGATTTGCTTGCAACGCTGCCAGCGGCTATCGCCGCGCGATTGTGACCGACACTGACCCAGACATCATCATCCGCATCGCTGCCAAGGGCGATGGCATCACCGCCGATGGCCGCCATGCGGCACTGACTGCACCGGGCGACCGATTGTGCGCCGATGGCACGACCATCGCCGGGCCGCATCGCGTCGAACCGCCCTGCGTCCATTTTCCGACCTGTGGCGGGTGCGAATTGCAGCATGTGGACGAGGCCAGCCTGGCCGATTTCGTCACCGGGCGGGTCGTTGGCGCGCTGGCGGGGCAGGGTGTCGAGGCCAAGACAGTGCTGCCGCCGCATATTTCGCCACCGATGACGCGGCGGCGGGCATCGCTGCGCGCGACGCGGGCGGGCAAGACGATCACCATCGGCTTTGCCGAGGCGGGCAGCCATAGGCTGATCGATTTGCAGATGTGCGCCGTGCTGGACCCGCGGCTGTTTGCGCTGCTAGCGCCGTTGCGCGGGCTGCTGCGGCTGATCCTGCCGGACAAGCGGGCGGCGCATGTGCGCATGTCGCTGATCGACCAGGGCGTCGACCTGCTGCTGGAGGGGGTGAAGGTCGAGGGGCTAGCGGCGGACGAGGGGCTGGGCGATTTCGCCCGCGCCAACGGGCTGGCGCGGCTGACGATCGACGAGGGCGACGGGCCGCAGACACGCTGGGAGCCGGAGGCGGCGACTATGACATTTGGCGGCGTGCAGGTGGCCTTCCCGCCCTTCTCCTTCCTGCAAGCCACGCCTGATGGTGAGGCGGCGCTGGTGGCAATGGTGCGGGACGCCATGCCGGAAACGGGCGCGGTGGCGGACCTGTTCTGTGGCCTTGGCACATTCGCGCTGGCGCTGGGGGCGGCGCGGCCGGTTTATGCGGCGGAGGGCGCGCGCGACGTCGTGCTGGCGCTCAAGCTGGCGGGGCAAAGGGCGCAGCGGCGGATGGTGGCGGATCATCGCGACCTGTTCCGCCGTCCGCTGACGCCTGAAGAGTTGAACCGCTTTGCCGCCGTGGTGATCGATCCGCCGCGCGCGGGGGCGCGGGAGCAGGTGATGCAACTGGCGCAGGCGAGCGTGCCGGTGATCGCCTATGTGTCGTGCAATCCAGCGAGCTTTGCGCGGGATGCCGCGCACTTGCTGGCGGGCGGATATCGGCTGGATCAGGTCCGCCCGGTCGGCCAGTTTCGCTGGTCCACTCATGTCGAGATGGTCGGGATATTCCGCCGATAGATATAAATCCTCCCCCTATGGGGGAGGTGGCAGCACGAAGTTCTGACGGAGGGGTGTTGCCCTATCGAGAGGGTGACACCTCTCCGGCTGGCCTGCGGCCAGCCACCTCCCCTGTCAGGGG
>NZ_CAVK010000254.1 GCF_000382885.1 Sphingobium indicum BiD32
AATCTCCGCCAAGCATGCTCAAGCTTCACGATTTTTGCAACAGAGCCGTGCAAACAGCCATTTTCTGTAATCGTTTACTAATTATGATTTCAACGTTTTTTCAATGATATAAAAAGCAATGCAAATGTTAATCATCTAAAATTTCTGAAAACGTTGTGATCCTAATTCGCTAGCCGACGGTCACCCCTGCGCCGCCCCTCTGACAGCATCACGAAGCCTCCCAACAAGCGACTCGCGCATCCCGAACAACAAACGGCCCGGTCCACCAGAACCGGGCCGTTCATCAGTGATCGTTCAACGATGCCAGCCGTCAGAACTTGGCGCCAACCTCCACGGCCAGAGTGCGGGGCTTCTCGACAAAGCCGAAGAAGTATCCCGGCCCTGCCAGCGGCACCGACGTCGCGTGCGAGTAGGTCAGCGTATTGGTCAGGTTGCGGCCGACCAGCGCGATGCTCCAGCGCGAGGTCTGCAGGGCTACGCGGGCGTCCAGTTTCCAGTAAGCCTGCTGCATGTTCTCCGGCTCGCCGGTGTTCTCCATGAAGTACTTGCTGGAATGCTGCGCAGCACCGCTCAGAGCCAGTTCCCACGGACCGGTGAGCGGAACGGTGTAGTCCGCCGTCAGCGTGAACGCCGCCTTGGGCGCGAAGGCCGTGCGTCGGCCCTTGAGGTTGCAGGCCGGAGACCCGGTGGGCGTCACCCCGCTGACCTCGCCAGCCGTCGCATCGCTCGGGCACTGCGCCCCCGGGAAGTCGAGGAACTTGGAATCGAGGAGCGAGAGACTGCCGCCCAGCGTCAGCCTGTCGATGGGCCGCCAGCGCGCATCCACTTCGATACCGCGCGAACGCGACTTGCCCGCGTTGACGATGTTGAGACCAGCGATGCCATCGAACTGCGATACCTGCAGGTTCTTGAAGTCGTTCTGGAACAGCGCGATGTTGACCTGAAGATTGGCGGCCGGGAACGTCAGCTTTGTGCCCACTTCATAGGCGTTCACGCTCTCGTTCTTGAACACGAAGGCATCGGGAATGCCATCGCCGTTGGAGTCCACGCGGGTCGGCGGGCCTGCGGTAAGCTGCGCCGGCAGGTTGCGCATCTCCATGTCGAAACCACCGGCCTTGAAGCCCTGCTTGAACGAGGCATAGGCCATCACGTCGCGGTTGGGTCGCCAGCGCAGCGTCACGGCGGGCGAGAGGTTGTTCTCCTTCAGCTTGGCGCGATAGTGCAGGTCTTCCGCGATCAGCGGCACGATGGCCGGCGTATCGTCGGACGTGATCCCGCAGGTGGGATGGTTCAGCGGACCTACGCAGACGCGGTGATCGATGTCCTTGCGCTCATTGGTGTAGCGAAGGCCCGCGCTGAGTTCGAGCGTGGGGGTAAAGGCGAAGGTCGCCTCGCCGAACAGCGCGATCGAACGCCCGTTCTGGTCGGACCGCTTGTACCATGTGCCCGAAGGCGGAACGACCGTTCCTGGAGCGGGCGCGGGGAAGCCCGGATAGGGGAAGATGTAAGCAGAATCGTCCTCGATGAATTCAAGGTTCGAACGCTCGAAGTAGGCGCCTGCCACCCACGACAGCTTGTTCTCGCGCGGAGAGGCCAGCCGCAGTTCCTGCATGAAGGTGTTGAACCGCTCATACCGGCGCAGCGTCGTGAACGGCACGTCGGTGTTGTCGATTTCGGAGTAGTTGCGCTGGTTGTGGCGGATATAGCTGGTCACCGAGGTCAGCGTCAGATCGCCGGCATGCCAGTTCGCCGTATTGGTCAGCGCCAGGCCCCGGAAGCGGTCGCCGTTGTCGACCGGATCGATCTGCTCCCCTGTGATCGCGCTGACTACAGCCGCGCTCGCCGGATCGAGGTTGATGCTGGAATTCCGGAAGTTGGCCTTGCAGTCCTCGTGGCTGGCGCCCACCGCAAGCGCGGTGTTGAGCGACGGCGGATCGCCCGCTGCCGGTGCACGCGGCTCGCAGCGGAAGACCTCCGCCGAAGATCCCTTCGTATCGGACTTCACGTAAGTGACGCTCAGCGTGCTGTCGAAATTGCTCGACGGCTCCCAGGTCAGCGTGCCGCGCGTCAGGAACTGGTCGTTGATGGGGCCGTCAGGGCCACCCGGCGCATTGTTCTTGATGTAGCCCTTGGACTCGTCGCTGTAGCGCATCGCGAGGCGTGCCTTGAGCGTATGATCGGCATTGAGCGGCCCGGAAATCGCCCCCTCGATGCTGGCCTGATCGCTTGCCTCGAATTCATAGGCCGCGCGGACATAGGCTTCGAATTCATCCGTCGGCTTCTTGGACGTGATGTTGATCGCGCCGGCCACGGTGTTCTTGCCGAAGAGCACGCCCTGCGGTCCCTTCAGCACTTCCACCCGCTCGATATCCAGCTGACCGGCACGCGCCCAGGCCGCGCGCGAATAGTAGGCGCCATCGACGAACAGACCCACGGTCTGCTCGAAGCCGGGATTGAAGGAGCCCGAACCCACACCGCGCAGATAAGCCGATGTGCCGAGATCCTGAATCACGATCTTGGCGGCAGGAACCAGCTGAACCGCCTCGGACGTCTTGGTGATGCCAAGGTTCGCCAGTCCCTCGCCCGTTACCGCGCTGACCGAAACCGGGACTTCCGAAAGCCGTTCCGCTCGCTTGCGTGCGGTCACGACGATCTCATCTATGCCGCGCGGCGATTCCGCCGCCGTTTCGCCCTGCCCTTGAGGCTGCCCCTGCGGCTGCTCCTGAGCCTGCGCCTGTGCCGCCATCAGCAGCGTCATGGCCGTTGCCGCCATGCTTGTGCTGATCCGAAGTGCGCCGTTTAGAAAACGTGTCGTCTTCATCGTCATCCTCCCCTCTTCCTTGGCTTCGTCCGAACTCGTCTCCCGGATCGAAGCCGCCATGTGTCAGTGCATGATCGCTCCGCCATCGACGAACAGCGTCTGCCCGGTGATAAATCTGCTCTCTTCGGAACTGAGGAAAACCGCGGCATCCGCGACGCTTTCCGGCCCCATCCGTGCGATGATGGGTTCTCCTCTCCATGTACCTCCGAGAACATTTTCAACGCCTCGGTTGCCCTTTGGGTAAACCCGCGCCGCGCTCCAAGTCAACGCAAAAATGGACCGTACAGTATCGTTGGCTCTGTTGCAAACTCTG
>NZ_CAVK010000253.1 GCF_000382885.1 Sphingobium indicum BiD32
GCAAATCCGTTACAAGTCCATTGCCCATTGGCAGATAGACAAGTCCGAGCGCCTCGTCGCCGCTCGCGGTGGTCCACATATTGGGCGTACCGCGAGCATATTCCTTTCCCTCCGGTGGATCGCCAGTCCAGTCGGGATTGACCATATCCCAGGCCCAACGCTTTATACCGGTCACCGCGTCGTAACCCTGGATCACGCCCGAGGGCGCGCTGCGCTCCTGGCCATCGAGCACCTGATGGCCGGTGACGATGACCCCGCGCACGATGGTCGGTGGCGAGGTGATCGAGACCATGCCGGGCGCGACCGCACCCATGCCGCGCTTGATGTCGACGGCTCCGTTCGCTCCAAACCCGGCGCAGGGGCGACCTGTGCGCGTATCCACCGCGATGAGGCGCCCGTCGAGCGTGCCTTCGATGATGCGTGTGGCGCAGTCGCTGTTCGCTTGTGCCCCCGGCACGGCGTAATAGGTGACGCCACGGCAGGCGGCGGTATAGGGAATCCACTCGTCCGGCACCTGCGGGTCATAGCGCCAACGCTGCTTGCCGGTGGCGGGGTCAAGCGCGATCAGGATATTGGTCGCCGAGCAGAGATACAATGCGTTACCCACCTTGAGCGGCGTCGTTTCGGCACCGTATTTGCTCTTCTTGGGATCGCCCTTTGGCATGTCGCCTGTGTGATAGATCCAGGCCCGCCTAAGCTTCCCGACATTCTCAGGTGTGATTTGGGCGAGTGGAGAAAAGCGCTGCGCCGCGTGGCTGCCACCATAGGCCGGCCAGTCGGTGCCGGGCCGAAGGGGCGAGGGATCTGCAACGCTCGAGGCGATCAGGCCCGGCATCGGCCCAACCTGAGGCTGGTTGATTCGAGAGATCGCGAAACCCCCGAGGGCCAGCACAAGGACGGCGCCCACCGATAGGCCGAATGCGGATCGCCAGCGCCAGCGAAGTGGTTGAAGGATGGGCAGCGTGAGCAGCACCAGGACCAGCAGTACGGTTGGGCCAACGGTGAAGGGAATCAGCGCCCAGCCGTCCAACCCGGCCTCGGCGAAACCCCAGATGACGGAAAACAAATAGATGCCGATGTACAGTAGGGCGCCAAGTGTGCGTCCCCGGATCAGAAGTACGCCGGAGATGCCGAGCATGAGTCCCGCCAGGAGATAAAAGACGCTTCCACCCAGCAGCGCTAGCCAGGCGCCGCCGATCGCGAGCACAACTCCAATCGCCGCGAGAACCGCACCGACGATCATGGTCAACAGCGAGCGGTTGCGCGGACGCGTTGTGATATCGTCCGGCATCGGACCCTCCCTTTGCAAGGGAACCGACCCGGCTGCGATCGGTTCCGTAACAAGCGCACAATTCAATCAAGGCCCCATAGTGTTGGACCAATCCGCCGTCTGGCTTCCCTACTGCGGCGCCGCACCCGTCCCGGGCGAGTTGCTTGCGCGGTGGAACCTCGATCCATTGCTCATCGCGGCACTGCTGTTCGGAACTGCGGTCTTCCTGAAGTTCGGCCCAACCACGAGTGCCCAGCGACGCTATTTCCTGACAGCGATCGCGCTGCTGGCGCTGCTGCTTGTCTCGCCCTTCTGCGCGCTGACCTCGGCGCTGTTTTCGGCGCGGGCGGTGCATCACCTGGCGCTGACTGCAGTCGTGGCACCACTGCTGGCCGCTGCGCTGCCGGCGAAACGCGTTCCTGGCGGACTGGCCCTGTGGACGGGACTTCATACTGCGACCTTCTGGATCTGGCACGCGCCTCCCGTCTATGAAGCGGCGCTATCGAACGAGGCGGTGTATTGGTTGATGCAGGCGAGCCTGCTGCTCACCGCGCTGGCCTTGTGGCGGGCGGTGCGACATGCGTCGCTCCCGGCGGGGATCGCCGCACTGCTGGCGACCATGGTGCAGATGGGACTGCTTGGCGCGCTGCTCACCTTTACCGGCACGCCGCTCTATGCGCCGCATGCCCTTGGCCCACTCGCCTGGGGCTTGACGCCGCTGGAGGACCAGCAACTCGCCGGTTTGATCATGTGGGCGCCGGGTGCGGGTATCTACCTTGCAGCAGCGCTCGCGCTCGCGTCGCGCTGGTTCGCGCGCGAGCGCAGAGCATCCCTCGCGACATGATCCGCCAACTCCGCGCCTGGGCGCGCACGCATACCGAGCGCAGCCGCTATTCGCCGGTCGGAATAGCCTTTCACTGGGTGATGGCGTTCCTGGTGATGGCCCAGCTCGGCTGGGGCTATTATACGAGCTGGCTTCCGGCGGGCGGCGACAAGCTCTACGCCTACCAGGTTCACAGCGCGGTCGGATTGCCGATTCTGCTTCTCGCCATCGCGAGGTTTGGCTGGCGGCTGATGATCCCGGGACCGAAAAATGACGCAGACAGTCAGGGCTGGCAGACCTGGGTCGCCTATCTGATCCACTATATATTCTACATCGCCTTTTTCGGCTTGCCCTTGAGCGGGTGGGTGATGTGGTCATCGATCGCCGAGCCGGGACCGCTTTATCTCGCTGGGATCGTGCCTTGGCCAAAATTACCGTTCGACCAGATGCCGCTGACATTGCGCTGGCAGATTATGGGTCTGGCGGAGAGTGTCCACCAGATGTTGGTGATCACGCTCCTGTTCGTCATTCCGTTGCACGTTGCGGCGGCGCTGAAGCATCATTTTTGGGATCGGCACGATGTGCTGCGCGGGATGCTGCCGGAGATTCCGGATGCGCAAGACCCCCGGGGAGGGCAGCCGCATACACCGCGAGAGCCTCGGATTCCCGGCGAGAAAGCGCCTGGCTGATACGCAACATGACATTTTGCGGATCGTTGCGCCGCTTGGCCGCCCGCCATTGCTCGAGTTGTTCGGCAAGATAGGCGGCCGGCTGCGCGCCTAGCGGCGGATTGGCAGGACCGGCGCCTTCACCCGATGCGCCGTGGCAGGAGGCGCAGGATGCAAGACCGCGTGCCGGGTCGCCTTCATGATAGAGGACCGCGGCTTGCTCCCCCAATCGGCTGCTTGTCGCGGAGACAGCGGCGAACGGCATCGCTGCATAATAAGCAGAGACAGCGTCCTGTTGCGCGGACGTTAGCTTGCCAGCTAGGGCCGCCATTTCAGGGTGCTGGCGGCGCCCACTTGCATAAGCTTCAAGCTGCGCTGTCATATAGCCGCGGTCCTGGCCAGAGAGGCGCGGCGTGCCGTCGCCATTGCCGTGTCCATCCAGGCCGTGACATGTGAAGCAGGCATTGGCCGCGCCGGCATCGCCGCCGCTCAGCGCGATCATCTCGCCGGTCTCGATGAAGCGATCCGCCGCCCCGCGCTCAACCGGGCCGCAGCCCGACAGCCAGATCGTCAAAATTGTGAATGCTGCTAGCCGGTTTGAAACCATCGTACCGATGGGAACCGCTAACGCCCCGCAAGGGTTCCGGATGTGCAACATTGAGAGCCGAGGGCGTAAAGGGGGGTAATTGCAGATATTTCGCGCCCTGTTGCCGCTGCTGCTCGCCGCTGGCTGCAAGTCACCGCCCGATGAGGTGCACCATATGCCTCAGGCGAATGTCGCGCACGGCATGGCCCTGATCGAGCGCGCGGGATGCGGCGCCTGTCATGTGATCCCCGGTATATTTTGGCCGCGAGGAGAAAGTGGTCCTTCGCTGGCAGGCTTCGCGGAACAAGGACTCATCGCCGGAAGGTTGCCGAACCGGCCGGATGTGCTTGCCGCCTATGTGCGCAATGCGCCTGCGACCCTGCCAGGCACAACGATGCCGGCGATGCCGTTGAGCGCACAAGACGCGCGCGACGTCGCAGCTTATCTCTATGCGACGGGCAAGCGCTGATATGTCCGATGCCTCTCGCTTTCCTATATTCGATCCAGCGGGACCCTATGCCGGATCGATCACGACGCTTTCCTGGGTTCTGGTTACGATGGGCGTCGCTGTGCTGGTGGTCGTGGTCGCCGCTCTGTGGGTCGCTTTATTCGGCAGCGAACGGCTCAAGGCGAAGATCGGCGGAACGAAGACCATCTGGATTGGCGGGATAGGCTTCCCCGTCGTCGTGCTCACGCTGCTCCTCGTCTATGGCCTGAGCCTCACGCGCAACCTGACCGCGCCGGTGTCTGCGGACACGATGCGGGTCCGGATAACCGGAGAGATGTGGTGGTGGCGCGTAGCCTATCTCGATGGCCAAGGCCGCACCTATATGCTCGATGCCAACGAACTCCACATTCCGGCCCGACGCCCGGTGGTGCTGGAGCTCGAATCCAACGACGTGATTCATAGCTTCTGGGTACCGCGCTTGTCGGGGAAGCTCGATATGGTGCCGGGACGCCGCAATATCCTGCCGATCCAGGCCGACGCACCTGGCGTATATGGGGGGCAATGCGCCGAATATTGCGGCGGCCCTCATGCTTTGATGGGGTTTGTCGTTGTCGCGCACGATCCCGCCACGTTCGAGGCCATGCTGGCGGCACGTCGCGGGGCCCGCCCACAGGCCCCCGGACAGGTGGAGGCGGGGCAGGGGGCAGCGCTGTTCCGGTCGACCGGATGCGCCGCCTGCCATCGCATTGCCGGGACCGCTGCCAACGGCGCCGCCGGCCCCGACCTCACCCATGTCGGTTCCCGCCGATCATTGGGCGCCGGTATTCTGCCTAACAATCGCGGCACGATGATGGGCTGGATTGGCGACAGCCAGTCGATCAAGCCGGGCAATCGCATGCGACCGAGGCTAGCGACAGGGCTGAGGCTGCCAGGGCGAACTTAAGCATCGTTACACGCTTCATCGGAACAATTCTTTGTTATCGGCGTGTCAGGAGTGCGTCAGGACATACTTCCACAAGTATCGGTGTCGCCGCTGTCGGCGCATGTCGGAGATTAACATGAACCGTTCCCTGTTCGCAGCGACTGCCACCTTTGCCGCTCTCTTATCCTCCACCCCGATGGCCGCTCCACGAGGCCAAGCCGCTCTCGGCACAGACGCGCTCCAATCTTGAAGCTGCAATGCACGGTGACCTGTATGGAGAGGATTAAGCGTGCCAGGGCCATAGGCCCGTGCCGCTGCAATCGAACCCGGCTTCAGGGCAGGTGTTTGTTCGCCCATGCAATGATTGATCGCTGGTCCAACGCGCCCGAGTTGCGCGCAACTTCCCGACCGCCCGAAAACAAAATGAGCGTGGGGATCGATCGGATCGCGAACCGGGCGGCAACCGTCTGTTCTGCCTCGGTGTCGAGCTTCAGTAACCGGATTTTTGGCTCGAGAGCCTTTGCGGCGGCGGCAAAGGCGGGGGCCATCGCCTTGCAAGGACCGCACCAGCTTGCCCAGAAATCAACGAGGACCGGGAGCGACCCGGTTTTCACATGACGGTCGAACGTCTGGCCACTTACAGCAACAGGGGCACCTTGAAACAGCAGTCGGCCGCAGCGTCCACATTTCGGACTTTCCAAAATGCGGGCGGCCGGAACCCGATTGGCAGTCGTGCAGGCCGGACAGATGATGACGGCAGGGTCAGCAAGTGTTCCATTCATCCTCGTATCCCTTGTAACTGACGTCGCTTGGCCAAACTGTTGGATATGCTCGCGCCTGATCTTGATCGAGGCTTTGCGATACGAAGGCGCCGATCGGGCATATGAGGTGGTCCCGCCTTTTTGGACAGTTTGGCGGCTGAGTTAAGCTAATCCCGGTTGTCGTTAAGCCGCCTGTTTGATCATCAGATCATGGGGGGCATG
>NZ_CAVK010000252.1 GCF_000382885.1 Sphingobium indicum BiD32
GGGCGCTCGCACCGCTAACGTACAATCTGGGCATCTTCAAAAACGTCCCGCAGATCGACGTGTCAGGCAGAATCGTTTGGATCGTCCATGCGACGCTGATAGCTCCTGCGAAGCAACGCAACACACAAGCAGAGAATGATGTGATCAAGGCGGCAAGACGGCCAGCGAGATTTGGCCAGATGAATCTGCTGAAGCGGCGCTGAAGGATATAGACGCGTGATGTTCGTCAAGACCAGAGCGACGCCCGACAGCAAGGTGGGGATCACCATCATGATCCCGAACTCTGTATATAAAAGCAGCATCTGGATCTACCAAGCCTTCGTTTCCGCAAGGTCGCCGATCGTGCCCGGTTCGATGGGCGGATGCTGCGGGCTGCCGTTACCAACGACAATAGGGACATCCGACGTCCGGGCCGGCACTACCTATCGGATTTTCTGCTTCAAGGCAGTGATGCTGGAAACGTCATAGGCAGTCGACGGAGATGGCCCGCACCGAACTATTCGGATGTTGGTTTGCAGAGACAAGCAAGGACATGCGGAGGATTTCCGCGCGTATATGCCATATCTTCATATGCGTAGCGCCTGCGGTGATGCCGCGCCGCCAACTTCTGCGATTCCTACCCCCCCCCCGTGGGACACAGTTCAGTTAAACAAGTCCTATCTTCTTTTCGATCCAGTGATTTATGAACAAATATCCACTGTACTTTGAGAGGTTTGCATATTTTGCTTTCCTTCCCAGAAGGGCCGTTCCGAAGATATGGCCCTCAATAGGCGGCATATCCTCCTTGCTGAAAATTATTATGTCGCCTGCGCTGACGACTGTAAATTCTGTTGATGCTAATTCAGTCCTTGTGACCGGGCGGTCTTTGATGATCGTCGTTGATTTAGCTTCGAGAATTTCTCCGCCCTTCATATCATATAATTGAAGATATGCTGACCATGGCATCGTTAAATCGCCAAAAGCAGTGCAATTTTCAAAATCTGCATCGAAAAAGTTTAAATCTAACGCCTCCGCAACACCGGGTCTGATTGGCAGTTTTATACCTCCTTGTGGCTCATACGCTGACAACCAGTAGGACATGTCTATATCTATCGAAAACTTATCCGATATTTCTTTGACAAGATATCTATACATAAATCCAGTAGGGTGGTCAGGCGTAAGAAATAATCTATTATTTCTGAAATTATTTTCAATAAAAGAATAAATAGATATATCAACTTCATGTTTTAACTCAAAATCTCGTAGCATTTTATTAGAATTGTGCAAATTTTCTATAAAAAAATTCTTTTTATATTTCCTGTTTTTTTTATCATATAATGTAGGATACATCCATGAAACGCCGCCTAGAAAATCTCCCTTTTTTGCTTCAGGAAAGTAACCATTCCACTGCATCCATGGATAGGAGATATATTTGATGCCGTGTTTTTCGCAAAACTCCTTCAGCAACTCCGTTCTGTAATCGGCGTGCTGGATCGGCGAAAAAACGATGACATCATATCCTCGTGCTTTTCCCCAAGGAAAAGGTTTGTTGTTCCTGATTAGATCGAAGTTAATCAGGTAATCGAAATTATGACCTTCCGAAGCGAAGGATTCAAATGTGTTCTTCAACACATATGCGTGGCATCCGCCATAGAATAGAACGTTCAATATACCCTCTAATGTAAGATCATGTCTCGCCTTGCCATTCGGATTATTTATCCAAGCATCCATGAATGAAAAGGAGAAACGAAGAAACGAAACACGCGCTGGATGACCGGTATCATATATAATATTTTAGAGCTATTTATCGACCCACAGACTCTATCGTTGGGTCAAGACAATGCCAAGGATTTTTCTTTTTTTGCGGCGCGTCCTGACGGTGCATCATATGCCAAAAAAGTATCGAGATACGCTTGAAGACGCCTATTGAAAAATCTCGTTGTCGTGCATCATCCATTCACCGCGCGCATATTTTCGCGGTTCGAAATACCCTTCGGTACTGTTCAGAACTATAATCAGCTTATCCATTAAATAGTTTCTGATCAATGCTTTACAGAGGATAGCCGATCTCGGGAGCGCGCCGGAATGGTGTTGAACAACTTCACCTGCTCATATCGTGATGTCGCATCCGATCTACGCCCAAATCTAAACCGGCAATGCACCGAGCACCTTTTGATATTGGCGGGGACGGCGTTTGTCCGTACAGACGGATGGACTTGTGCGGTAAAATTTGGCAAAATCGAATCCTGTATTTTACGGAAATACAGCAAGGATGTGGAACCGGAAATCTTTGGTTCACACACAGGTGCAGTATAATGAAATTTTGAGGAGGGAGAGACGTATCTTTCGAGACCGGTCATTGTCTATTGCGTTGTAGAGGAATATCTGCCGCATTCACGCTATGGCTATAACCAAAAGTGCGGATTTGGGGATTTTTAATGCCGAGAGATGACATTAGAAAAAAAAATATCATAGTCCTTGGCGGGACTGGCTTCATCGGAATTAACCTTCTTAATCATCTTGTTCAAGATCGAAACATCAATCTTCAATGGGTCAAGAGACCAGGAACCTATTGCCCAGATATTTCCGCTCTTCCTGAACCTCATATATTAGAAGATTTCGAGAATATTGATATTTCATGGTTGAGCCAGGCCGATGTCATCATCGATCTTGTCTCGCAAGGCCGCGGACGTTCCACCCAACATCGCGACATCAATAAACGAATCAGGCCGCATCTGCGAATAATCGATGGCCTGCTCAACCATCGCAGCAACATCCATTATATTTATCTGTCGTCCGGCGGTGCCATCTACGGCAACACTGCCCTTTCGTCCCTGAACGAACAGTCTCCCTGCAATCCACAAACAGAATATGGTCTCGAGAAAATGATCATCGAGGCATCCCTTTTGTCTGCCTCGCAGAACAGCATTGACGTGTCGATCCTACGAATATCTAACGCCTATGGCCAAGGGCAAACCATAAAGCCTGGGTTCGGTGTCATTCCCACCATGATTAGCGCGCTCAAGAACGGTTCGGCGTTCACGGTCCTGGGAACAGGTGAGATGAAAAGAGATTATGTCAATGTGATTGATGTCCAGAGAGCCATTGCTGCAGCTATCCAAACAAAGGGTGCCGGGATCGTCAACATCGCAACGGGTCATGGCACGTCGATAAACCAGTTGATCGCGATGGTTGAGAAGTTGAGCGGACGGCAACTCAACAAGATTAGCGTTGAGGCCGACAGGACTGATCCCGACTTCGCCCGATTGGATGTTTCCCTCGCGAAGAATGTTCTGCAATGGCAGCCCACAATCTGCCTTGAGGACGGCATCAGCCGGATTTTACAGGATGCGGGCCTCATGTCGCCAATTGAGTATGTCAGCATCCCCGCCAAGTTGAATCAAGACGCCTTCCCGCCTGCTGGAACCGGGGCCACCTGAGCGATTCCACGTCGCAGTCGATGGAGGCGAACGCCTCGGCGCATCCGACAGCCTGCATTCATCTTCTTTATGCTGATCTCGCTGACCTTCGATGATGGAGTGCGGCATGAATCGGCTTAGTGGCGTCAAAGGCGTTGCCTCCGCCAGCCTGCTGCTATTGTCCGTTCCTACAGATGTAATCTGGGCGCAAAATGGTGCGGCCATGGATCTGCGCTGGGCAAATCGGCTAACCTGGGGCGCAACATCGCCCGTGTTTGCGGACGACAGCATCGATCTTTGGCTTTCTGGCCAGCTTGGCAAACCGTCCCGCGCCATACCGCAGCAGGCTGCTGCGCAAATTGCCGCGATGCAGATCGAAAAGACGCCGATGCCACAGTTGGCGCAGGACATGCTCGCCCGGTATCACGCATTTACGGCAATGAAGGACGTCGCGCAAAGAGAGGCGGCCAGGGTTGCGTACGAAAAAAGTATGAACGGCCTTGCTGACGAGGCACGGCGGCGTTTTGTCCTACGGGCGCTTTATGCGCCTGACCAGTTACGGGAACAGATGACCTGGTTCTGGTTCAACCATTTCAACATTTTCGCCACCAAACGCGATATAAGGGTGATGGTCGGCGACTATGAGGACGAGCTGCGAACCCGCGCACTGGGCAATTTCCGCGACCTGCTGGAAGCGACGCTGCGGCATCCCGCCATGCTGCGCTACCTCGACAACGATCTGAATTCGGTCGGCCATATCAATGAAAATTACGCCCGCGAAATCATGGAACTGCACAGCATGGGCGTAGGTGCCGGCTATACCCAGAAGGATGTGCAGGAACTGGCCCGCATCCTGACCGGCGTGGGCGTGCGCATCGGTCCCGAAAGGCCGACGATCAAACCGCAGTGGCAGCCGCTCTACATCCGGTCAGGGCTGTTCGAATTCAATCCTGCCAAGCACGACTTTGGCGACAAGCTATTCCTCGGCCATGTGATCAAGGGCAGCGGCATGGGCGAAATCGAGCAAGCGCTCGACCTGATCGCCGGGTCGCCTGCGACGGCGCGCCATATTTCCAGGCAACTGGCGATCTTCTTCATGGGCGACAATCCGCCCGCAGTCATCATAGCAAAGATGGCGCAGACATTCCAGCAGACCAAAGGCGACATGTCTCAGGTGATCCGCACCATGGTGGACGACCCCGCCTTTGCCGCGTCGCTGGGCAAGAGTTTCAAGAACCCCGTTCAATATGCCATTTCCGCGCTGCGCCTGTCTTATGGCGACCGCGTCGTCGTGGACGCCCAACCGGTGGTGCGCTGGATCGCCCACATGGGAGGCACCCTCTACGGCCGCCAGACGCCCGATGGCTATGGCATGACATCCAACGCCTGGTCGTCACCGGGGCAGATGGCAAGCCGGTTCGATATTGCGCGCCAGATCGGGGTCGGCGCGGGCGGGATATTCCGCCCTGCGGATGACACCGCCGATCAACCTGTCTTTCCCGATATCCGCGCTCGCTTCTACCATGACGGGCTGGGCAGCAAGTTTAGCGCCCAGACCCAGGCCGCATTAGCCAAGGCGGTCAACAACCGCGAATGGAACATCCTGTTCCTGTCATCCCCCGAATTCATGTATCGATAGGAGATCGTCCGTGAGCAGAGCTACTCTTAGCCGCCGGGACATAATCGCCGGCACCATGGCGATGGCACCGATGATCACCTTCGGCCGCGCGTTCGCTGCCCCCAATGCAGGCGGGCGGTTGCTCGTCATATTCCTGCGTGGCGCTTATGATGCGCTCAACATCGTCATCCCGACCTGCACCGATTTCTATTATGAGGCACGCCCCACCATCAGCCTAGCCAAGCCCGATCCCCATGATCCCAAGACGCCTGCGCAGCTGGACAGCGAGTGGAGCCTGCACCCGGCGCTTAGGCAGAGCATCCTGCCCCTCTGGCAGAAAAGGCAGATCGCTTTCATCCCCTTTGCCGGCAGCAACGATGTGAGCCGCAGTCATTTCGAAGCCCAGGACACGATCGAAATGGGGCAGCAGGTCGCTCAGCGGCGCGACTATACTTCAGGCTTCATGGCGCGCCTGGCCGGTGTGACGGAACGACAGGGGGCGTCGATCGCCTTTACCGACCAGCTGCCGCTATGCTTTCGCGGCAGCGGTAGCCCAGTCCCCAACCTGGCGCTCGTCAATGTCGGCAAGCCGGTCAATCCACGGCAGGCGCAACTGATAGAAAGCATGTATCAGAGTCACGCGGGCTTGGCCCAGTCGGTGAAGGAGGGCTTCCAGGTCCGCGACATGGCCTTTCAGATGCTGGACGAAGAAATGAAGGCCTCTGGCCGAGGCGCTGTGACGAGCAAGGGATTCCAGCTGGCGGCGCAGCGCATGGGTATGCTGATGCGGAGCCATTATAATCTGGCTTTTGTCGATGTCGGCGGTTGGGACACTCATGTCAATCAGGGCGGGCTGACCGGCACGTTGGCCGACCGTATCGGCGATTTCGGCCAGGGTCTTGTCGCCTTTGCCGGCGCGATCGGGCCGGAAGCGTGGCGCACGACGACGGTGGTTGTGGTGTCCGAATTCGGCCGAACCTTCCGCGAGAATGGTGCGAAGGGGACAGATCATGGCCATGGCAGCATCTATTGGGTGCTTGGCGGCGGCGTCGCGGGCGGGCGCATCGCGGGCGAGCAGGTTGCCCTGTCGCCCCAGACTCTCAATGAGGGACGCGACCTTCCGGTCCTGACCGACTATCGCGGTCTGATCGGCGGGTTGGCGATGCAGCAGTTCGGCCTCAATACGAGCCAAATTGGCAAGTTATTCCCCGGCGCGCCGCCGACAAATCTGCGCCTGCTGTGAGTGTACGACCTGAAGAGACAGGCCGATTGTTGAGTCTTTCATTTCAGATCACTATATTTACCGAAATTTATTCAAGAAAATGCTTCTTGAAATAACCAAAGGTGTATCCTTCTTCGTCCTCTGAAATTCTACCACCTTGGGAATAAAATCGGTCGTACATTTTTATATTCTTGATAAAAATAGATCCAAAATTACACCCCACTGTTATAAATTCGTTGTAGATTTGAAGTGTCTGATCAATCTTGTGAAACCCTTTAGACAAAGATACATTTTCAATATGTTCGTGGCTTGTTCTAATCGATAGAATAGCTTCATCTGTTCTACAAAATAATTCTATATATACGTGAAATCCATTATCTTTAGGGAACGAGAGTGGAGGATTTTGCGTAATATGGGAGCCGCCATCGAGAACTATACCTTTTCCATCGGCATATTCTATTCTTGGTTCTGGCCCGTTAAATTCCCATCCTTCTAAGCCCAACTTGAAAGAGCCGTTGAATACCACATCCCTTGGCCAGTCGATCGTCGTCCATAAGGCGAGTTCTACCCCTCTTTCACGAGTCTCCTGTGCGGCAAGGCGCATGAACTCGTCAATCTGCTCGCCACCAGTGGTTGCCCATCCTACTTCCGTATTATCGATGAAATTGAATTGATCTAGAATAAGTGGCCTTTCATTTTCGTGTAATCGTGGTGCTGCAGTACGTATGACCCATTTTAGACGTTCATTACTTTCTTCTGCGCTCAATTGATTCTCAGAAAAACCAAAAACATTCGGATGATAATATACGTATTTTTGAGTTACCCATGGATGACAAAGGGGCCAGTGAAAATGCTTTTTATATTCACCGTCATCTTCCACAAAATCGCTATCTATTCTATATTCCATGCCGATTTTGCCTAGTTCACCGTGCATAATTTTTAATATATTTGACAAAATGATACAGTCGTAAAACTGGCAAAAGTTCAGGAAGTTACTTTCATTTTCTCGTGGAATGAGGGTGTTCTCGTCAACCCAGATCCCTTGAAGTCGCAGAAACGCCTTAAAGCCTGTTACCTCGGCTAAATGGCGTCGATCTTCTATACTGCGCGACCGCCAGAATGAAAACATGGGCCAGTATGCATCTTCCCATGAAAAAAAGTATTTTATGTTTCCACCGATATTACGCTCAACATCGCTTAGAAAACGACATAATGTCGCCAGACTTGACTGGTGCAAAGAATTAGAGAAAAACTCTTCATATCGTGTGAAACTTTTTGATCCGGCGGGTCTTGCTTCCCAGAGATATGCTACACGAACATGCATATCCAATCCGGCATCCAGGCATTCCTGCACGATGGCTCTGTAATTTTCGGCACAATAACTCTGAATTGCGATTTCATTATTCTTGTCGCTGACAAATTCAGCCCAAGGCACAAGAAGGAATATTGAACTAAATCCGGTAGATTTTACGTAGTCTATTCCAGCTTTAATCGACTCTGTATCTAGGTTGCTCCAGAAATTTAAAGGAGAATTACCAAAAAAATAGTGGCATCCGACTTTGGGTTTATGTCCCATTAATTTCCCTCAATTTCTAAATATCACAAATTATTAAAATATATACCGACAGGTCCATGGGGACCCGTAACGCTCGTCGGTCGTGATGGCCAAGGCTGCGTATGATGAACTGCTGCGAACAATGACGCTATCGACCTTAATGGTCAAATATGTAGGTGTGGGTCCGGTCCTCATTGGCAATGAAGGCTAGAAGTGCTTCTTGGCACAGGCTTTCAGACGGCGGTGCCAGGACATATTCTTGTCCTCTGGGCTCGCCGGATTTTTCACCACCTGCCCCAGATATTGGTTGGGTCGCGGCTGTCCGTCGCTGATGGCGACGAGATCGCGCATGGCGAGCTTGCCGATCGCCTCATCCGAAAATGCAGGGGTATAATAGATGCAATCGTTGAAATAATAATGGGTAACCTGCGACCAGCGGGTTAGCATCGGATTATTCTGGCGACTGCCGCCATGCAGAAGGTTTGCGCACCAGATCAGTGCCTGCCCCTTTCTGGCAAGGAAGGTTTCCGGCAGCGCGCCATGGGCATCGCACAGCGCACGCCAACTGGGACCATAGGGATCCTGCGCCGATTCCAGCGCACTGCCATAGCCCTGTCGCCCTATCAGCGCATTAGTCATGATCGGCCAGTGATGCGATCCGGGATAATAAAAGAGCGGCCCAGCATCCGGGCCTATATCCTCCATCGCCAGCCATACGCCGCACATGAAACGTTCGGGCAGGCTGGAGAAGTGGACCGAGTCCGAATGGGCCTCCTGCTGCGTCCCGACCGGAAAATTCAGCGTCTGGAAGGGAAAGGCGGTGCGGCCATACAGCTTGCCCAGGAGGTCGATGACGACCTGGTTGGCGGCGATGGCGCGTACGTCCTCATCGAAAGTCCAAGCGTCCTGGATGCGGCGTTCGCCACAGGTCTTGTCGGCGCCCGGATCCGAGAAATCGACGCCATAACGTGGTCCCAGATGATGCTGGATACGGGCGATGCGATCTTCCAGCCCGATATCGGGGAAGTCGAAAACGGCATAACCCTTTTCATACAGGCTGGTGGCGATCCTCTCTTCTTCCGCATTCAGTCCCCAATCCGCCTTCAAAGCGGCGAATATAGGGGATTCGATCAGAGGCAGGCCAGGAAAGATATTGGTCAAGCGCAGCGGTCTCTTATCCAGTGGGCAATTGGTAACGAGAAAGGATCATCGTCCGACCCGATGGGCCATCTGGTCCACAAGCAGGCGCAGGGTTCGTCCTATTGATCCTCGTCCCCTGCTGACCTGCTTCAAAATGGCAGAAAAGTCATGCCGGATCGTACGCCGATCGTCGAGATCGCGATAAAGAGCCCAGAAGGCATCCACGCCGATCACGCGAGGCATGTGCCAGACGCCATGATAGCCGAAGCTGCGCGATACGTCCCCGACCCGTTCCGCCGAAAAGAGATCGGCCAGCGCGCGCGGGGCAAAGCGCATATCCTGGCTTTCCAAGCATCGCCGGTTGATCCGCCCGATCGCAACATCTTCGGGATGGTGCGGGCGAAAGGCAGGATCACGACACGCCTCCATCAGGCGCCGACTGCGCAGGGAAAAGCCGCCATTGCCGACATCATGTCCATCGGTGAACTGGGGCCAACTTGCGCCTATATAGTCATAATCGAGAAAGTCCGGGCGCCAGCATTTCGCGTTCGATACATGCCCGTCCCACTGGACGACAAGGCAGTGCGTCGTGTCGACATGATCGACCATCTGCGAAAGCAGAAAATCGGAATAGGCACGTGAGGAGGCTATGCGAGCGATCGGCACCACGGTGATCCCGGGATGGTCAGTTTTAACAGTATTGTCGGTGAACAGCTTGCAGGCAGCCACGTCAATCTGCGCCAAGCAGGTTTCCAGCGCCAGGATCGTGGCCGCGACATTGACCGAACTGGCCGCGCATAAAGTGACCTGCGGCAGAGCCAGGCGGGGCGAATGATCATGCATTATCAGAGCGCCACCGCAAATTGCTCACTCGCGCGACTGAGATGCGGATGATGATAGGGATCGCATATCTCGTCGGTATTCCAGATTCGCTTGAGCGCCGCCAGCTCTCCGGCAAAGCGCACCAGCCCGACCGGATCGCTGTCGAGGCCGCGCGATACCGATTCATGATGGATCAGCGTGGCACGCGGCTCATAGAGTGATTGCCAGCCCTGCTCGTTCAGGCGAAGGCAGAGATCGACATCGTTGAAGGCGACAGCGAAATTTCGCTCATCTAGACCGCCTACGGTCAGAAACTTGTCGCGCTCGACCACCAGGCAGGCGGCGGTCACGGCCGTGGTGAATTGCGGCAAGTTGTGGCGATGGAAATAACCCTCGCAGTCGGGCTTTAGGAAACGGTGGGCATGGCCTGCTGCATTGCCAACGCCGATCACCACGCCGGCGTGCTGGATGCGCCCATCGGGATAAAGCAGGCGCGCTCCCACTGCGCCGACCTCCGGGCGCAGCCCCTGTATTGCCAGAGTCGCGAGCCAATGTGGCTCTGTCACTTCGATATCATTGTTGAGCAGGCAGAGCAGTCGTCCCTGCGCTGTATGGGCTGCCCGATTGTTGATTGCGGAATAGTTGAACACGCCGCCATGCGGCAGCACCCTATATCGGTCCGGATCGAGCGCAGCCAGATAGGCCAGCGTCTCAGGATCGTCACTGTCATTGTCCACCACAATGACCTCTACATCAGGATAATCGGCCGATCTAACCCCATCTAGACATGTACGCAGCAGGTCCACCCGATTGCGAGTCGGTACGATGACGGAGATGGGGGGGAGGTCGGCTGCCAGATCGAGCGGTTGTGCTGGAAGAGTTGGCCTGGGGCGAGACCGACGATGGTGTAGCATCTCCCGCAAATGCAGCGGCGTCCCCGCTCCGGCTAGTTGGCGGACCAGTTGCTCCGCCCAGTCTTGCGTATCAGCCAAAGCTTCAAGGTCAGATCGGGATGCCCGCAATATGCAGGCACCCGATATATAGTCACAATGCCGAAATAGCTCGCTATTCCAGTCCGGCTTGAAATATGGTCGATGGCGACGGCGACCGATCAACAGGTCGTCATCGGCATAAATGACCCGCACCGCCGATTCTTCCATCGCCGCTCGATAGGCTGTAGCAGCACCGGGTGCGATCCTGTCACCGGGGCTGACAGGCAGCAACCATGGATGATTACACCAGTTGATCCGGTCGATTGCGGCAGCTAGCGTTAGTGTTTCGGGAGACCCGATCAGAAGGGCAGGCAGGCATTCGGCCGCCAGACTCTCCAGCGTGGCCGACAAATCCTTGGACTCATGCTCGTTCTCAAGCTGGATCAAGGCGACGATCGGATGACGTGCATCTGGTAGGCTGAACGCTCTGCGATTTCGTTCTTGCCGCGACATCCAAAGCCGATAAGCCCGTGGCGACCGGCTGAGCAGTGGCGCAAATTGGCCGCGGGCACGCACTCGCTTGCGCTTCAACCACCATTTCGTCGCGGTCAGATAAGTCCGCGGGTTAGTACGGAGGGCGTCAAAATGGACCAGCACAGTCAGCCAGACTTCGGCAATCCGCCTGATATAATAGCCTGTCGATTTCGATTGCATGCAAGCTTGGCAAATAGCGACTTCGGACTGCATGACAATGAAAATCCGTCCGATCGGACGCGAATCATACCGGCGGATGCCCGATCGCTATCCGCTATCCTCGCATAACCACGAGTTCGTGCCGATCCAGCTTCGTGACCTTCTGGGCGGCAGCGATGCCCGCAGCTATGCTCTGGTTCATAGGGCGCTGAAGGACGGTTCGTTGATCCGTCTCAAACGGGCCACCTATATGCTGGGTCGGCGAACCAGCAACGATGCCGTCCATCCCTTTGTCGTGGCGCAGGTGCTCCTTTCGGGCAGCTATATTAGCCTATCATGGCTGGATTCCGGAGGCCGTCTTCACCACAGCAAGCGTTTCGCCAGGGCGCAAGACGATCAACCATGATACGCCATCCTGTGGGCAATTCCGCTTTCACCCGCTGGCGCTCCAAGAATACCAATTCCTGACGAACGTGGATCGTGAAAAGTTCGGCAAGCTCACGGCATTTGTCGCACAGCCTTTACGGGCACTGATCGATCTTGTCGCTTTACGGAAAGAGCATTGGTCTGGTCTGGACTGGCTCACCCAGGGCATGCGGATCGACGAGGACCGGCTGCGATCGCTCAGGCGCAAGGATTCCTTCACGCTCCGGCCCGTTTACAAGCACAAGGCTGCCAACGTGTTCCTCCATTCACTCGAAGATGCCATTCTGACGACCAAAGGACGTCTGACGGATGATTGAAATTATTCAGGAGAAGCTCCGCCAGTATGGAGCGACCAACGCAGTTGAGCAAGAGAATGCGACCAAGGAAATCGTCCAGGAGATCGCTCTCTACGCGCTCTGGCGTGGAGATTTTTTCAACGTCGCTCTTTTCCAGGATGGCATTAGCCTGCGCATCCTGCACCGCCTGCCCAGACTTTCCGAATATCTCGACTTCGTGCTCCGGTCACCGAACCCCGAGTTCGACTGGGCTCCCTATCTCAAAATTCTGGTCGAGGTGTTCGCCCAGTTCAGATTGAAGCTCGATGCCCAGCCCAAGGAGAGGATGGACAAGGCGGTTCGGGAAGCGGTGCTCAAGGACGAGGCCATCGCTAGTCAGCTCGATCTGACCTTCGCAGGCACGGGACGTCGCAGGACGATCAAGATCAAGCTGGAGATTGACACCAATCCGCCGCCCGGGTCAGGCGAAGCCACCACCTTTCTCGATTTTCCTTCCGAATACGAGGTGCGACATCAGGATCTGCCTTCCAACTTCGCGCTGAAAATCCATGCGCTGCTTTGTCGGGGCTATCTGAAGGGCAGGGATTGGTATGACTTCTCCCCTGGTATGTCTCGAACGGGGTGTCTCCCAATCTGATGCATCTCGAGGCCGCCCTCATCCAGGCAGGCCCATGGGCGGGGCAGGAAGGTCTCAAGATCGACATGGCATGGCTGGAGGATACGCTTGGAAACAGTATAGCCGCCATCGACTGGAAGGCTGCCGCTGATGATGTCAGGCGCTTCCTGCGCCCGGCGGAAGCGAAATCGCTGGAATTATGGAGTGATCGTTTCTTCGTGGCAAAACTTCAGAAGATGGCCTGGGGATTGTTGAGTTGCACTGAGAAG
>NZ_CAVK010000251.1 GCF_000382885.1 Sphingobium indicum BiD32
AGGGGTGTCACCCTATCGATAGCACGACACCCCACCGTCACGCGCTTCGCGCGCGCCACCTCCCCTGCCAGGGGAGGATTTTGGATAATCCCCCCTACCAACCGATCTCCGCCGCATGATCGGGGTCGCTGATCGCGGTCAGCCGCCGCGCCGCGCGCCGGGCAAAACGTAATGTCTCCGCCTTGCGCCGCGCTGCCGCCAGTGGCTCGATCGGCGCGGGGCGGACCAGTTCAGCGTCATATTGATCCGCGACGATCAACCCGGTGCGCGCGGGCCATAGCGCCTCGCTCTCGAACAGCGACAGGTCGAACCCCATCGGCACCGCCCAATAATAGCGGTCGCAATAGTCGAAATAGTCGGGCCATTTCATGTCGCCCAGCAAATCCGCCCGGCTGCATTTGATCTCCACGATCGTCAGACGCCCTGCCCCGTCGATCGCCATGATGTCCGCGCGCCGCCCATTGGGCAGCGGCACTTCCAATATGCCGCTCATGTCGTGGCGAAAGAATAGCCGCAACGTCCCCCGCGCCACCGCCAGCGCGGTGCCGTCGGTCAACGGGGAACAGTTTTCAACAGGGGCGCTACTCATCGCGCGACTTTAGAACAGGTCGGGAACAAAAGAAAAGGCCGATTCGGATAATCCGAACCGGCCTTCTTTTGATTGGCGCCGCACCGGCACAATGTGCCTCAGCACATTCTCAAATCAACGATAAAAGATATGATTGTCGATCATCGCCAGCTTGGCCTTGCCCCAGCCCGGCGAAACGCGGCGGGCGTGGAAGAACAGTGCGCCTTCGGCCTGGCTGTTCCAGCTGTCGTTCATCGCGATCTGGGCGATGGCGACAGCTTCGCGCCAGCTCCGGCTCTGTTCGCGGATCGGCGGCATTCCATGACCGCGCACGAAGCTGAACTGGCTGGGCTGATAGACGACGCCGCACAGGCTGTCGGCGAAGCGGCCCGATCTGGCGCGATTGATGATCACCCGCGCCACGGCCAGCTGGCCTTCCAGGCTTTCGCCCTTGGATTCGAAATAGACCGCTCCGGCCAGGCACTTCATGTCGCCGTCCACCGCTTCAGCGTCGCCATGGGCGTCGACCAGCGCGGACAGGCTGTTGGCCTGAATGTCGGATTCGGTGGAATAAGTAAGGTTGGCCTTGGAGGCCGAAGCCAGCGGCTGCACGATTTCGCGCGGCGCGGCAAAAGTGATGGCGGGCTTTGAAGCGGCCGCAGGCGCTGAAATCAGCGCATTGTCCCTCGAAAGGGAGGCTACCGACTGGACCGACTCACCGGCGATCGACATGTCGGAAGCGGTCACTGCCGCAGTGGCGGACAGTGCAAATGCCACGATGATCGCGGCTCTCAGACGAAAACTCATTACTACTCAAAAACGTGCGGTTCTTGGCCTTAAACGTCGTTTTTAACGCATATTCCCTGACGTTGGGCCGCCCCCCGTCTGCGTGTTTACCGCCTCCGCCCCCCTTGGACGAATGCAGCAACCTGCGCGTTCAGCGTGGGCGGGCCTCTGCACGGACCATTGCGCTATGTCAACGATCAGCAAATCGTTTCAGCGGCGAACCGTTCTGCTTCCGGGATATCGAGTTCGACGATCCACAGATCGGGGTCCGATCTGCGCCGACGCGCGACATAGGTGGCGAGCGCCTCCGGACCATCCTCCGGGGAAGGTCCACAGCGCATCAACGCATAACCCCCGGCAAAGTTCGATACCCGCTCGAACAATCCGCTTTCCCGCCCTTTTTCAAGGGCTTGTATCAGTATCACGCCGCTGGTCGCGTCGCCCTTGACCAGCACCATCGCAAAGCCGCCCGCGGCGTTCGTCCGCCGCACCAGCGCGTTGACCAGGATCGCACTGGTCAGCCGCGCATTGTCCTGCGACTCAGCCACCATATCCCGGCAGCGATGATAGCGGGAATTGCGACCGCATGAAGGTGCCGGTGCCCCGCCCGACTTCCTCGCCCTCCGAATCGACCAGACTCGCCTCGGCCACATAGACGCGGCGTTTGCCACTGATCCATCGCCCCTCGGCGCGAATCCGGCCGGGCGCGATCGGCCGGGTGAACAGCAGGTTGAAGGCGGTGGTCAGCAAAAATCGGTCGCTGACCAGGCTGTTGGCCGCGTAAAAGGCGGCGTCGTCCAGCATCTTGAAATAGACCGTGCCATGGACCGCGCCGGCGGCATGGAACTGGCTTTCATCGACATCGAAATCGATGACGCAGCGGCCCGGCTCATGAATTGCGATCTCCGACCGGAACAGCCGGTTGATCGGCGCGGAACGATAGAGATTTTCCAGCGCGCGGAAATGTGCGGCCTCGCCGCTGGCGGGCGCGCCTGCCTCAGGCAGCGTCACGTGCCCCGCCACCGGCCAGCAGCGCATGGAGCGCTTCGGCCGACTTGGCCCCGCGCAACCGCACGACCTGGCTTTCATCGCGCAGATAGCGCGACACCCGCGCCAATGTCTTGAGATGCTCCGCGCCGCTATCGACAGGCGAAAGCAGGGCGAACACGATATCGACCGGCGCATCGTCCACCGCATCGAACGGCACCGGCGGATCGAGCAGCACGACCATGCCGCACATCCGCTCCAGCCCGGCAATCTTGGCATGGGGAATGGCGACACCGCCGCCAAAGCCGGTCGACCCCAGCCGCTCACGCTCGAACAGGGCGTCGCCCACTTCGTCAACATCCAGCCCATAGGCGCTGGACGCCAGCGCCGCGATCTTCTGGAACAACTGTTTCTTGCCGTTCACGGTCAGGCCCGTGGCGAGCGCTTCAGCTGAAACAATGTCGTGAAAATCAACCATGGTCTGTCCGAACCAGCCGAGCCGCGCCCAGCCTGGGGTCTAGATGCGCGGTGATCGGGGAATATAAAGCCCGGCCCCATAAGCCGCCTGCACCATCAGGTCAACAGGCGGCCCATGGCAGATGACCCGGTTCAGCTCGCCGTCAGACGCGGTTCGACCCAACCGATCGTGCCGTCATGGCGACGATAGACCATGTTGTAGGCCGCCGTCCCGGCATTGACGAAGAGCAGCGCGTTGGTGTTGCGCAGGTCGAGCATCATCACCGCGTCGGACACGCTGGCTTCGGGAATATCGACGCGGGTTTCCGCGACGATCAGCGGGGAATCCTCGACTTCCTCATGCTCGTCCACCGGCGAAGCGAAAATGGTGTAGCCCGCCCCGTCAATATCATCGACGCTGAAGCTGCTGACCCGCTGCGCCTCGGCAGCCGTCGCCTGGCTATGCCTGTCCTTCAGGCGGCGCATATAGCGGCGCAGCTGCTTTTCGATCCGGTCCGCCGCCTGGTCGAAGGACGGATGCGCCTCCTGCGCCTCGCCTGCTCCCTTCAGGATCAGGCCGGTCATGACATGACAGATGATGTCGCAGTGGAAGGCGCCGTGCGGCGCGGGTCGAAAGGTCACATGGGCCGAAATCGTGCGGGAGAAATATTTCTCGGCCATCGCCTCCATGCGGTCGGCGACATGCTGCTTGAGCGCATCGCCCGTGTCGACCTGATGCCCGGAAACACGAATATCCATATGCCTTCTCCTTGTTCTTGCCGGGTCGCAGGAAGCGGCCCGGATAGCCTGGAGGCACGGACGCGGGCCGTTTTTTCAGCCCGGCTGCGCCTCCTCCAGCCAGATCGGCTTGTCCAGGGTCGCGATGAACCTGACATGCCGTTCCAACTCCGCCGCGCTCGCTGCAAAAACGCGCGCGGGACGAACAGGGCGAACCATGGCGCCAGCGCCAAGTTCCCCTCCGACACCTGCTTTTTCCTCCTCCTGTGCAAGACCCAGGCCGATCTGACGGCCGCCGGTCAGTTCGATGTAAAGCTGCGCCAGCAGTTCGGCGTCGAGCAGCGCGCCATGCTTGATGCGATGGCTGCGATCGATGCCGTAACGGGTGCAGAGCGCGTCCAGGCTGTGCTTGGCACCCGGATGCAGCGTCCGTGCGATCGCCACCGTGTCGATCATTCGCGTCATCGACACGTCGGCGCGGCCGCACAGTCGCAATTCATGATTGAGGAAGCCGAAATCGAAACGCGCATTATGCGCGACCAGCGGACTATCTTCCAGAAAGGCGAGCAGATCGTCCACGCCGCTGGCGAACAGCGGCTTGTCCTTCAGGAAGATCGACGACAGGCCATGCACCGCCTCGGCCGCGGCAGGCATATCGCGCTGCGGGTTATAATAGGCATGGAAGGTACGGCCACTGGGTACGCGATTGATCAGTTCGATGCAGCCGATTTCGACCATGCGGTCGCCGGATGCCGGATCGAATCCGGTCGTTTCGGTATCGAAAATAATCTCGCGCATCGCCCTCTTCATATCGACTCTTGGGCAAACCCTTATCGACCCATCTTTGCGCCAAGGCAAGCGGCGAGACGCCGCACCTGCGCGCGGGTCTGGGTGAAGGTCGTGCCGGTGTGGATGATATGATCGGCCCGCCGTCTTTTTTCCGCGTCCGGGGTCTGGAGATGGACGATCCGGCGGAATTTGGCCGGGGTCATCCCCGGCCGCGCGAGCACCCGCTTGCGCTGTTTCCACGCCGGGGCGGTGACGACGATCACGCCCGCCAACCGCTTTTGCCCATGCGTCTCGAACAGCAGCGGAATATCGAGAATCACGAAACGCCGCGACCGGTGCCGCCGCAAAAAGGCGCGCCGTGCCGCCTGCACCGCCGGATGGACGATGGCTTCCAGTGCCCGCAGCTCATGGGGATGGCCAAAGACCGCCGCGCCCAGTTTCGCCCGGTCCACCCCTTTGGGTCCGGTCGTGCCGGGAAAGCGTGCCTCGATCGCCGGAATCAGCGCGCCGCCCGGTCCCTGCAACCGATGCACCTCCGCATCGGCATCGAACAAAGGCACGCCCTCGCGCCGGAACATCGCCGCCACGGCCGACTTGCCCATGCCGATCGATCCGGTCAGGCCGTAAATCTTCATGGGGCTACCCGTCAGTCCGCCGCCAGCAACAGCGCGCGCAATTGCTCGTCCAGCTCGCGCGGTGCCTGCGCGTCGAAAAATATATCGAACGCCAGCGCCGCCTGCCCGATCAGCATCTCCAGCCCGTCGAGCGTCTTGAGACCCCGCGCCCGCGCGGCTTTCAGCAAATCCGTCTCCAGCGGCGCATAGACAATGTCGTAAACGGTCGCGCTGGCGGGCAGGGGGGTGAGGTCCAGTTCCAGCACAGGCTGACCCACCATGCCCAGTGACGTGCTGTTGACCAGCAGGTCGCAGGCAGGCAGCGGATCGGTGAGACCGATGACCGTCCCCTTGATTCCCGCCCGGTCGAGCAACGCCTGCCCCTTGGCTGTGTCGCGGACCATGATGGTCAGGTCCGGCACGCCCAGGCTGGACAGGGCGAACAATATCGCCCGCGCCGCACCGCCCGCGCCGATCAGAACGGCATGGTGCCCCTTCCATTTGTCGCGCAGCAACGGCTGGAGGAATCCGCCCGCATCGGTATTGGTGCCAATCAGCGGCCCGCCGGTTTCGCTGGCGATCGTGTTCATCGCCCCGATCCGCGTGCGCACCCCGCCCGGATCGTCGGTATAGTCCATCACCGCAATCTTGTGCGGAATCGTGACATTGCACCCCAGCCAGTCGGGATCGGCCCGCCGTTGCAGGAAATAAGCAGCAAGACCATCGGGCGTCACATGGGTCTTGCGATATTCCGCCTCGATATCCAGCGCTTGCAGCCAGAAATTATGAATGAGCGGCGATTTGCTGTGCGCGATCGGATCGCCAATCACTTCTGCATAAGGGAGCGTGTCGGTCATGTGGCCAAAACGCCGCGCACGCGCAGAAAGTCAAGCAGCGGCAACAAAGGCAAGCCCTGAATCGCAAACTGGCTGCCCTCGACCTTGTTGAACAATTGCACCCCCGGTCCCTCGATCCGGTAACAACCCACGCACCAGCGGCATTCGTCCCAGTCGCCGTCCAGATAGGTCTCGATAAAGGTCTCGGACAAGGGCCGCACCGTCATCCGCACCCGCTCGACATGCCGCCAGATCGGCTCGCCATTCAGCACAATCACCGCCGCGCTGTGCAGATGATGCACCCGCCCCGACAGCAACCGCAGTATCCGCGCCGCATCGGCCCGGTCGACCGCCTTGTCGATCATGCTGCCATCATCCAGGCTCAGCGTCTGGTCGCATCCCAGCACCAGCCCGCCCGGCACCCGGCGCGAAACCTTGAGCGCCTTGAGTTCCGCCAGCGCATCGGCCAGCGCCCGCGCGTCCAGCCCGTCGGCGCGCAAGGCCTCCTTGGCTGCCTCCTCGTCCACGCCGGGCGAGAGCGCCTCGAACGGTATCTGTGCCGCCTCCAGCAGCGCCCGGCGACTTGCGCTTTGCGATGCCAGCACGATCATGATGCCGCCCCTTCACCCAGAACATGGTCGTTGAACAGGTTGATAATCGCCGCGGCGGCTTCTTCGATCGACCGGCGGGTCATATCGATCACCGGCCAGCCATTATCGGCAAACATCCGCCGGGCAAAGGCCAGTTCCTCCTGCACCTTCTCATTATCCACATAGGCGGTTTCCGGCGCCTGATTGAGCGAGAGCAGCCGGTTTCGGCGGATCTGGATCAGGCGATCGGGACTGACGGTCAGGCCGACGATCATCGGATGTTTGAGGCTGTAAAGGCTCCTGGGCGGCGGGGATTCCGGGACCAGCGGGATATTGGCGGTCTTGTAGCCGCGATTGGCAAGGTAGATGGACGTCGGTGTCTTGGACGCCCGCGACACGCCCGCCAGCACGATGTCGGCCTCTTCCCAATTTTCATGGCCCACGCCATCATCATGGGCGATGGTGAACTGGATCGCCTCGATCCGGGCGAAATAGGCTTCGTCGAGAATATGTTTGCGCCCCGGCCGGGTCCGCGTTTCCTGCCCCAATATGTTGGACAGCGCATCCGCCACGCTGTCCAGCGCGGCGACATGGGGCAGGCCCAGCGCCCGGCAGCGCGTTTCCAGCCGCCGTCGCAACACATGGTTGGTCAGGGTGAACAGCACCAGCCCCGGATTGGCGGCTATTTCCTGCATGATCCGGTCGAGATGGACTTCGGATCGCACCATTGGCCAGAAATGGCGGATCGCCTCGACATTCTCGAACAGGCCGATCGCGGCTTTGGCGATATTCTCCAGCGTTTCACCGGTGGAGTCCGACAGGAGGTGCAGGTGGATGCGCGACATAGGCGTTTATCTGTGTGGGCAGGCTGTGGATAAAGCAAGGGAGGAGTTGGGGACAAAATCCCGGCTTTTCGTCCATCCACGGAGCCGGGAATCTTATCCACAACCCCCCAACAGACCCGCATTTTCATCCACAACCTGTGGATAACGGGGATAGAGTGACTGACTCGGACGGCAAAGCGCGCCCAAAGGGAGTCAAGCTGTTGGCAAATCCGGGCACAGCGCATAAACCCCGCTGCCAACGTCCCTACTATCTCCATCATCCTACTTAAATCTATATTAAGAGAGAATAGATGAGCCTCGACGCGCCGACGGTCCTTGCTACCAAGCCTCTGCTTGGCGTCCTCCTGGGCGACTGCCCGGCCGTGCCGCCAATGTGGCTGATGCGTCAGGCCGGACGCTATCTGCCCGAATATCGCGCGCTCCGGGCGGACAAGGGCGGCTTCCTCGAACTCGTCTATGACAGCGAAGCCGCTGCCGAGGTCACGCTCCAGCCCTTGCGTCGTTTTGGCTTTGATGGCGCAATCCTCTTTTCCGACATTCTGATCGTCCCCTATGCCATGGGACAGGATTTATGGTTCGAGACCGGCGAAGGCCCGCGCCTCGCCCCGATCCTTGCCGAAACGGATCTGAGCGCGCTCAAACCCGATTATAGCCGCTATGAGGCGGTCTATGAGACGGTGCGGCAGGTCAAGGCCGCGCTCGACCCCTCGGTCACCTTCCTGGGCTTTGCTGGCAGCCCCTGGACCATCGCCACCTATATGGTCGCTGGCCAGGGCAGCAAGGATCAGGGCGCGGCTCGGCGCCTCGCCTATGGCGATCCCGCCCGCTTCGGCGCGCTGATCGACGCGATTGTCGACGCGACCGTCACTTATCTGTCGGGCCAGATTGAAGCCGGGGTGGAAGCAGTACAACTGTTCGACAGCTGGGCGGGCAGCCTGGCCCCGCTCCAGTTCGATCGCTGGGTGATCCAGCCCAACGCCGCGATCGTGCGCAAATTGAAGGCGCTTCATCCCACTATCCCGATCATCGGCTTTCCCAAGGGGGCGGGCGCGAAACTGCCCGATTATGCCGCCGGCACCGGGGTCGATGCGATCGGTGTCGATGAAACGGTCGATCCCCACTGGGCCAGCCGGGTTCTTCCCAAGGGGCTTCCCGTCCAGGGTAATCTCGATCCGCTGGCGCTGATCGCGGGCGGGCAGGCGGTCGAACAGGCGGTGGACAATATCCGCGCCGCCTTTGCCGATCGCCCCCACATCATGAATCTGGGCCATGGCATCCTGCCCGACACGCCGATTGCGCATGTCGAGGCGCTGATCGCCTATGTCCGCAACGGAGAGCGCGTCTGATGGCTTATCTTGGTGCCGCTTATCTCTGGGTGAAGGCTGCCCATGTCATCTTCGTCATCTTCCTGATGGCGGGATTGTTCATGATGCCGCGCTTCTTCGTCTATCATCAGGAAAGCGCGCCCGGATCGGACGAGGACCGCAAATGGATCGCGCGGGAAAAGCGGCTCCTGAAAATCATCCTCAACCCCTCGCTGGTGCTGACCTGGATATTCGGTCTGATGCTGATGGTGGAACTTGGCGCGTGGAGCTTTGGCTGGTTCCACCTCAAACTGCTCTTCGTGCTGGGCCTGTCGGCTTATCATGGCTGGATTGCAGGCTATACGAAGAAGCTGGCCAGGGGGCAGCGGACCCTGACCGACAAGCAGCTGCGCCTGTTCAACGAAGTCCCCGGCATCGCCGCCGCCGTCATCGTCATCGCAGTGATCGTCAAACCTTTCTGATCCTCCCCGGCACGGGAGGGGAATTGCATATGACTTTTCGTTATCCCGACAACGTCATCCTGAATTTATTTCAGGATCCATCGTGCCCCAAAAGCCGCTGTTGGAGACGAGAAATGGATGCTGAAATAAATTCAGCATGACGATGAAGGAGGGGGCAGTTCCATATGCAATAGCCCTGCCCAGCACGGGGAGGGGGACCGCCCGCAGGGTGGTGGAGGGGGAGTGTCCTACATCCACCCGCGCCGCTATCATCCCGCTGTTGCTTTCCGATAGGATCAGCCTGACGCCATAAAATGTCCGATTTACCGGGAAAAGTGCGAAGTTAAGCCGGATGATCGCATCTTGAACGGAGGGCGGGAATTTGTTGTTAGGCAATATCGACCGCGATATTGTCGATCAGCCGCGTCTTGCCCAGCTTCGCCGCGCCCAGCAGCCGCGCCGGGCGATCGAGCACGCTCATCGGCTCCAGCGTTACCGCATCGCACAGCGTCACATAATCGACCGGATCAAAGCCCTGGGCGCTCAGCATCGCGACCGCTTTGGCCAGCGCCTCCTCGACCGCGCCGCCCTTTTCCATCTGCCGTTTCGCCTCGCCCAGCGCCCGCGGCAAAGCCAGCGCCGCCTTGCGCTCATCGTCGCTGAGATAGGCGTTGCGCGATGACAGCGCCAACCCATCTTCAGCGCGCTGGGTCGGCATCCCGACAATCTCGATGCCCATGTCGAGGTCTGCCACCATCCGCCGGATGACGGCGAGCTGCTGATAATCCTTCTCGCCGAATATCGCGACATCGGGACGGACCTGGTTGAACAATTTGGTCACCACCGTCGCCACGCCATCGAAATGGCCCGGCCGTGCCGCCCCGTCCAGCCCGTCGCTGACTCCGCTCACGCTGATATTGGTGGCAAAGCCCGCCGGATACATGACATCGACCGTGGGTGCCCACAGAATGTCGACCCCGGCGGCGGTCAGCATCTGCGCGTCCTTGGCCTCCCGCCTTGGATAGGCGGCCAGATCCTCGTTCGGCCCGAACTGTTTGGGATTGACGAAGATCGAAACGACCACATGCCGCCCGTGCCGCCGGGCTTCCTCGACCAATGCCATATGCCCGTCATGCAAGGCGCCCATGGTTGGCACCAGCACCAGCGGCTTTCCGTCGCTTTTCAGCGCGGCAATGGCGGCGCATAGCGCGGGCAGGTCAGACAGGGTTTGCACGGGAGGAACGGCTCCGATAAGGGCAGGGGACACAGGGACGTCCTGCTAGGCGCGCAGTCGCTGGACGGTCAAGAATCATTGCGACAATCAACGGGGTTATCAGGGGTCCAATGGCCAATTCGCAGCCGCATCTCATCGTGTTCGCCAATGAAAAGGGCGGAACCGGCAAATCGACCACTGCTGTCCACACCGCGATTGCGCTGACCGCGCTTGGCCATCGCGTCAGCATGATCGATCTTGATCCGCGCCAGCGCACCGTCACCCGCTATCTGGAAAACCGCGCCGAAACCGCGCGTCGCCGGGGCATCGATCTGGTTGCGCCCACCTTTGCGGTGCTTCAGGGTGACAGCATAGAGGCTCTCGAATCCGAAGTCGCCGCCGTGTCGCAGGACACAGATTTCCTGATCGTCGATACGCCCGGTCGCGACGATGTGTTCGCCCGTCACATGGCCGCCCGCGCCAACACGCTGGTCACACCGATGAACGACAGTTTCGTCGATTTCGACCTGATCGGGCAGGTCGATGCGGAAAGTTTCAAGGTCAAGCGCCTGTCCTTCTATTCCGAACTCATCTTTGAAGCGCGCAAGACCAGGGCCAAGGCCGATGGCGTGTCGATCGACTGGGTGGTGCTCCGCAACCGCGTTCAGCATCAGGACGCCCGCAACAAGAAGCGGGTCGGCGACGCGCTGATGGAATTGTCCCGCCGCGTCGGTTTCCGCGTCATTCCGGGCCTGTCGGAGCGCGTGATCTTCCGTGAACTTTTCCCGTCGGGCCTGACCCTGCTGGACAAGGGGCATCTGGGTGAACTGGGTGTCAGCCATATCGCCGCGCGGCAGGAATTGCGGGAAATGGTGGCGGGACTGGCCCTGCCCGAACGCAGCGGCGTCGGCTCCATGGACTTGATCGGCGCGGCCTGATGGGCTGGCTTGCGCTGCTGCTGGCGGGCCTTGCAGGCTGGCTGATCTGGACAGGAAGGCTGCAACGCATGAGCGCGAAAGATGGAATGGCGCTGGGCGTGGCGCTGGTCGGCGCGGTGCTGGCGGCCAAGGGCAAGCCGGTGATCGGCGCGCCGCTGCTGATCAGTGCGGCACTTTTTTTCGCGCGCCATGGTAAAATATTGGGCCAGCGCAAACCTGCCGCGCCAAAGTCGGTGCCACCGCAGGATATCATACAGGCCCGCGCGCTCCTTGGCGTAGCGCCCGACGCCGATGCCGAGACGATCCGCGCCGCGCATCGCCGCCTGATCGCCTCGGTCCATCCCGACAAGGGCGGGACGGAGGCACTGGCCGCCCAGATCAATGCCGCGCGTGACCTGCTGCTGCGCCATCAGGCCGACAAATGAGCCACCGTTTCGACCCGACCCTGCTGCGCGACTATGACATGCGCGGCACGGTCGGCGAAACGCTGGACGCCGCCGACGCCTGGGCACTGGGGCGCAGCTTCGGCACCGTCATCGCGCGGGCAGGGGGATCGCGCATTGCCGTGGGCTATGACGGGCGCCTCAGTTCACCGATGCTCGAAAGCGCGCTGGTCGAGGGGCTGTGCGCCAGCGGCATCGACGTGCTGCGCATTGGCCTGGGGCCGACCCCGATGCTCTATTATGCCGAAATGGTCGGCCAGGTGGACGGTGCCATTCAGATAACCGGCAGCCATAATCCCGGCGATCAAAATGGCTTCAAGCTGGTGCAGGGTCATGCGCCCTTTTTCGGCGACGCTATCCAGCAACTGGGCGCGATGGCCGCGGCGGGCGACTGGGATGAAGGCTTTGGCCAGAGTCAAAGCCTCACCATCATCGACCGCTATGTCGATCGGCTGGTCGAGGGGTTTGACGGAGCCGGCTGGCGCATCGGCTGGGACGCGGGTAATGGCGCGGCGGGGCAGGTGGTGGAGAAGCTCGTCGAGCGCCTGCCCGGTGAGCATCATCTGCTCTTCACCCAAATAGACGGCCATTTCCCCAACCATCATCCCGATCCTTCGCATGAAGCGAATCTGGCGGACCTGCGTACCCTTGTCCTTGCCAAGCAGCTCGATTTCGGAGTGGCTTTCGATGGCGATGGCGACCGGATCGGCGTGATCGACGGGCAGGGCAGGGTGATTGCGGGCGACCAGCTATTGGGCCTGTTCGTCCCCGCCATACTGGAAAACCGGCCCGGCGCCGCCATTGTCGCCGATGTGAAGGCCAGCCAGTCGCTGTTCGATACCATCGCCGCGCTGGGTGGCCTGCCCGACATGTGGAAAACCGGCCACAGCCATATCAAGTCCAGAATGAAGCAGATTGGCAGCCCGCTGGGCGGCGAGATGACCGGACATCTCTTCTTCGCCGACGATTATTATGGGTATGACGACGGCCTCTACGCCGCCGTCCGCCTGATCCGCGCCGCCCGACCGGATCGCAGCATCACCGACCTGCGCGGCGCGATGCCCGACCTTGCCAACACCCCGGAACTTCGTTTTCCAGTGGCGGAGGACCGCAAATTCGCGGTGATTGACGAAATATTGGCCCGGTTGCGCGCTAGCGGCGCGGACGTGAATGCCATCGACGGTGCCCGCGTCCGCACGGCCGATGGCTGGTGGTTGCTGCGCGCCTCCAATACCCAGGCGGCATTGGTGGCCAGGGCCGAATCGCATGACAGCGCAGGGCTGGCCCGACTCATGGTTCAGATAGACGCACAGCTGTACGAATCGGGGATCAAGCGGCCCGATTGACGATCTGGCGAGAAAATTTTTGGTATCGCTATCATCATCTCTTTCACCTTTTCCTTACGGAAAGCTATAAATCCGGAAACGATTGCATTTTATGCAATCACCCCGTCATATTTCGCATTTGCGACCAGCCGTGCTGCATTGCAAAAGGAACTCGCCTTTCAGGCATCCTCTCCTAAAACTTATACAGCCGTCCTTCGGGGCGGCTTTTTTTTGTCCAGTGGTTTTCCGGTCCTGCCGTAACGTCTGACCGCAATTCACCATCGCAACCGACTGTAAATGCGATGAACAGGACCGCCGCGATACTGGAAATTAACCACGATACTGCTATCCGCGCTGCGCAAAGTCGGCCGTCGCGTGCAGCATAGCGCGCCTGTGCCGGCACGATATTGAGTAGAGGATCGTCCATGACCCTTAGCCGTCGCCTTCTTCCCCTCCTGTTGTCAGGCGTGCTCGCAGCACCGGTCCCGGCGCTGGCGGGGGGCTTCTATCTGCAGGAACAATCGCCCAAGGAAACCGGGCGTGCCCTGTCGGGCGGAGCTGCGGCAGGCGACGACCCATCGACCGTCTACTTCAACCCGGCGGCGATGACCCAATTGTCGGGCATCCAGATGTCACTGGGCGGCATCATCCTGTCGGCGACCGCGCAGCAGAGCAATCGCGGGTCCAGCCGCACGGTTCCTGGCCTGCCTGTATCGGTGCCGGTCAACGGCAATGATGGCGGCAATCCTTTCGCACGCATCATTCCCATACCCAGCCTTTATGCCACCGCGCAGGTTGGCGATCGGCTCTGGCTCGGTTTGGGCGTCAACGCCCCCTTCGGGCTGAAGCTGGATTATGACGAAAGCTATTTTGGCCGGTACGATTCCCTGCATACGGATCTGAAATCCTATAATGTTCAGCCATCGGCCGCTTATAAGATCAGTGACAACCTCTCGATCGGCGGCGGCGTTGACGTGCAATATGTCGAGGTAAAGCTTACCAACGCCCTGCCGCAACTCTCGCCGCTGCTTGCCGACGGCCATGCCTCGATCGCGGGCGACGATCTGTCGGTCGGCTGGAATGCTGGCCTGTTCTACACCAGCGGCGACACCAATTTCGGCGTCCATTATCGCTCGCGCATGACCCACAAGCTGAAAGGCGAACAGGAGATTAGCGGACTGCTGGGGCCGCTCGTCGGGGCCAACGGCAGCTTTGCCGCCAATGCGCCGCTCGAACTGCCTGATATGGTTACGGTCAGTATGATGCACCGGCTGACGCCAAAATTGCGGGCGATGCTGACCGCGCGCTGGTATAATTGGTCGCTATTCAAGGCGATCACGATCAACACCGCGACCGGCACATCGGTCAAGGAAATGCATTATCATGATGGCTACAGTGTCAGCGCTGGCGGCGAATATGATGTTAGCGACCGGTTGACCCTGCGGGCCGGCACGATGTTCGATCGCACGCCGACCAATCCGCAATTTCTCAGCACCCGGGTCCCCGATGGCGACCGCGTCTGGCTGAGCGGTGGCGCGACCTGGAATGTCTCGTCTGCACTGGCGCTGAATCTCAGCTACGCGCATAATTTCGTCGCAAAGGCGAATATCATCCGGCCGGACCATTATTATCCCGCGCCCGCGACTGTCACGACCACGACCCTGTCGAACTCCAGCGGCAATGTCGATCAACTCGCCGCTTCCCTAACGATGCGGTTTTAACGGTCATCAAACATCCCTATAGCGGCTGCATATTGATGGAGCCGTTCATAAATGTCCGACCATAATCCCGGCCTGCGCCCCTGGCGCGACATTGCCCGCCGCCAGAGCCGCCAGATCATGGTCGGCAATGTGCCGGTGGGTGGTGGCGCGCCGGTCACGGTCCAGACCATGACCAACACGCTGACCCACGACATCAAGGGGACGATCGACCAGATCCGCCGCTGCGAAGAGGCGGGCGTGGACATTATCCGCGTATCCTGCCCCGACGAGGAATCGACCGCCGCTTTGAAACAGATCGTCCGCGCCGCCCGCGTGCCGATCGTCGCCGACATTCATTTCCACTACAAGCGCGCGCTCGAAGCTGCTGACGCAGGGGCAGCCTGTCTGCGGATCAATCCCGGCAACATCGGATCGTCAGCCCGCGTCAAGGAAGTGGTCGACGCGGCCAAGGCCAATGGTTGCGCGATCCGCATCGGCGTCAACGCAGGCAGCCTCGAAAAGGATCTGCTCGAAAAATATGGCGAACCCTGCCCCGAAGCGCTGGTCGAAAGCGCGCTCGACCATATCAAGCTGCTGCAAGATCAGGATTTCCACGAATATAAGGTCGCGGTGAAGGCCAGCGACGTGTTCCTGGCGGTCGCGGCCTATATGCAACTGGCCGACGCGGTTGATTGCCCCCTCCATCTGGGCATTACAGAAGCGGGCGGTCTGATCGGCGGCACCGTCAAAAGCGCGATCGGCATCGGCAATCTGCTCTGGGCCGGGGTCGGCGATACCATCCGCGTCTCGCTCTCCGCCGAACCGGAAGAAGAAGTGCGGGTCGGCTATGAGATATTGAAGTCGCTGGGCATCCGCACCCGTGGCGTGAAGGTCATCTCCTGCCCGTCCTGCGCACGACAGGGCTTCGATGTCATCCGCACCGTACAGGCGCTCGAAGAACGGCTCCAGCATATCCACACGCCGCTCTCGCTCTCTGTCCTGGGTTGCGTCGTCAATGGTCCCGGCGAAGCGCGCGAAACCGACATCGGCCTGACCGGGGGGGGCAATGGCAAGCATATGGTCTATCTGTCGGGCATCACCGACCACACCATCCAGGACGATGGCATGATCGACCATATCGTTCGGCTGGTCGAGGCCAAGGCAGCGGAGATCGAGGCAGCCAGTGCCGAAGCCGACATGACCGACGCGGGCAAGGCGGAAGCGGCGGAATAGCGCCCAACATCACACCCACCATGCCCGCGCGCGCCAGCTTCCTCATTCCCTTTGCCGTCTGCTGTATCGGCGTCGCGCTGTTTTCCGTGATGGATGCGGCGATGAAGGGGCTGAGCCTGGCCATCGGTCTCTACAACGCCCTGTTCTGGCGCGCGATCACGGGGACGTTGCTTGGTCTTGGCCTGATGCTCGTTACCCGCCAGCGCTGGCCAGATCGCGCCGTGCTGCGCCTGCACATGCTGCGCGGATCGGTCGTGGCGCTGATGGCCGGGCTGTTCTTCTGGGCGCTGATGCGGATGCCGCTCGCCGAAGCGATCGCCCTGTCCTTCATCGCGCCGCTGATCGCGCTCTATCTCGCCGCCTTGCTGCTGGGCGAAACGATCGGGCGGCAGGCGATCGGCGCATCGCTGTTGGGACTGGTCGGGGTCGGCGTGATCCTGTCGGGGCGCTTGGCTGGCAGCTATGATCGCGACGCGCTGCTTGGTGCGCTCGCAGTGCTGGCGTCGGCGGTGCTGTTCGCCTGGAACCTCATCCTGCAACGCCAGCAGGCACAGCGCGCTTCGCCGATCGAGGTCGCCTTCTTTCAGCATTTTGTCATGCTGGGTGTGTTCGCCATCGGCGCGCCCTTCTTCGCCCGTCTGCCCACCGCGTCGTCGATACCGCTGATCCTGCTGGCAGCGGGCCTGGCCTTCACATCGCTCGCCGCGCTCGCCTGGGCCTATGCGCGGGCGGAGGCGCAGCGGCTGATTCCGGTCGAATATAGCGCCTTCCTCTGGGCCGCTATGGTTGGCTGGCTGGCCTTTGGCGAACGGCTGACCCTGAATACGGCGGCGGGCGCAGCGCTGATCATCGCCGCCTGCCTGATGACGGCACGCGGCAAGCGGGCGACCATCGCCCATGTCGAACCGGGAACCGCCTGAATGACCCTGACCATCCGCTCCGCAACGCCGGACGATATCGACGCGATCGTCGGCTTCATCCACGCGCTGGCTGCCTATGAAAAGCTCGCCCATGCGGTAAAGGCGGACCCCGCGACCCTGGCCCGCTATCTGTTTGGCCCGCATCCCATGGCCGAAGTGCTGATCGCGGAAACGGACGGCGCGGCGATTGGCTTCGCGCTCTTCTTCCACAATTTCTCGACCTTTGAAGGGCGACCCGGTCTCTATCTGGAGGATCTGTTCGTGAAACCGGAGGCGCGCGGCATCGGCGCGGGCAGGGCGTTGCTGGCCCGGCTGGCGCAGATTGCGCTCGATCGCGACTGCGCCCGGCTGGAATGGTCGGTGCTGGACTGGAACGCGCCCGCCATCGCCGTCTATCGCGCGATCGGCGCGCAGCCGATGGACGAATGGACGGTGCAGCGGCTCGACGGCGACGCGCTTCAGGCGCTCGCCGCCACGGCCCCGATCACCGCTTGAGTGCGTCCTCAATGCTGACATAGATCAGCATGGCGGCGAAGGCGCCCAGCGACAGGGCAACCACAGCGGGGAAATAGTCGGCGATCATGGCGAATTCCTTTCGGGCCTCTTCCTGCCCCGCCGCTGACCCCGCTCGCCATACGGAATGTTACGGATCGGGCGGGACGAGCCGTGGGTGCGCACCCTTGACGCCGACTCCCCGCCCGGCGCATTGTGCGCAAACGGAACATTTGGGGGACACGGGGTTAACATGGCTGTCAGCCGCACAGTGAAGCGCACGCCCGAATGGCGCGAAATGCTCAAGCGCAGCCTGCTTCGCAGCGGTGCGCTGATCGGGGCGATCGCGCTGATGCTGGCCACCCTGTTCCTGGCGCTGGCGCTGCTCAGCTATACGCCGAGCGATCCGTCAATGAACACGGTGGCGGGCGATCATGTCGCCAATGTCATGCAGGCACCGGGTGCCTGGACCGCCGATTTCCTGCTCTGGCTGCTGGGCGTGCCGATTGCGCTGATCCTGCCACTGATGGCGGTCACCGCGCGCCGCCTGTGGGGCGATCAGGATATGAGCGCGTGGAAAGGTCAGTTTGGCCAATGCCTGTTCGGCATCATCCTGATCGGGATCGCGCTGGCCCTGTTCCAGAGTGATCCGCTGGTCGGCCTGCCAGCGGGCTGGGGCGGGGTGGTCGCGCTCGTCACTGCCAAGGGGATATTCAGCCTGACCGCGCAAGTGCCGGTGGCGCAACCGTGGATCACCGGCGCTATCGTCGTCATTGCCATGATCGGCGGCCTGTTCGCCTGTTACCGCAGCCTGGCATTGGAAAAGCCGATCCTCGCACTGCGCCGCCCGACCCTGCCCAAACTCAGCCTGCCCAAACCCAGCCTGGGCTTTACGGGCAGCAGCGCCGCCGATGAGGAAGAGGAGGAGGTCGGCGAACGGGTCATCGCCCCGCGCAAGACCGTATCCAACGAACCCAAGCCGCCCATCACCATCCAGACGCCCAAACCCGCACCCGCCCAGCGACAGATGGCCCCGATCAGCCAGGATGATCTGTTCGGCCATAGCTCGCTGCCTTCGGCCGACCTGCTCAACCCCATTCCCGCCAGCCAGGGCGGCAAGATCGACAAGGCGGCGCTGGAGCGCAACGCCCGGCTACTCGAATCGGTGCTCGACGACTTTCATGTGAAGGGCAATATCGTCGAGGTCCGCCCAGGCCCGGTCGTCACCATGTATGAACTGGAACCCGCGCCCGGCATCAAGGCGAGTCGGGTGATCGCGCTGGCCGACGACATCGCCCGCAACATGTCGGCGCTGTCCGCCCGCGTCGCGACGATTCCGGGCCGCACCGTCATCGGCATCGAACTGCCCAATGTCCATCGCGAAGGCGTGTCCTTCCGCGAACTCATCACCAGCGAACAATTTGGCGGCGAAGGGACGCTGCCGATCATCCTGGGCAAGAATATCTCCGGCGAGCCGATCATCGCCGACCTTGCTCCTATGCCGCATCTGCTGATCGCGGGCACCACCGGGTCGGGCAAGTCCGTCGGCCTCAACGCGATGATTCTCTCGCTGCTCTACCGGATGACCCCCGATCAGTTGCGCCTCATCATGATCGACCCCAAGATGCTGGAACTGTCGACCTATGACGACATCCCGCATCTTTTGTCCCCGGTCGTCACCGAACCGCAAAAGGCGATCCGCGCGCTCAAATGGGCAGTTGAGCAGATGGAGGATCGTTATCGCATGATGGCGTCCATCTCGGTCCGCAACCTCGCCAATTATAATGAGAAGGTCCGTGCGGCGAAAGCCAAGGGCAAGCCGCTCGGTCGCCGTGTCCAGACCGGCTATGACCCCGAAAATGGCAAGCCCATCTACGAAGAAGAACAGCTCGATTTCCAGCCGCTGCCGCAGATCGTGGTGGTGGTGGACGAACTGGCCGACCTGATGATGACGGCGGGCAAGGAAGTCGAATTCCTGATCCAGCGGCTGGCGCAGAAAGCCCGCGCCGCCGGCATCCACCTGATCCTGGCCACCCAGCGCCCCTCGGTCGACGTCATCACCGGCGTTATCAAGGCGAACCTGCCGACCCGGATCAGCTTCTTCGTCACCAGCAAGATCGACAGCCGCACCATATTGGGCGAGCAGGGCGCCGAACAATTGCTCGGCAAGGGCGACATGCTCTACATGCACGGCGGCAAGGGGTTGATGCGCGTCCATGGCCCGTTCGTGTCCGACGATGAAGTCCGCGTCGTCGCCGACCATTGGCGCGCGCAGGGCCAGCCCGACTATATCCAGGCCGTCACCGAAGAGCCGGAGGAGGGCAGCTTCGCGCTGGACGGCGTGGACCTGGGCGACGACAGCCCCGACGCCCAACTCTTCCGTAAGGCCTGCCAATTGGTGTTCGAGAATCAGAAAGCCTCGACCAGCTGGCTCCAACGGCAATTGCGCGTCGGCTATAACAGCGCCGCACGCCTGATCGAGAAGATGGAAGAGGAAGGGCTGGTCGGCCCCCCCAACCATGTCGGCCGCCGCGAAGTGCTGCGCGATGAAAATGGCAATCCGCTATAGCCTGTCGCGGGGTTGGAGCTGAACGGCAGGGAACGGGCGGGTTCACAGGTCGTTCAATCGCTGCATCCTACACCGCATCCGTAACAACCGGAGAGTTTTCCATGAAGCGCATCAGTCTCGCGCTGGCCATCGCGCCTGTCATCCTTGCCGTTCCTCTTGCCGCACCGTTGCTGGCGCAGCAGGACCAGTCCGAACTGAACAGGGTCAACGCCTATGTCCGCGCGGTCACCAGCATGACCGCCGATTTCAGCCAGACCGACCGCAATGGCCAGACGCTGACCGGCCAGTTGACGCTCAAGCAGCCGGGCAAGATCCGCTTTCAATATCAAAAGGGTGTGCCGCTGCTGATCGTGGGCGATGGCAAGGCGCTGACCATGATCGACTATGAAGTGCGGCAGGTGCAGCGCTGGCCGATCGGCAATTCGCCGCTGGGCGCACTGCTGGATCCAAGCAAGGATCTGTCCAGATATGGCAAGGTCGTGCCGACTGGCGATCCATCGATCCTGAGCGTGCAGGCGCGCGATCCCAAGCGGCCCGAATATGGCACCATCACCATGATTTTCCGGCGCGATGCCGCCAGCCCGGCGGGCTTGCAACTTTATGGCTGGGTCGCGCTCGATTCGCAGAATAACCGCACCGCCATCCGCCTGTCCAACCAACGCTATGGCGTGCCGATCGCCGATTCCGCGTTCCGCTGGACCGACCCCCGACCAAAGGGCCGCTCTGCGGGCGGCTGAAACGAGCGCCTGACGCGACGGACGGAAAATATGCAAAAACCGTTCATCTGCCGCTCATATGGGGAGCGCTATTTAGAACTCCACGGCGAGAGGCCAACCGGGATTTCCCCCCTGTTACCCGGCACACGCCTCCCGTCGCAAAGCGCTTCAAGGGCGCGATCGAGACCCCCGTTCCATGCCCCCGGAGCGGGGGTCTTACTTTGTCTGCAGCCCAAGCAGCCGTCTTGCAAGCCGTGGCCTACACCCCTAGTGCCACATCATGGCCGACACTCTTTCCATTGCATCCTGGAACATCAACAGCGTCCGTGCGCGCATCGACATCGTCGAACAATTCCTGACTCAGGAATCGCCTGACATTTTGTGCCTTCAGGAAACCAAGGTGGTGAACGAAACCTTTCCCGCCGATATGTTCCGCCGTCTAGGTTATGTCCATCAGGTGCTGAACGGCCAGAAGATGCACCATGGCGTCGCGATCATGAGCCGGGTGCCGATCCATGAGGATGACCGGTTGGACTGGCAGGCCAATGGCGAAGCACGCCATGTCGGCGTCCGTCTCGACAATGGGGTGCGGATCGAAAATGTCTATGTGCCCGCCGGTGGCGACATTGCCGATCGGGAACAGAACCCGAAATTCGGCCAGAAGCTCGATTTTTTGCAGCGGATGATCGACTGGTCGTCGGCGCTGGATAACAAGCCGACCATCCTGACCGGGGATTTCAACATTGCCCCTCTGGAATGTGACGTGTGGAGCCACAAGCAATTGCTGGGCGTCGTCAGCCATACGCCGGTTGAGTGTGACATCCTTGCCCGCTTGCAGGCATCGAATGATTGGGTCGACATCGGCCGCCATTTCCATCCTGCGCCTGCGCGGCTCTACACCTGGTGGAGTTATCGCGCCAAGGACTGGGCGGAATCGGATCGTGGTCGGCGGCTCGACCATATGTGGATGACCCGCGACGTCGCCGACAAGGCGGTCGGGCATCGCGTCGTCGAACCCGCGCGCAACTGGGGTAAGCCATCCGACCATATCCCCATCATCACCGACTTCGCCTTCTGATGGCCAGGCGGGCGATCGGGCGCGACGCGGCGAGGGCGATCGACGCGCTGCGCCGTGGCTGGGCGGTGCGGGTAAGTGCCGCCGATGGCGGGCTGCGGCTGATGGCGGTGGAAGGGGCGGATGCAGTGACGCTGGCCGACTTCGATCCTGCGGGCAAAGCCGACATATTAATCTCCGCCGCGCGCGGTCAGACGCTCAAGCTGGCCAACCAGATCGCCGCTGCCGATCCCGACATGCCCGTGCTGATCGCCCGCGCGCCGTGGATCGACGCGGATGTCGCCACCGCCATTTCCGATCCCGTGCTGGACCTCGCCTCCCCGCTCAAGGGACCGTTTCAGGCCTGCGCCCTCACCGCACCGCTGGCTGCCAAGGCCGCGCTGCGCCTCGCCCGGCTTGCTGGTATCCTGCCCGCCTATTTCGCGCTGGATGGTGATGGCGACCGGGACGTCGATGTCAGCGCCGACGCGATCGACGCCTATGACGACGCCATCCACCTCGCTATCGCCACCCGCGCCCGCCTGCCGGTGTCCGCCAGCGAAAGCGCGGAAATCATTGCCTTTCGCAGCCCTGATGAACCGCGCGAACATGTCGCACTCATTGTCGGGAAACGGGATTCCTCGCCTCCTGTCGTCCGCCTGCACAGCGAATGTCTGACCGGCGATGTGCTGGGCAGCCTGAAATGCGACTGCGGCCCGCAGCTGCACGAAGCGCTCCACCAGATCGCCGACGCGCCCTGGGGGGTGTTGCTCTATCTGCGGCAGGAGGGACGCGGCATTGGCCTCGTCAACAAGCTGCGCGCCTATGCGATGCAGGACCAGGGTTTCGACACCGTGGACGCCAATGTCCGGCTGGGCTTTGCCATCGACGCGCGCGATTTCTCGGTCGCGGCGCGGATGCTGGACCTGATCGGCGTGCGTGCCGTGCGGCTGCTGACCAATAATCCGCAGAAGGTGGCCGGGCTGGAGGCGGCAGGGATCAGCGTGGTCGAACGGCTGCCGATCATCCTGCCGACCAACCCGCACAATGAATATTATCTCGCCACCAAGCGCGACCGGACCGGCCACCAGCTATGAGCCTGATCCGCGTCGATAGTGGCGCGGGTCGCCTGAGCTTCGGCACGATCGCCATGGCCTGCACCATCGGCCGAGGTGGTGTCTGCGCGGCGGGCGACAAGCGCGAGGGCGACGGCTGCACCCCGCTGGGCGTCTGGCCGCTTCGGGGCGTATTGCTGCGGCCAGGCAAGGTCGATCCGATGGAAATCCGCTTGCCGTGGCGCTGGGTGCGGGCAGGCGATGGCTGGTCGGATGACCCGGCCGATCCCGCCTATAACCGGCCCGTCCGCCTACCGCGCGGCTTCTCGGCCGAAAGCCTGATTCGCACAGACGACGCCTATGATGTGATCGTCATCTTGGGCCATAACGACCGGCCGCCGGTGCCGGGGCAGGGCAGCGCGATCTTCTTCCACCTGTCGGAGGGACGACCGACCGCCGGCTGCGTCGCAGTAGAGCGCGCTGATATGCTGCGGTTGCTACCGCTGCTGGCACCGGGTGATGCCATGGCGATCGTTTGAAAAGCGCCTAAAATTCACCTCTAACCGTCGGTCAGCTCGCTTGAGAAGCGCAGACGGTAACCGATCCCCAGTTCATTGCCGATAATCTGCGGACGCTGCGGATCATCCTCAAGCTTTTGACGCAAGGTGCGGATGAGGACGCGCAGATATTCGACATGATGCTCATGTTCCTTGGGCCAGACCTCCTTCATGATCTGGCCATGGGTGATCACCCGGCCGGGAAATTGGGCGAGCTGGGCAAGCACCGCATATTCCTTGGGCGTCAGATGCACTTCCTGTCCTGCCTTCCGCACCACATGATTGAGCAGATCGACCTCGACATTACCGGCACGCACTGACGGAACCCCGCCGCCTTTGGTCATGCGGTTCCGCAGCACCACGCGAACCCGCGCCAGCAATTCGTCCGTATCAAAGGGCTTGGTCAGATAATCGTCCGCGCCCAGATCGAGCGCTGCGACCTTCTCTTCAGTGGCGTCCCGCGCTGACACGATGATCAGGGTCGTATCGCTTTTCTGCTTGAACAGAGGCACCAGTTCCAGTCCGTCGCGGTCGGGCAGGCCCAGGTCGAGCAGGCTGACATCCGGCCGTTCGGTCCGCAATTTTTCCAGTGCGTCGCGCGCATTTTCGGCCTCGACGGTCGCATAGTTGGCGCGGCTCAGCGCCGCATTGATCAGCCTGCGGATCTGCGGTTCGTCATCGATGATAAGAACCTTGTGGCGGATGGTCATGACAGTGGCTCGCCGGGAAAATCGCTGATGATGAGATGTTCGGGTATGCGTAATGTAAAGCAGGCACCGCGCGGTTCGCTGTTGGTCGACGCATCGACACCCAGGCCCATCGCTTCTGCAAAACCCTTGACGATGGCCAGGCCAAGCCCGGTGCCATGCTTGACCCGGTCCGATCCTTCAAGACGCGTGAAAGTATCAAACACCCTGGTTTCTGCACCGACCGGGATGCCTGGCCCCTCATCGATGACGGATAGCAGGATCGCGTCGGCGACCTGCTTGCCGCTTATGGTGACCGGTGTGTCCGGCTCACCATATCGACCCGCATTGTCGAGCAGGTTGATAAGGCAGTGGTGCAGCAGGACCGGATCGACACGCACCAGCGGAATGTCCGAAGGAATGTCGATCCTGACCTCATGGTTGACAAGCGACTGGCGGGTGTCCCCGATGGCACTGGCGACAGCGTCGAACAGATCGGTCGGCTCGATTCTCATCGGCAGGGCACCGGCTTCCACCCTGGCCATGTCCAGCAGGTTGGCGACGAACCGGTTGAGGCGCTGCGCTTCACCCTCGATCGTGTCGAGCAGCGCCGATGGTTGCTGTTTTCTCAATTCCTGCGCCGCCGACATGATCGTCGTGAGCGGTGTGCGCAGGTCATGGCTGACGGAGGACAGCAGCGCGGACCGCAAACGGTCGCGTTCGTGAATTTGCCGCGCGCCCTGCATCTCTTCCTCCAGTGCCATGCGATCGAGCGCTATGGCCGCCTGGTCGAGAAGGCTCATGAGCAGGGGCGTCTGATCCGATCGCAGCGGTTCGCGCGCATCGTCGCGCGCCAGTCCCAATACGCCCAGGACACCGCGCTGGGTGCGCAACGGATGGAACAGCCAGTCGGACGCAGTCAGTGTCGATGATCCGCGGCCCGCAGGCTGGGCATTGTTCATCGCCCATTGCGCGGCTGCCCGCTCCAGTTCCTGAAGCCGGTCGTCGGGCGGGTAGGCGGCGCGCAGCGCGGGACCGGAATCGGACGGCAGCAGCATGACCGTGCGAACGTCAAGCAGCCGCGCAATCTCCGCGCAGATCGCCTGTATCAGATCATCCTGGCTGGCAGCGGAGGTCAGTTGTCGGGAGAAACCGGCAAGCGCCGCATTCTGACGGGCACTGGACTGGGCAAGGTCGGCTTGCCCGCGCACCCGCGCAGCAAACTGGCTGGTGACGATTGCGACCCCCAGCAGCACGAGGATCGAGATGACATTTTCCGGGTTGTTGACGGTCAAAGTGCCGGTCGGCGGCAGGAAGAAGAAATTATAGGCAAGGCTCGACACCAGGCCGGCAAACAGTCCGGCGCGCAGGCCGTAGGTTGCTGCGGCGAACATGACCGGCACCAGATACAGCAAGGCGATATTGCCAAGGTCGATGACTTCCAGCAGCAGGCGCCCAGCCGCTGTCATCGCGGCGATCGTCAGCGCCGACCAGAGATAGTCGGCCGGTTTGCCCCACGCCGCGCGGGTCGAATGTCCGCTACGCGGCGGTGCAAGATCGTCGTCGGATGGAAGGACGTGAACCGCGACAGACCCGATGTCGCGGACGAGCCGATCGACGACGGAGCCGTGGCGAAGCTCGAACCACCAGGATCGACTCGACTTGCCGATGACAATCTGGGTCGCGTGCGCATCCGCTGCGAAACTTCGCAGGCCCTCGACAACATTCTCCGCCGGTATGCTGGCTGTCGCTGCGCCTAGTCGCGATGCCAGCGCCAGCGTATCGGCCAGCGCCTTGCGCTCCTCATCGGAAAAAGCCTGCGCGCGCCGGGTTTCTATATGGACGGCGGTCCAGGGTGCCTTGAGCGCATCGGCGAGGCGTTTGGCAGCGCGGACCAGACCCGGCGCGCTCGGTTGTTCACTAACGGCGACCACGACACGTTCGCCCACCGCGAAGCTGCCTGCAAGGGCGTGGGCGCGGACATAGTCGAGCATCTGCGTATCGATCGCCTGTGCAGCACGGCGCAGCGCCAGTTCCCGCAGGGCGGTCAGGTTGGATTTGGAGAAAAAGTGGGAGAGCGCCCGCGTCGCCTCTGCCGGGATATAGACCTTGCCCTCCTTGAGCCGTTCGATCAGTTCGTCGGGCAATATATCGACAACTTCGATCTCCGCGGTTTCCAGTATGGAATCGGGCACGGTTTCGCGCACGCGCACATGGGTGAACGATGCGACGACGTCGTTCAGGCTCTCTATGTGCTGAATATTGATCGTCGAATAGACGTCGATACCGGCGTCGAGCAGTTCCTCGACGTCCTGATAGCGTTTGGGATGACGGCTGCCCGGGGCATTGCTGTGCGCCAGTTCATCGACAAGCGCGAGTTGGGGTTGCCGTTCAAGAATCGCGTCCAGATCCATTTCACCAAGGCTGATTCCGGCATGATCGATCTGCCGCCTTGGTATCACTTCATGACCCGCGATCAGCGCTTCGGTCTCGCGTCGTCCGTGCGTCTCGACAACGCCGACGACGACATCGACGCCGGACTTGAGCCGCCGCATCCCGTCGCTGAGCATCTCATAGGTCTTGCCCACACCAGGCGCCGCGCCGAGGAACAGCTTGAGGCGGCCTCGTCCTTCCTGCGCGGCTGCCCGCAGGAAGGACTCTGGCGAAGGGCGTTTGTCGGAGTCGTTCACTGTGCTGTGTTAGCGCTGATCCGGTCCAGCCGTCGATTAAGATCGAGAATGTTGACGCTGGGATCGCCCATGAAGCCAAGGAACGGCGTCCTGATCATGTCCTGCACCAGTGCGCGGACGCGCGGCGCGGGCAGGCCGCGAACGGCGGCGATACGAGCAACTTGATAAAAAGCCGCCTCAGGCGAGATATCAGGATCAAGTCCTGAGGCGGAGGCTGTCACCAGGTCGGACGGAACAGGGAGACCGGGAGACATTTGCTGAAATTTGGCGACATCGGCTTTCGTGCGATCGACCAGCGCCTGGCTCGTCGGGCCGAAATTGGAGCCTGATGAGGCGAGGCCATCATAGCCATTGCCAGCGGCTGACGGGCGGGGGGAGAAATAGCGTGGATCGGCAAAGCCCTGGCCGATGCGCGACGAGCCGATGAGCTTGCCCTGTTCCTCGATCAGGCTGCCATTGGCCTGATGGGGGAACAGGACTTGCCCGATGCCCGTCATCGCAAGCGGATAGGCTATGCCGAGCAGAACCGCGAAGAGGATGGTCAGCACGATCGCTGGCCGGAGGGAGGTGAGGATATCCTTGCCCATGATGCTTTCCTTCTGGCCCGATGATGTCAGGCAAGGCCAAGGCCGCTGACGGCCAGGTCGATGAGTTTGATGCCGACGAACGGCGACAGGAGGCCGCCAAGCCCGTAGATGGCGAGGTTGCGGGCCAGCAGCGGTCCCGCACCGACGGGTCGGTAGGTCACACCTTTCAACGCCAGCGGCACGAGCAGCGGAATGATCAGCGCGTTGAAGATGATCGCCGACAGGATCGCGCTCTGCGGCGTCGCAAGCTTCATGACGTTGAGAATGCCCAGGCCCGGATAGAGCACCACGAACATGGCCGGAATGATCGCGAAATATTTGGCGACGTCATTGGCGACCGAGAAGGTGGTGAGCGCGCCACGGGTCATCAGAAGCTGCTTGCCAAGCCCGACTATCTCGATGAGCTTGGTCGGATCACTGTCCAGATCGACCATATTGCCCGCTTCCCGCGCTGCCTGGGTGCCGGTATTCATCGCAACGCCGACATCCGCCTGAGCGAGCGCCGGCGCGTCATTGGTGCCGTCGCCGCACATCGCGACCAGACGTCCGCCCTCCTGTTCCCTGCGGATCAGGGCCAGCTTGTCCTCCGGCGTTGCCTGGGCCAGGAAGTCATCGACGCCCGCCTCTGCGGCGATCGACGCGGCGGTCAGCGGATTGTCGCCGGTGATCATCACGGTGCGGATGCCCATGACGCGCAGTTCGCCAAACCGTTCGCGGATGCCCGCCTTGACGATGTCCTTCAGAAATATCGCACCCAGCAGCTTGCCGTCCCTGGCAACCGCCAGCGGCGTGCCGCCTGCGCGCGCAATCTCGTCGGTGATACGGCGCAATTCCTGCGTCGCGGGTTCCTTGTCCAGGCCGGGATTGGCGCGAAGGATCGAATCGACCGCCCCCTTCTGGATCACGCTGCCGCCGATCTTCACGCCGGATATCCGCGTCTGTGCCGTAAACGGGATCACCTCCGCGCCGTCGGGCAAGAATTGAGCCGATTGGCCGAACTTGTCACGGGCGAGCAGGGCGATCGAACGGCCCTCCGGCGTCTCGTCGGCCAGGCTTGCAAGCAGGGCCGCCTCCGCGAGCGCGGCCTGGGTTGCCCCGCCGACCGGGCGGAACTCGGTCGCCTGCCGATCGCCGACCGTGATGGTGCCGGTCTTGTCGAGCAGCAGCACATCAATGTCGCCTGCGGCCTCGACGGCACGACCGGACTTGGCGAGGACGTTGAAGCGCACGAGCCGGTCCATGCCGGCGATGCCGATCGCAGATAGCAGCGCGGCGATCGTCGTCGGGATGAGGGTGATCAGCAACGCGGCCAGGATCGCGACGGGAATCGACCCGCCAGCATAGCTTGCAAAGCCGGGGATGGTGCCCACAGCGATCAGGAAGATGATGGTCAGGCCCACCAGCAATATGGTGAGGGCAATTTCGTTGGGCGTTTTCTGTCGCTCGGCCCCTTCGACCAGGGCGATCATTCGATCGAGGAAGCCCTGGCCGGGGTTCACGGTGACACGGACGCGAATCTCGTCCGAAATGACGCGCGTGCCCGCCGTGACCGCCGACCGGTCGCCACCGGCTTCGCGGATGACCGGCGCGCTTTCGCCGGTAATGGCCGCTTCGTTGACTGACGCGACGCCTGACACGACCTCGCCATCGGCCGGGATCAGGTCACCCCTCTCTACGAGCACGATATCGCCCATACGGAGCGCGCTGGCCGGCACATTTTCGCTCTCGCGTCCGTCGCCTTTCAGGCGCTTGGCGGTCAGGTCCGCTTTGGTCGCGCGCAGCGAAACAGCCTGCGCCTTGCCACGTCCCTCTGCGATGGCTTCGGCAAAGGTGCCGAACAACACCGTCAGCCACAGCCAGATCACCAGTTGCAGCTTGAAGCCGACCGTCAGGCCATCCTGCCCGACAAGCAGCAGCACGGTCAGAAGAACAGCCACGGCCGCAGTCGTGAACATCACCGGATTGCGGATCAGTTTTCTGGGGTTGAGCTTGCGGAATGCATCGCCGATCGCGGGAATGATCAGGTCTGCGGTGAAGAGCGATTTGGACGCTGTGCGTGCCATTCTTATGCTCCGATCAGAAAAGCTGGCCGCGGATCATCGCAAGATGATCGGCAATGGGACCAAGCGCGAGGCTGGGCAGGAAGGTTAGGCCGCCCACGATCAGCACGATGCCGATCAGGAGGCCGGTCCAGAGCGGTCCGGTGGTCGGGAAGCTGCCCGCCGTAGCCGGAGTATATTTTTTCGCGGCAAGGCTGCCTGCGATCGCCAGCATCGGAATGATCACGAAGAAGCGCCCAAGCCACATCGCGATGCCGAGCAGCCCATTATAGAAAGGCGTGTTGGCGGTAAGGCCCGCAAAGGCCGACCCGTTATTCCCGACCGCGCTGGTAAAGGCGTAGAGTATCTCCGAGAAGCCGTGCGGCCCCTTGTTGAGCGGCCCGGCGAGTCCGGCATCCATGACCGAGGCGATGGCGGTGAAGCCAAGAATGATGAGCGGCAGAACGGCAATGGCCAGCACCGCCAGCTTCACTTCCCGGCTCTCAATCTTCTTGCCGACATATTCGGGCGTCCGGCCAACCATCAGGCCAGCGACGAACACGGCCAGGATGGCGAACAGCAGGAAGCCGTAGATCCCGGCACCAACGCCACCGACGACGACTTCGCCCAGCTGGATGTTGAACAGCGGAATCATGCCGCCGAGCGCTGTGAAACTGTCATGCATCGCATTGACCGCGCCGCAACTTGCCGCCGTGGTAACGACGGAGAAAAGTGCCGAAGCGGCGATGCCGAAACGGACCTCCTTGCCCTCCATATTGCCGCCGGAAACACCCAGACCGTGCAGGATCGGATTGCCGACCGCTTCCTGCGCATAGACGACCGTTACGCCGATCAGGAAAATGGTCAGCATCGCGGCAAGGATCGCCCATCCCTGGCGCGTGTTGCCGACCGCCTTGCCGAACGCCCAGGTAAGGCCGAAGCCGATCAGGAAGATCGACACCATCTGCACGAAATTGGTGAGCGCGGTCGGGTTCTCGAACGGATGGGCCGAATTCGCATTGAAGAAGCCGCCACCATTGGTGCCGAGCATCTTGATCGCTTCCTGGCTGGCGACCGGGCCAAGCGCGAGTGTCTGCTTCACGCCTTCCATGGTCGTCACGTCGACCGAAGCGGCCAATGTCTGTGGCACACCGCTGGCAATCAGGAACAGCGCATAGACGATGCAGATTGGCAGCAGCAGATACAGTATCACCCGCGTCATATCGGCCCAGAAATTGCCAATGCCCGTTGCACCGCGCCGCGCGAATCCGCGAAAAAGGGCGAAGGCGAGCGCGATGCCGGTCGCGGACGACAGGAAATTATGGATGGCAAGGCCAAGCATCTGGCTGAGGTTCGACATGGTCGATTCGCCGCCATAGCTTTGCCAGTTGGTGTTGGTGGTGAAGCTGACCGCGGTATTGAACGACAGATGCTCGCTCAGCCCTGCATATCCCAGCGGATTGAGCGGAAGCCCCGCCTGCAACCGTAGAATCGCATAGGTCAGCAGCAACAGCGTGACATTGAAGATCAGCATGTGGACGGCGTAGCGCCGCCAGCTCTGATCCTCGTTCGGATCGATGGCCGACAATCTGTAAAACCCGTGCTCGACCGGGCCGAGTATGGCATGAAGTGGTGTGGGTCGTCCCTCATATAGAGCGAACAGCCAAAGGCCGACCGGCTTGGTCAGCGCCAGCAAAATGCCCACAAAGGCCGCGATCAGCAGCCATCCCTGGAATGTCATGAGAGCTTCCCTTGTTTAGAAGCGTTCGGGCCGCACGAGTACGGCGACCAGATAAAGAAGGAGGCCAAGGGCGGTGATCGCCGCAAGCCAGAGATCAAGGGTCATTGTCCGGCCTCCCTCACGGATTGTCGCACAGGGCGACATAGCCAAGGCTAGCGCCGAGCAGACCGAGGATGAGGCCGATCCAGAGGATGTCCTGCATGGGTTTTCTCCCACAGTGCTCGCACGAAGGAAGCCGTATGAGTCATCTGCAGTCGGCTAGATATTGCAGGGCGTCGTTGGAATTCGAGACGGAGGATATCCCAAGCGCATAGTATTTGCGTATGGAGGGGGGCAGTTCTACGACTATGTCTGGATATGACGCATTCTGTGATCGCCACTGATGGTCCTAGATGGCCGACTTTGCAGTGCCGATAATGGTGCGGGAAACCGCTTTTCCCCAACGCCATCTAGGGTCGGGACTCACTGGTTGATCCAGAATATGACGGTTGCGGCGGTGTAGATTGCGGACATGAAGGTGTGGGCGCTCGTTTTGACGATCTCATTGTCGTCGATCGAATTAACATGCTCTTTCCTGGTGGAAAGATCGGCGTTTTACCGCCAAGAATAGAGAGTATGGATAATTCTGCCACCATGCCCGCATCTTCCGGTGAAACACTGTCGTCCATTGCCAGCGGCGCGAGTGCGGAATTGTTCGATCTGGGGGGCAATCAGGTGTTAAAGCTGTTTCGCGACAGCGTGTCGGACGAGATGATCGTCCGCGAGATAGAAGCCTCCATCCACGCGGTGGGCAGTAATGTTCCGACTGTCGCTGCGATTGCGCGGCAAGATCGGAACGGACGGCGGGGCATCGTCTATCCCCGGCTCGACGGGGGGACGGTGATGGACTGGGTTCGCCGTAACCCGATGCGTGCAGGATGGGCGCTCGATCAGATGGGCAGCATCCATAGCGCCATCCATCGGGCGGAGGGCGGGACGCTGCGATCTGTGAAACAGGTGCTGACGACCGACATCGCTCATGGGCCGGCACCCCTCCTGGTGCAACGGGCAGCAATTGCTTATCTCGATATGCTGCCGGACGGTAAAATGTTGACCCATGGCGATTTTCATCTGGGCAATGTCATGATGACGCCCCAGGGAATGATCGTGATCGACTGGTCGAAGGCGGCGGCTGGGCATCCGGCGGCCGATGCTGTGCGATCCGAAATGCTGATGCGCTTTGGTATCGGGCCCAGCGACTGGGTGACGAACCTGTGGCGCGACTGGGCGGCGGGGCGATTGCGCAGAGCCTGGCTAGCGGCATTGCCGGGCGTCACGGCCCGTGAACTCGACCAGTGGCGGCCAGTAGTGGCACTGGCCTGGCTGCGCGCGCGAGACGCAGAACGCACGCCGGCATTCATGTGCTATCTGAACAAGGCGCTGAACCGGGCAGGGTTGCCGACCCTGCGCTGACGCGATTAGGCCGGCTTTTCCAGCACCGCCAAGCTTTGCCAGAAAGGGGGGGGCTGGGTGTCGTCCGTTCCGTTGGTGAAACGCGGCGCGGCGAATCCTGTATCGCGGGCTAAGCGGTCTATCCAGCCACGACCTTGATTGTTGTCAATCCGAACCGAACAGATCGCGCGTAAAGATCTTGTCCTGCACATCCTCGATATCCAACGTCATCCGGTTGGCGATGATGATGTCGCATTCCTGCTTGAAGGCGGCGAGATCGCGTATCACCCGCGATCCGAAAAATTGCGACTCCTGCATCGCGGGTTCGTAGATTACCACTTCGATGCCCTTGGCCTTGATCCGCTTCATGATGCCCTGGATCGAGGATTGCCGAAAATTGTCGGACCCAGCCTTCATAACCAAACGGAATACGCCGACTTTTCGCGGTGCCTTGGCGATAATCTGGTCGGCCAGGAAATCCTTGCGGGTATGATTGGCGTCGACGATCGCGCGGATCAGATTTTGCGGGACTTCAGAATAATTGGCCAGCAGTTGCTTGGTGTCCTTGGGCAGGCAATAGCCACCATAGCCGAAGCTGGGGTTGTTATAGTGCGAGCCGATGCGCGGATCGAGGCCGACACCCGTGATGATCTGGCGCGAGTCCATATCATGCGCGATGGCATAACTGTCCAGTTCGTTGAAGAAAGCAACCCGCATGGCGAGATAGGTGTTGGCGAACAGCTTGATCGCCTCGGCTTCATTCGGGTCGGTAAAGAGGATCTCCACGTCCTTCTTGATCGCGCCCTGCAGCAGTAGGTCGGCAAAGATGCGCGCGCGTTCCGCCCGTTCGCCCACGATGATGCGGGAAGGGTTGAGATTATCCTGTAGCGCCTTGCCTTCGCGCAGGAATTCCGGGCTAAAAATGACCTTATCGGTTGCCAGGCGCAGGCGGACATCCTCTACGAAACCCACAGGGATGGTCGATTTGATGACGATCGTTGCGTCGGGGTTGATCGCCTTCGCGGTTTGGATCACGGCTTCGACCGAGGACGTGTCGAACTTGTTGTTGCCGACGTCGTAATTGGTTGGTGTGGCGACGATCACATAGTCGGCGCCGGTCAGCGCCTGTCGCGGATCAAGCGTGGCGAAAAGGTTGAGCGGCCGGGTCGCAAGAAACTCTTCCAGTTCAGCATCAACAATCGGCGATTGGCGCGCGTTGAGCATCTCGACGCGTTCCGGCGTGATATCGACAGCCACTACTTCATTATGCTGTGCAAGCAGAACAGCATTGGACAGCCCGACATAGCCGAGTCCGAAAACTGCGATCTTCATTCTTCGTTCTTCCCCCGCATCACGCGAAAGTGGTGGCGAACATTCCGCCATTGGGGTGCGAACCCCATTTCCACGCAACCTTGAGCATCAGTCATTCGAGTGCGCGCACCCCTGCGACTGACGCGATCAACTTACAGCCTGTCGTTCGGCGAAGCACAAGCGCAATTTCTCCTCCCTTCGATTTTATCTGTGACCAAGGACATTATGACATGTTTGCGGCCTTTCGGTCCGATCTTGATGCTTTCATCAATCAGCCTGCCTTCGATCAACTTGCCACCGATCGTCGCGTCGGCAGGAACCGCGCCTGCATGCACATTTCCTGAAATTATTCGGGGCCAATATCCGCAATGCTCACACGCGGCGTGCCTATGCTGGGCGGCGGGGCAGGACCGGGTGGTGGAGCGGCGGAATGCCACATCGCTAATCCACAGCGGCGCGAGTGGAATGGAACATCCACTTTGCAACGCACGCGACCTGCCCATCTGAACGGCCAATTTGACCAATCGTTAAGGTTCGATAACGATCTATCGCGTAGTCCTAGCGGTGCCAAAATGCATTTTTTAGACTTGGCAAGCTTACACTTTGCGCCCATGAAACCCCGCATCGTTCATGGGATAATGCCCGAAGACGGCGGAATATCATTACTTATTTCAGGCGGGACATGGCCAGCGACCTCATGACTATCGTTCCTGTCATTCTGTCCGGAGGATCGGGTACACGGCTTTGGCCTGTTTCCAAGCCTGAACATCCCAAACAGTTGCTGCCGCTGACCGCCGACGAAACCATGCTTCAACTGACTGCTGTGCGCACACAAGGCTTTGATGCGGCATCGATAGGTCGTCCAATCCTTGTGGCGAACATCGCTCATACCGATATTATCGACGAACAACTGCACCAGATCGGGATCGACGATTATCAGGTCATCCTGGAGCCGATCGGCCGCAATACCGCGCCCGCCATTGCGCTTGCCGCGCTGGAAGCGCAGCCGGACGACGCGTTGCTGGTGATGCCGAGCGATCATGTCATCGCCGATCTGCCTGCGTTCCATGCAGCCATGGCCCACGCCTTGCCGCTGGTAAAAAAAGGATGGCTGGTAACCTTTGGTATCACGCCCGACGGCCCAGAAACCGGTTATGGCTATATCCAGATGGGGCAGCCCTGCGGCGACGCGGTGCATGAGGTCGTGCGCTTCGTCGAAAAGCCCGATTTCGCCAACGCGCAAACGATGCTGGCAGAGGGGTATCATGTCTGGAACGCAGGCATCTTCCTGTTTCGCGCCGACGCCTATTTGGCCGCCATGGAACGGCATCAACCGGACATGCTGACGGCCGTTCGGACGTCGATGACGCAAGCCAAGCGCGACGGCGCGCATGTTTTTCCTGACGCGATGGCCTTTCACGCCTGTCCTTCGGACTCGATCGACTATGCGATCATGGAGCGCGAAGCGCATGTCGCCTGCGTCCCGGTCGCCATGGGTTGGTCTGATGTGGGGAGTTGGGATTCCCTGCACGCCATCAGCGCCAGAGATGCCGGAGACAATGCAGTTCGTGGCGACGCTCTGCTGCTGGGCGCCCGCAATTGCCTGGTCCATAGTGATGGCCCGCGTGTCACACTGGTCGATGTCGACGACCTAATCGTCGTGGTGTCACAGGGCGAGATCATGATCCTCAAGCGCGGCGAATCCCAAAAGGTGCGCAAGGTGACCGAAGCGCTCAAGGCCCTGGCCGCCGCGACATCCTCAAACTGATTTTCCATCGCACGGCCGCCCTGACATGTGCGGCATGGAGAGATTCATGACGCAACCCGTTTCCATCGCCGACCTGATGGTGCAGTCCGGCGTCGCGTTCGGCACCAGTGGCGCGCGCGGTCTGGTCAGCGCTATGACGGACCGGGTCTGCTTCGCCTATAGCTGTGCTTTCCTGCAACATTTGGCCGATATCGGGCAGTTTTGGCCCGGCATCCATGTGGCGATCGCGGGTGATCTGCGCCCGTCCAGCCCTCGCGTCATGGCAGCTTGCGCAGCGGCGGTGCGCCATATGGGCGGCGAGGTCGATCTGTGCGGTTTCGTGCCGTCCCCTGCGGTGGCGGCCTACGGGTTCGGGCGGGGCATCCCGTCGCTGATGGTGACGGGCAGCCATATTCCCGACGACCGCAACGGCATCAAATTCAACCGCATCGATGGCGAGGTGCTGAAACCCGACGAGCTGGCCATCCGCGCCCAGAGCGTGACATTGCCCGACCTGTTCGATGGGGACGGGATGCTGAAGGATGCGCAGCCCGCAGCCCCGCTGGTGGATGTCGCGACCGCCTATATCGCGCGCTATGTGGATTTCTTCGGTGGACAGGCGCTGGCCGGTCTGAAACTGGGCATATATGAACATTCCGCCGTCGGCCGCGACATATTGGTCGCGCTGGTCAAGGCGCTGGGCGGGGATGCGGTGTCGCTGGGGCGGTCCGACCGTTTCATTCCCGTCGATACCGAGGCGGTTCGCCCCCAGGACCAGGCGCTGGCGCGGGAATGGTCGGCGGCGCTCAAGCTGGACGCTATCCTGTCCACGGACGGGGATTCCGATCGGCCCTTGCTGGCCGATGAGCATGGCCTGTGGATGCGTGGTGATGTGCTGGGCATGTTGAGCGCGCGGGCGCTGGGGGTCGGTGCCATTGCAACGCCGGTCAGTTGCAACAGCGCGGTCGAAATGTCGGGCCTGTTTGCGACCGTGCGGCGGACCCGGATCGGGTCGCCCTTCGTGATCGAGGCGATGAACAGGCTGGTTGCAGAAGGACAGAAGAGCGTCTGCGGCTATGAGGCCAATGGCGGCTTCCTGATCGCCACGCCGGTCGAGGCGGAAGGGCGCATTTTGCCCGCGCTGCCGACGCGCGACGCGCTATTGCCGATCCTGTCGGTGCTGGTCGATGCGCGCCGCCGCGGCGTGACGCTATCCATGCTTCAGGCGCAGTTGCCGGCGCGCTATACGTTCAGCGAACGGTTGGAAAATTACCCGACGGCGCAGAGCCGGGCGTTGATCGCGCATCTGGAGCAAGGAAGCGAGGCCGCCATATTGGCGCGGCTGACCGCCATGTTTGGTGCACTGGCTGGCGAAGCGGACTGGACCGACCGGACCGACGGGTTGCGCATCCATTTTACCGGCGGCGACATCATCCATCTGCGGCCGAGCGGCAATGCGCCGGAACTGCGTTGCTACACCGAAAGCGACAATGCGCAGCGGGCGGCGACACTCAACGATCAGGCTTTGAAACTGGTCCGCAATTACACTATCGCGGCATGACGCGCTATGCGTTGAAAACCCGACGGTGAATTGGACAATGACTAGCTGTTCGCGCAAAATCAAGCCATTGTAAATCAGCGATTTTCCGTCGCGACCCTGTCCCAGATATAACGGACATAATAATATTTTCTTTTATAATCATTGACTTGATGATATTGGCCGGTCGCCCATTATGCGCGCAGGCGGGGAGCGGCAATATCCGTCGGTTCAGCGCGGAATGGCGAGCAGGGCCGATACTGGTCCTGCCATCAGGGTGAAGATGCACTCGCCCTCCAGCAGCAGGCAGTCGCCCTTTTCCCAGCTGAGGCCATTGACCCTACCTGCGCCGGTCAGCGGTGTGAACCATAGCAGCTTGCCATCGGGCAGGGAGAGGCTTTGATCCGCAGTCCAATGCACCAGATCGAGTGAGAAGGGGGCTTCGCTGTCGGCGATCAGCCGGGCTTCGCTGCCCAGTGGCGCTTCGATCAGGGCGCGGCCATAGGGCTGGAGGCGGCTGACCGCGGCACCATCGTCCAGATGCAGTTCGCGGGGGCGGCCATAGTCATAGAGCCGATAGGTGAGGTCGGCATTTTGCTGGATTTCGGCAAGTATGATGCCCGCGCCGATGGCATGGACGGTGCCGGCAGGAATGAAATAACAATCGCCCGGTTTCACCGGCTTCCAGTCGATCCATTGTTCTAGCGTTCCGTCCTGCGCCGCCGCGCGGAACTGGTCGGGGGACATGGGCGCCGTCAGGCCGATACCCAGCTTCGCACCCGGTTCGCAATCAAGGACATACCAGATTTCCTCCTTGCCGCGCGGCAGCCCCTTGGCCCGGGCCTGTGTGTCGTCGGGATGCACCTGGATCGACAGCCGTTCGCTGGTGAAGATATATTTGACCAGCAACGGCAGATCGCGCCCATCGGCGGTTTCGAACCAGACCTCCCCGATCTGCCGATCCGCGCCAGCATCGAAGAGCGACGGGAGGTCGGTTCGGCCCCACGGTTTTTCGACATAATGGGGGGAAAGCTTTTGTGTCAGCATCCCATTCATATCCATTTCTGTGGGGCTGGGGTCAACCTGACCCTTCAGCTTTCCGTCAATATATTACGCAGATAGCGGCCATAATCGGACTTGCCGAGTTTGACGATCGCCTGTTCCAGTTGCGGGCCGTCGATGAAGCCATTGCGGAAAGCGATTTCTTCGGGGCTGGCGATCTTGAAGCCCTGGCGCTTTTCGAGGACGCGGACGAAGTCGGCCGCGTCGAGCAGGCTGTCGGGCGTGCCAGTATCAAGCCAAGCATAGCCGCGGCCCATGATTTCCACATGGAGGTTGCCGCGTTCCAGATAGACGCGGTTGACGTCGGTAATCTCCAGTTCGCCACGCGGCGAAGGGCGGAGGTTCGCGGCGATATCCACGACCTGTTCGTCGTAGAAATAGAGGCCGGTGACCGCCCAGTTGGATTTCGGCTGCTCCGGCTTTTCCTCGATCGTAACGGCCTTCATCCTGTCGTCGAAGCTGACCACGCCATAGCGTTGGGGATCGGTGACATGATAGGCAAAGACACTGGCGCCGCTCTCGCGCGATGAGGCGCTAGTGAGGATCTCCGGTAGGCCATGGCCATGATAGATATTGTCGCCCAGGATCAGCGCGGACCGCTGGCCCGCGACGAAATCGGCGCCAATGATATAGGCCTGCGCCAGGCCGTCGGGACTGGGCTGCTCGGCATAATCGATCGTCATGCCCCAGGCCGAACCGTCGCCCAGGAGCGACCGGAAGGCGGGCAGGTCGCGCGGGGTAGAGATGATCAACACTTCGCGAATACCCGCATGCATCAGCGTACTGAGCGGATAATAGATCATCGGCTTGTCATAGACCGGCATGAGCTGCTTCGAGGTCGACAGCGTCATCGGATAGAGGCGCGTGCCGCTACCACCGGCAAGAATGATACCCTTCATGTCGTCAATATCCCCAAGAAATCAGTGTGCGGTGGGTTGCAGGCGATCCATCACCACGTCCAGCGACGTGCGCCAGTCCGGCAGTCTGACACCATGGACGCGCGCTATCAGGGTGCAATCGAGCCGCGAATTGGCCGGGCGCGTGGCGGGTGTCGGATAGTCGGCCGTGCCGATAGACCGCACCGATGCCGACGGACCGCCGCGCGCGGCGGATGCTGCAAAGATCGATTGTGCGAAATCGGCCCAGCTGCCTTCGCCCTGCGCCGTCATGTGAAAGACGCCGCGAAGCGAAGAGCTACCATCAGATACCATATTGTTAGCCACCTGAAGGATGCCGTCGGCGATCGCCAGTGCGCTGGTCGGGTTGCCGACCTGATCGGCGACCACCGACACCTCGTCCCGGTCCCCGGCGAGGCGCAACATCGTCTTGACGAAATTGCCGCCGAACGGGCTATAGACCCAGGCGACGCGCAGGATCGTGCTATTGTCGTGGGTATCGAGTACGGCCCGTTCGCCTGCTAGCTTCGACGCGCCATAGACGCCAGTCGGACCGGTGGGATCGCTTTCCACATAGGGGCGCTCCAGCGTCCCGTCGAACACATAGTCGGTAGAGATATGAATGAGCGGCACGTCCAGCAGCCTGGCCGCCCGCGCCACCGCGCCCGCGCCCGCGCCGTTGACGGCATGTGCAAGGTCGCTTTCCGTTTCCGCCTTGTCCACCGCCGTATAGGCGGCGGCCGACACGATCACATCGGGCGCGGCCGCTTCCAGCGCACGGACGACCGAAGCCGGGTCCGCCAGATCGAGGTCGGGGCGCCCGATCGCGATCACATCATGTCCGGCGACGGTGCCGCGTTCGATCAGGCTGGTGACGACCTGTCCCGCCGTCCCGGTGACGGCAATCTTCATGCAGGCACCTCGGTGGCAGGGGCGCTGTCCAAGCCCAGACGCTGACCATCATATTGATCGCGCAGCGGCTGCCACCACCACTGGTTTTCCAGATACCAGCGCACCGTCTTTTCGATGCCGCTGTCGAAATTTTCCTGCGCGCGCCAGCCCAGCTCATTCTCCAGCCTGGTCGCATCGATCGCGTAGCGGGCGTCATGGCCCGGACGATCGGTGACATATTCGATCAGGTTGGTACGCGGCGTATCGGTTGGCACCAGTTCGTCCAGCACAGCGCAGATACGCAGCACGACATCGATATTCCTGCGTTCGTTGCGACCGCCGACATTATAGGTTTCGCCCGGCGTACCGCGTTCGATGATGATATCCAGCGCACGGGCATGATCATCGACATAGAGCCAGTCGCGGATATTCTCGCCCTTGCCATAGACTGGCAGCTTGCGCCCTTCGAGCGCGTTGAGGATGGTCAGCGGGATCAGCTTTTCGGGGAAGTGGTACGGCCCATAATTGTTCGAGCAGTTCGACACCACCACCGGTAGGCCATAAGTGCGCTGCCATGCCTTGGCGAGGTGATCGGACGCTGCCTTGGACGCCGAATAGGGAGAACTGGGGTCGTAGGGCGTGGTTTCCTCGAACAGGCCTTCGTCGCCCAGCGAGCCATAGACTTCGTCGGTCGAGACATGGAGGAAGCGGAAGGCGGTCTTCGCGTCACCCTCAAGCCCATTCCAATAGGCGCGCGCGGCCTCCAGCAGAGTGAAGCTGCCGACTACATTGGTCTGGATGAAATCGGCCGCACCGGTGATCGAGCGATCGACATGGCTTTCGGCGGCCAGATGCATGATGCGGTCGGGCCGGAAACCGGCGATCGCCGCATCCATCGCCGCGCGGTCGCAGATATTGGCGTGTAGGAACTGGTGGGTGTTCCTGCCTTCGACTTCCTTTAGCGACGCTTCGCAACCTGCATAGGTCAGCGCATCAACGGTGAGGACGTCATAGCCCTTTTCCAGCACTAGATAGCGGACAACGGCAGAGCCGATAAAGCCGGCACCGCCGGTAACGATCACGCGCATGAGTTATTTGCTCCAGCTGAAATAGGCGGGAAGGTCAGCCAGCAGTGGCTGCTTGCGATCCTTGGCCGACAGGGTTTCAGGGTCCGCGGCGGCGGGCCATTCGATACCAATCGCCGGGTCGTTCCAAGCAAGCCCCTTGTCACATTCGACGCTGTAATAGCTGCCGGTCACCTTGTAACAGATAACGGTATCGGGCTCGAGCGCGCAGAAGCCGTGCGCGAAGCCCGGCGGTATCCAGAGCTGCTTACCATTGTCGGGGGTCAGCGTTTCGCCGACCCACTGGCCATAGGTGGGTGACCCACGGCGAATATCGACCGCGACGTCGAACAGCGCGCCGGCGGTGCAGCGCACCAGCTTGCCTTGGGCATGGGGTTCACTCTGGAAATGCAGCCCGCGGATGGTGCCGACCTTTGCGCTGTGCGATTCATTATCCTGGACGAAACGGTAGTCGCCGATTTGCTTGGCGAACAGATCGGCGCGGAAGGTTTCCGCGAAATAGCCCCGCTCGTCGCCGATATGGCGAGGCGTCAGAAGCGTCACGCCGACGATATCGTAGAGCTGCAATTCCACATTAACCTCTTGGAAAGTAGGTATTTACTGTCAATTATTGCTGTTTTGTATAACGGATACCGCGCTCGTCACGGTCAGAACCGGCGAGAATAGCTGACTGATGAGTTGTACGAGCTTGCTGGGCTGGTTAGCCGCTGCGTTGCCGAAATAGAGGACATCCTTGTCCTGCATCACAAATCTTTGGGCAAGAAAGTAGGATCCGGCCTGCATCATGTTGAGATGATAGACGATTGGCACTTCCTGCCCCTGCGCATCCCGCACATACCGAAACAGGAAGATGGCGGCAGGATCGCCAAGATTGGGATTGGTGCCGCCAGCGGTAGCGACCGCTTCAGCCAAAGATACGGACGAGCGACGGAAGGATGCCTGTTCCACCCGCCCAGAAGCGCCGAGGATGGAGTAGGTTCGCGGATCGTCCACCAGCATCAGCCGGTCGCCAGGGCGGATACGTACGTCGAGCGTGGGGTCTTCGATGATATCGTTGATGCGGATGTCCGCACTGGAATTACCACGCAGAATGCGGACCATCAAATCCTTCGAATCTCCACGATAGCCGCCGGCAAGTGCAATAACGTCGGACAGACTCTCGCGATTCGTCTGTAGCACCAAGCGTCCAGGCTTCGCCACTTCGCCGCCGACGATGATCGAGTTGGTTATGACCTGGCTCAACGTAACCAGCACCTGCGGATTTTGGGAAAGGCGCTTGAGCGAATTTCGGATCGTCGCCTCAATCTCTCCAGTCGTCAGCCCTGCGACCTGCATCGTCCCGGCATAGGGGATGGTTATGTTGCCCAGATCGTCGACCCGCGTCGGAGGCAGTTTTTGCACCTGCACGCCAGGCATAGAGGAGATCTGGGACAGCGATCCTGCGTTCGAAAACAGGCTGACGCCTGCTTCATAGATGCTGATGTCCAATATGTCGCCCGGCCCCACCATGTTGGTCGGCGTCGGTGCCAGAACCGGCAGAAAGGTCGAGGGCGCTGGCGCGCTGACCGGGACAGGAAGATCGGCCGCAGACTTGATCTGGACGAGCTGGATAGCCGCCCCATCCTTCAACGCCACAGCGGATTTTTCGATCTGTCCGCCAGTCGGACCGCTCGACGGCAACGTGGCGCAGCCTGCGAGGCCTGTGAGCAGGGCCAAATAAACGCTATTCTTAACGTGCATGGGTAAATTTCTCGGAGCTACGGCCTATTAACGAGCCGCCTTAGCATTGCGATCCAACAATGGACAATAGTTCCTCACGCGCCTGCGCCACTTTATCGATCATGCTTCTTGGCCTTGCGCCCTAGGTCATGTTGGCCTAGCGCTGGGGCGTTTAGGTTACCCTTGAGGCGCTGCACAAATTTATGAACGCCAATACCTTGTCCCCCGCTGAAGCCGAGACGCCGGCTCGTCATGGTTCGGCCCTCAAATGGCTGAAAAAGCGGCGCATGTTCCTGTTTTGCGTCGTTATGCCGACGGTCCTGGCTATCCTGTATTATGGCCTGATCGCTGCCGATATCTATATTTCGGAATCGCGATTCACCATCAAAAGTGCGGACCAGAAACGATCGCAAATCTCGTCGCTGGCCAATCTTGTGCAGACGACGGGCCTGTCGGGCGGACAGGAGCAGGCGAATGAGGTGCTGGCCTATGTCAGGTCTCGCGACGCTCTGAAGGAACTGGAAAAGGACATCCGCGTCCGGGAGAGATTTTCGTCGCCGCAGGCCGATTTTCTGAGCCGCTTTCCCCAGCCTCTTTCCGATCGTAGCTTCGAGAGTTTGTTCAAATTTTATGACAAGATGGTCGATCCGCGCATGGACGCCGAAACAGGCACCGCGACCATCAAGGTCAAGGCGTTCACACCCCAGGATGCCTACGTCATAAACCGGCGACTGCTGGAATTGAGCGAGGCGCTTGTGAACCGCCTCAACGCCCGAGCGCAGAGCAAGGCCATTGCTGAAGCCCAGGCACAGGTTGCGCTTGCCACCGTGCGCGCCAAGAGTGCGCGTACGCTTCTGTCGCAATATCGCAACAGCCAGTCGCTGATCGATCCCGGCAAGCAGGCGGTCGGCGTGCTGGAGATCGCAAATGCTATGGTGGCTGAGCGTGCCACGTTGCAGGCTCAGTTGGATCTGATGCGGCAAGTCGCGCCCAGCAATCCGTCCATCCCCGCCTTGCGTAATCGCATCAATGCCATTTCGGTGCAGATCGCCGGGCAGGATAGCAGAGTCGTGGGAAGCGGTAACGGCATTGCGTCCAAGATGGGCGGGTATGAAAATCTTCTGGTGGAGCAGGAATTTGCAACCCAGAGCCTGAATGCGGCCAACGCCGCGCTGGTTCAGGCTCGGTCCGAAGCTCAGCGTCAGCAATTCTATCTGGAACGCGTTGTTAACCCCAACCTGCCCGACACGCCGTTATTGCCCAAGCGGCTGATCAACATCATCACCGTCGCGGCTGCCGCGCTTTGCCTGTATTTCATCATGTGGATGTTCAGGATCGGCATTCTCGAGCACGCACCGGACGAGTGACCATGGCAAGCGGCCTGCATAAACTTCGTGATGGGTGGGTGGCCCAGGTCCGCGTCATCCATGCGTTGATGATCCGTGAACTGATCACCCGCTTCGGTCGGGAAAATATCGGTTTTTTGTGGATCATGGCCGAACCGCTCTTATTTGGTGGTCTGGTCGGCGTGATCTGGCACTTTACTCATGGGCCGACCGAACATGGAATAGGTATTATGGCGTTCGTGGCGACGGGCTATATTCCCATCACCCTGTTCCGTCACAGCGTATCGCGCAGCGTGGCTGTATTCACCGTCAACCAGAGCCTGTTATACCATCGCCAGATCAAGATCGTGGACTTCATCATCGCCCGGTTCAACATCGAACTGCTCGGCGGGATGATGGCCTATCTTTTCATGGGCATCGTTCTACATGCCGTCGGGGAATTTCCCATTCCCGATGATATCGGATTGCTGATTGCAGGCTGGTTCCTCTACGCCCTGTTTTGTTTTTCGCTGTGCCTGATCATCGCGCCGTTGTCCGAAATGTCGGAGGCAATGGAAAAATTCGTGCCTGTAACGACTTATGTCATGATCCCGTTCTCCGGGCTTCTCTATCTTGTATCGTGGATGCATCCGAGCGTGCGTGACTTCCTGCTCCTGTCGCCATTCGTCAATTGCATGGAAATGATGCGCAAGGGCATATGGGGTCCGGATATCACAGCCTATTATAACATCTGGAATCCCATTGGCTGTTCGGTCGTATGTACAACGTTCGGCCTGATTCTGTGTCGCATCGTTCGCGGGAAGTTGAGCGTCGAATGATCATTTGCGACAATATCACCAAATCCTATAAGCATCATGGCGAGCGCAAGCACGTTCTCAACGGTATCAACCTAGTCGTGCAACCGGGCGAACGGATCGCATTGCTGGGACGGAATGGTGCAGGCAAGAGTACGCTTATCAAGCTGATCGGCGGGGTGGAACTGCCCACGTCGGGCAGGATCATCCGTAAGATGTCGGTATCCTGGCCACTGGGTTTTACAGGCGCTTTTCAGGGTAGTCTGACGGGCTATGACAATGCCCGCTTCATCGCCCGCATCTATCAACGTGACTATGACCGAGTTCGGCAATTCGTGGAGGAATTCACCGAACTTGGTCGTCAATTGCGGATGCCGGTAAAAACTTATTCTTCTGGTATGCGTGCGCGTCTAGCCTTCGCTCTGTCTTTGGCGATCGAGTTCGAATGCTATCTGATCGACGAGATCATCCTGGTGGGCGACCAGAATTTTCAACGCAAATGCCAAACTGAAATGTTCGATAAGCGTACTGACCGGGGCATGATCGTCGCGTCTCACAGTACGGAGTTCGTAAGGCAATTTTGCACCAAGGCCGTTGTTATTCACAAAGGCGATGCGACCATCTATGACGATATCGACACGGCAATTGAAGATTATTCCAACCTATGAACCGGTCTGGCATACGGGATATACTGTTAACGATATTTTAAGTATAAATTAAAGTAGCTTCGGATTTTTCATGCATATGAAAGATGGGTGCCAATTTTTGGTGCCGTTTCATATGGCATATATAAAAATTGACAAAGGCGAGGCCTTATACATAATGTCACAAGGACTGGAAATGTTGGACACCGCGGAGCAAACAAGTCGGATTAGTTACGAACATCTCCATTGCTATGCGCTTTATCGTGAATATGTCGAAGGAAAGCGCGTCCTGGATATTGTAGACGGAGCGATCTACGGAACATATTTGCTGAGTGAACGCGCGACTTCCGTAACGGTCGTCAGTACTGATAAGGATGTTATCGCCGACGCGGAAAAGCAACATTCTGGCCAGAATATCCATTTCCTGTTCACTGACCTTGTCGATCTTCCCTTTGATGACAGTCATTTCGATGTCGTCATCTGCAACGACATCATGGCCCTAACGCAGGATCAGAAGGGCCTGATCATAGAATTGAAGCGCGTACTTAAGGAGGAGGGCCTCTTCATCACGGCATCGTCTGACGTCCCCACCCGCGACGGGCAGGCGGATGTCGAATTGCCGGGAAACAGGGCCAGCGATCCAGCGCCATTCCGGAAAATACTGAACCGCCATTTTAGCCATGTCCAGTTGACCGGCCTGCGTCAGGGCAGGGTTTCGCTCAGTTTCAGGTTGGACCAGCACAAGCGGCGGACCAACCGGCCCAGTGCGCTGACCTTCCTGGGCGATTTCAAGGATGGCGTCCCAGTCGTACAAGGCGATGAAATAGCGTCCAAGCAACCGGATCGGATCATCGCGCTTTGTTCGATGCAGTCCTCGCCCGCCGAAGAGACGGGTGCCAGCCTGTTCATGCCGCGCGACGAGACCCGCTGGCTGGACCATATTGGCAATAACCCGATGGAGATGCCAGCATCAGGGCAGGACGATCCGGTGCTGCGCGTCGAGCTGAGCAATGCGCAGGCGCTGTTGCAGACGCTGCGGGACGATCTGAACAAGGCGCTGGAGGACAGGGCGCAGCTCGAAGCGCGCTATAATCAATTAAGCATCGATGCAGCTTCGACCGTGACCTTCTCTCGGTTGCTGGCACGGATGACCGGCACGATGGTCGCGACCGACGCCGATTCCATCGTCGAAAAGCTGTTCGGCCTGAACCAGCTCATTGCAACACAACGCAGCCAGCTCGAATCGACTCAAGAGATGGCCGACACTCTGGCGACTGCGGAACGTACAACGACGACCTTGCGTGAACAGCTGGCAGAGACGCAGTTGCGCCTCGTTAATGTGAACGCCATGCTGGACCAGGAGCAGCGCGAAGCCGTCAGCCTACGCGCGAAGCTCGACGTCGCAGAGAAAGCAGCGGCAGTCCATCAGGCGCAGTTGTCGCAAGTTGGTTCGCAACTGATGGACGCTAACAGCCAGCTGGGCCGGGAGCGAGGCGAAGCCGAAGGCCTGAGAGCGCAGGTCAGCGGGTTCAACCATATCGTGGCGGCACAGCGCGACCAGCTGGATCTCGTCAGAGAGGATGCCGCATCCCGGCAGAAGCAGGTCATTGAGGTCAGTTCTGAGCTGGCAGTCGCTAATGCTCTGCTGGGTCAGGAACGCAACGAAGTCCTGAATATCCGATCACGCCTTGAGGAGAGCAACCAGGCGCTCACCGATACCCGAACATTGCTCGAGCTGGAACAGGCTGAGGCCCGTGAGATTCAGGATCGGTTCAGCCGAGCCAATGAGGCGTTGGCTGCTCTGCGCGATCAACTGGAGACAGCCAAGGGTTTCGAGGCCCGTCTTGCCACGGTCGAGGAATATGCCGCGGCGACAAACGCACAACTCACCCAGGCCCAAAAGGAACTGACAGACACACTGGGACTGCTGGAACTGGAACGCCAGAAGAGTCAGCGGGACATGGCGGTCCTGCGCAAGCAATTGGCCGTTGCGACCGCTGGACTTGAGCGCGCGCAGCAGGAGGCCGAGCAGGCCAAGGCATTGCGAATCGAAATAGCAGAGCCGACGACGCAGCCCGCCCCTCCTCCTTCTGCCGGGGTAGGCATGGCCACTCTTCCGGCGCGCGCAGCGCCTAACACGAGCGTCGCCAGAACCGTCAGCAGGCAGAATGCGGGCGTGCGCAGGGAACTCGAGCGTTTTGTTCAGGTTCATGGCAATATCCGCCAGCAGATTGTCGCCGCCGCGCAGGATGTGCGCGCGCATATCGTTCACCAACCAAGGCCCGTTGTCCAGGAATCGGTGGTCAAGCGATTAAGCCGGAGATTTGATCGCGACGCGGCTCCTTTCCGCACAAAATTGTTCGATAGCCACTGGCTCGCCACGCAATCGGCCGATGCCGCAGGCGTGCGCCTGGGCCGCTATCTGCGCGATCCTGGCCTGTGGACGCTGGACCCGCATCCGCTGTTCGCTTCCTCTTATTATTTGCAGAAAAATCCGGACGTCGCGTCGGAAGGCGTTTGCCCGCTGCGCCATTATCTGGAGATGGGCTGGCGCGAAGGGCGCAATCCCCACCCCTATTTCCTCAACGACTGGTATCTCAACCAGAACAAGGATCTGTTGCCGACGCTGGCGATCAGCCCACTCGAACATTATCTGGAGCATGGCTGGCGCGAAGGACGTGCCCCCAATCCGCTCTTCAATCCACAAACCTATCTCAATCGCTATCCTGATGTAGCGCAGGCGGGGATTGAACCCCTCACCCACTATATCGTCTACGGTCGAGCGGAAAAGCGGGAAATCCCGCTCACGTCCGTTAACCCGGCATGGGAATCGCTGCTGACCGGAACGGACCGTTCACTGGGCCTGCTTGACTTCATGCTGGACAATCCGCCCCTCCCCCTGCCGGCAGATGAGGTCACGCCCGAAGCGTCGGCGGTTATTGCCCAGAAATGGCCGCCGGAGCGGTTGAACGATTTTTGGATCCCGCAAAAATTGCGCGACTTTCTAGTGGAGGGGCGCCACGAAAGCGAGATTGACCTCTACACCTATCTCTGTTCGGTGATGGCGGCCTATCAGGAAAAGCCGGAGACATTCCCGGCCTCCAGCCATTGCCTGCAGATTTCGGACAGAATAAAGGCGCTGTCGGCGGCGCGTGTCGCTGGCCTTCCGGATCAGCCCGACGCATCGATCATAATTCCGGTCTATAATAATGTGATCGATACGCTGCTCTGTATCTGTTCCGTGCTGGAATACAGGGCGTCGGCATCCTACGAGATCATCGTCGCGGACGACGGGTCGAGCGATGCGACCCCCCAGTTGATCGCTACGCTCGGCGGTGTCGTCCGTTATCTGCGCCAGCCCCGAAACTACGGCTTTGTCGGCAATTGCAATGAAGCGGCGAAGCAGGCCCGCGGTCGCCACGTCGTACTTCTCAACAATGACACGCTGGTCATGCCCTATTGGCTCGACACGCTGCTCGACACGTTCGAGATGCATGACGGGGTTGGTCTTGCCGGATCGAAGCTTATCAACTGGGACGGCACGCTGCAGGAAGCGGGCGGCATTTACTGGAACGACGGGTCGGCATGGAATTTCGGGCGCGGTGCCAATGCCCGCGCGGCCGAATTCAACTATCTGAAAGATGTGGACTATATCTCCGGGGCGGCGATCGCCATTCCGACCGATGTCTGGCGGGCCATGGGCGGCTTCGACGAAATCTATGCACCTGCCTATTGCGAGGATTCCGATCTGGCGTTCCGCCTGCGCGAGGCGGGCTATCGCACCGTGCTGAACCCGGCTTCGGAAGTGCTGCACCATGAAGGCCGCAGTCATGGTCGCGACCTCAATTCCGGGATCAAGGCCTATCAGGTCAAGAACCAGGAGACGTTCCTGGACCGCTGGCGACCCGTGCTGGCGCGGGACCATTTCCCCAACGCCCAGAATGTACTGCGCGCGCGCGACCGATCCTTCGGCAAGAAGCATGTCCTGGTCATCGACCATTATGTGCCGCAGTGGGACCGCGACGCCGGATCGCGTTCAACCTTCATGTCCATCAAGGCCTTGTTGGCTCAAGGCTATGCCGTGACATTCTGGCCCGATAATCTGTGGCGCGATCCGCAATATACGCCCACGCTCCAGGAAATGGGTGTCGAAGTCATCTATGGCACCGAATATCGCGACAAATTCGGCGAGTTCCTGCAGGCACGCAGCAATCTTTATGACGCCGTGTTCGTCAACAGGCCTCATATTGCGCCCCATTACCTTAAGACCATCCGGGCGACGAATGGCGCGATCAAGATCATCTATTATGGTCATGATCTGCACTTCAGGCGCCTGATGACGGCGCAATCCGCTGGCGAACCGGTGTCCGACGTGGACATCCGCCTGATGCGCAGCCAGGAACTGGATGTCTGTTCGCAGGCCGATGTCATTCTCTATCCCGACCAGACCGAGGTCGATCTGGTCGAACGGGAGCTGGGCGGTGATCGCACCTACAAGGCATTGCCGGTCTATGCCTTTGAAAAGGGCATGTTTGCCCGTAGTGGGCGGGTGTTGAATAGCATTGCGCAGAAAAGGGCGTTCAACCTGCTGTTCGTTGGCGGCTTCAACCACACGCCCAATGCAGACGGTATCATCTGGTTCGTCCAAAACATCCTGCCGATCGTGCAGGAGAGACTAGGCAAGGTCCAACTGACGATTGTAGGTTCCAACGCGCCGGAAAGCGTCCTCGCACTGGAAAGCGATGGGGTGGAGGTCGCTGGCTTCGTCAGCGACGATCGCCTGTCGACCCTGTATGAGGAAACATCTCTCGTTATCGCGCCGCTGCGTTTTGGCGGCGGGGTCAAGGGCAAGGTGATCGAGGCCATGGCCTCGGGCGTTCCGCTGGTCACGACGCCAATCGGTGCCCAGGGATTACAGGATCCCGAAGCCCTCATGTTCCTGGCAAGCGAAACGGATGCATTTGCTGATGCCGTGATCCAAGCCTTGACGGATCGCGACGAAGCAGCAACACGCGCCCGGAATGCCTGGGCGTACACCAACAGGCATTATTCTATGCAGGCGATGGAAAATCTGTTTAATAGCATTGTTGGATGATGGTCGGCACCAAAAAATGGCCGCTTGCAGCGTTGCGCGGATGTATTGGCCAGCGATCTTGCGCAGTCGGCATGTCGCGTTGAGTGCGGTCCGTTCCCGGAGCAATTCAGTCTCCTGGCAACTGTGCCAACCCGTTGATGTGGGCCTGGTGCTTTGGCTGAAAACCGGTTGAGGTTAGCAATCAATGGCCATATTCACATACTAGTCTAAATAAGGAAAGGGACCAAAGAATGATCCAGTGCGAACTGAGTGACGGAAAGTTTCTCTTCGTCAACATGGACCGCGTCGTCAGCGTCAGCAGTCAGAAGAATGGTGAAATCACTCTTGGTTACTTGCGCCATAACGATGAAATTACATGGGTTGCCATTAAACGCTTTCAAATCATAAAGACGGGCACCTGGTATTGATGCACTATAGCGTTGATCAGTGGTGAATAATTAAGATTGTATAGGTATTTTCATGGCGTCTCGTGTTCTCGTTTTTTCTCTTGGACAGGGCGGCTATGATGTTGCCTTTGCTTCTGCCGTAGAAAGCCAGCGAGAATATTGTGAGCGCCATGGATATACCTATGTCTGTGTGTCCCAGGACGGAAGCCCCGCGCTCGGCCGCGAGAATATCTGGCTGAAAACGCTCCTTCTTTACGGGGCGCTGCTGAAAAATGACTATGTCCTGTATCTGGATACCGATGTCGGTATCCAGCCAGGATGTCCTCCGATCCATCTCGCCGTGTCCAGCGAAAGGCCGATCGGTGTTGTCGCAGGTCATTCGGGGCGAGTGAACGCCGGGGTCATCTTCGCCTATCGCAATGCGTTGTCGCTGGATTTCTTCGCCAGATGGGTCGCCAGCCTCGGGAAGCCCATTTCCGGTCGGCATGATGTTGGTTGGGGAGAAAATGGCCATCTCATCCGGCTGGTCGAAGAATATAATGTCATCCCGATCGATACCCGTTGGAACAACACCTACGACCCCGATCTGCATGATTATATGCGTCATTATACCGGTCCTCTACGCGCCCAATATCATTTTGAAGGCGAATCGAGGGTTGCATGGGATGGAATTCTGGCCGCGCTTCGTGAATCCAAGGCGATGGATGCTGCGGACATCGTCACGTCATTTTCGGAATTGAAGGAAGTCTATGGGCGTTCCGCACCAGCGGATTGCTTTGCACCTTTCGATGAATTGTGGCCTGTCCCCAAGGACATCGCCGTCCCGCAGAAATATTCTTCGCTTCCGCCGAAGAGGGACGATTCCCATGTTTACGTGGCCGAAGAGGTGCAGGACAGTTCGCCCAATGCCTATGTCGTCACGCTGCGCGACGGCCTGCAACAGGTTCTGGGTCCCGATAATGTTACGACAGGCGTCGCATCCTTCTGGGATCATGATTTCGTTCCGGGCGACATACTGCATATCGAGTGGATCGAATCCCTCTTCCACTGGAAAGTGCCAAGCGACGAACAGGTTCGGTTGTTCGAGAGGCGCATGCAGCAGATCGCTTCTATATGCCCAATCGTATATACGGCGCATAATTTCGACCTGATGCCGAGCTATGGCAAGAACAGGGCGCGCATGATGCAAGCTTTGGCCGACTATGCCACAGTCATATGCCATCTGAGTTCGGACAATATAGAACCTTATGCTCGCCATCATGGCAAGGTTAACGGCCTGAAAGACGTCAAGACGGCGATCGTGCCACATGGCGACTACCAGCCCTATTTCCGTCTGGACAATCAGCCATTCCAAGACAGGGTGTTTGAATCCGACAAGATCAAGATCCTGGTATTTGGTCATATAAGGACTGAAAAAGAGCTAAAATTCTGTCTGGAGGTCAGCGAAGCGCTGGGCCATCAGCGTTACCAGATGATCTTTGCCGGGGCTATTCACCCCGACCTCATCCATTGGAAGGAAATCCATCGGCATCGGGACGAATGGGACGGAAAGGCCCGACGCATTCATTTCAAGGTGCCCAACGAACAGGTTATCAGCTTGGTCAGCCAGTGCGATGCATTGCTGGTTCCCCGCTTCGATCGCCTGAATTCGGGGGTCCAGTTTCTGGGTCATTCCCTGCTGAAGCCGGTATTCGTACCCGATCAAAATTCGATGGGTGACGTGCAGAGAAAGGCAGAGGCCGGCGGCATCTTCATTCCGGAGGACGTGAAATCTGCCGTTTCCATCATCAAGCAGACTTTCGAAGGGGATCCTGTGGCCATGATGGTAAAACAGTTCAAGGTCAACGCCTTCAACTATTGGCGACAGGATGCGGTCAATGTCGGCATGGCACACAAGGCGGCGTACCAACTGGCAGTCGCCGAACATGCCAAGCGCGAGATTGAGGTTGTAAGCTAAGATGAATGTTTACGTTTATTCGTGGAAGCCGGCCACCAGCATCAATTTCGGGGATGAGATTGGCCCGATGGTGGTTCAAGCCCTGTGCCGGAAGTTCAAGCTCGACTATGATATCATCCCGACGGTCCTGTCCACTCATTCAAAGATTCTGGCCATCGGTTCGATCCTCCACGAAGCGAAGGATGATGATGTGGTCTGGGGAGTCGGCGTCAATTCCAAGCACCGGTCGATCCTGCCCAGTAATGCGAATATCCGGTTCAATGCTGTCCGGGGGCCTTTAACACGCTTCATGATGCGCGATCAGGGGTTTGACTGTCCGGAAATCTATGGCGATCCAGGTTTGCTTTTCCCGATGCTGTTTGACGAGCAGATCAGGACCCGTCGTGGGCAGTTGGAAAACGCTGCACAGGAGATCGGCGTGCCAATGCCGGAAATCGTCGTCATTCCCAACATAAATGATGACCGGTTTCTTCCCTATTTCACAGAGCCGTTCACAGATAATCTGATGTTCATCCGGCCCAATCTCGACCCCATCACTGTCGCGGCCTATATTTCGGCATCGAAACGGGTCATCAGCAGTTCCCTTCATGGACTGGTATTCGCAGACGTCTATGGCAAGGCGATCACGCGCATGGCGAGCCAGTTCGAGGCGGATTTCAAATATACTGACTATTATGAGGGGACAGACCGTGTGGCGCCCCGGGCATATCGCGATCTGAAGAGCAGCTTGGATGGCGAACTGGTTGCTCCTCTCACCTGGAATCCCGAACCGCTCCTGCGTGCGTTCCCGCTGCTCGATCCCGCCCTGCAGGATATTCTGGCGGTCAAGCTCTTCGACGTGGAAGAGAATAGATGCTATCAGGTGGCAGACCTGCCGAATGGCGAAGGCCCGTTCACCACCGGTTGGGCCAAGGCCGAAGGCGGTGCCATCTGGTCGGTCGACCAATGGACCGATTTTCAGGTGCTGTTCAAGAAGCCGCCGACGCGCAGGCTGACCCTGCGGCTGAATGTGGGTACGCTTCCCAAAGGGACGGGGGGGGTTGTCGTCTTCCGCGTGGTCCATGGGGGCAAAGTCATCGATACGCATCGTATCATACGCAACGAACCGTCCAAAATCATAGATATCCCCGTGCCGCAGGCACATGCAAGTGGTGAGCTATCCCTGCGGTTCAAGGTCGAGAATGCGTCCAGACCTGTGGAACATGGCATAGGCGACGATGTCAGGCATTTGGGTATCTGGATTTCGAGTTTTGAATTCGCCAGCGGGACGTAATTTTTGGCAAATGCGAGATCCCTTCTCGTCGGTGGCTGCCCAAGAAGTGGTACTTCCTGGGTTCATTTCATGTTGGCGACCCACCCTGATACCGTCACCTGCCGGGAAACGCATGTTTACGACAAATATGTCGGACCGCTGAAGGATTGGTATGATCAGGAATATAGTCTGGAAGCGGCAGACGGCCTGAGCGCGATTTTCAGCGAGGTCGAGTTTGTCGACGCCATTCTGGCACCTATCGTGCAGACGACATTGTCGCGGATCGCGGCCAGGGCCGATCCGGGGAAGATGATTCTTGAAAAGACGCCCGGCAATATCCTGCGTTACGAACTTGTGGCGCGTATCCAGCCTGATGCCAAGTTCCTGTTCGTCGTCCGCGATCCAAGGGCGGTATATGCATCCTTCAAAGCGGCAAGTCAGGAGAGTTGGGGCGGATGGACGCGGAAGTCCATCGCCGAATTTTGCCAATCATGGACATTCTACACGACCGCATATCTGGCCGCGCGCAATTATATACCTAAAAAAAAGCTGATGTGCGTCAGTTATGAAAGTCTAATGACTGATACGGCAAAGCATCTGTCACATATCTTGCAATGGGCGGATCTTAAGACAAGCAAGCAACTGCTTCACCAGATTATCGACGAAAATGGCATCGACAAGTTTCGTTCTGTCGATGCTGGAAGCCTAAAATATGAAACCCGAAAGGACTTCTATCGGACGGGCAAAGCCTACGGCTGGGTGGAAGAGCTGGATTTGGCCGAGATCAAGGAGATAGAATCCCGTTGCATCAACGTAATGATGATAATGGGATATTCCAGATATTCTTCTTCCAATTCCTCGACGTGATGCTGCTGGGTAACAGCAAAGAACGCTATGGATACAGACTTTATAGCGCACCGCCCGACGTAACCGGCGTTAAAGAGGGCTTTGACTCAAATTCTGCGCAGATGGTACAATCGTTAGCGGTGCGAGCGGCC
>NZ_CAVK010000250.1 GCF_000382885.1 Sphingobium indicum BiD32
CACTACTTTGGCAGAAGTGTGATTTTTGGGATTCCCTGCAGGGGAGATGCGTGATTCATAGGAAGCCAGCTTTGATGGAGGCTGGCGATGGAAGAGGATTGGCAGCGGGATCTCGAGCATTGGCTTGAGCCGTATCTGCAGAAGTTGGGTAACAAGACGCGGCGGCGGATGTGCCCGGCCTATATCGCCGGCTTGATTGGCCCGGGCGATCGCAAGAGCATCCAGCCCATGGCGGCCCGCGCAGACGCGCTCAGCTATGACCGGCTGCATCATTTCATCGGTGCCGGGATCTGGGACAGCGCGCCGCTGGAGGCGACGTTGTGGCGGCAAGCGGATGAGTTGGTCGGTGGCGACAAGGCCTGGCTGATCATCGACGACACAGCCCTTCCCAAGAAGGGCAAGGCCTCGGTCGGGGTCGCGCCCCAATATGCTACGGTACTGGGCAAGAACGCGAACTGCCAAACGCTCGTGTCGGTGACCCTGGCTTCGGGGGAGGTGCCGGTCATGCTGGGTTTGCGGCTATACCTGCCGGAAAGCTGGACCAGCGACACGGCCCGGATGGAGAGGGCCGGCGTGCCCGAAGATTTCCGGGCCTATCGTACGAAGCCCGACATCGCCGTCGAGGAGATCGACCGCGTCATTGCTGCCGGCGTGCGCTTCGGCTGCATCCTGGCCGACGCCGGCTATGGCCTGTCAGCGCCATTCCGCCAGGCGCTCAGCGCACGAGGCTTGCGCTGGGCCGTTGGTATTCCCCGGCACCAGAAGGTCTATCCCGCAGACGTGCAGTTGATCTTTCCGGTGGCGGGGCGTGGGCGTCCGCGGGTTCGGCATGTGCCAGATGTCAAATCCCGAGCCGCCCATGCCATGCTTGAAGAGGTGAAGTGGCGGAAGGTCAGTTGGCGCCGAGGAACCAAAGGCCGCCTGACGGCTCGCTTTGCCGCCATGCGTGTGCGTATTGCAGATGGCGCGCCACAGCGGATCGGCGCTGCTGGCGCACAGCATATGCCAGGCGAAGAGGCTTGGCTGGTGGGTGAGCATCGCTCGAACGGCGAGCGAAAATACTATCTCTCCAACCTTCCCGCCGACACCGCGATCAAGGACGTCGCCGGCGCCATCAAGGCGCGCTGGATTTGCGAACAGGCGCACCAGCAACTCAAGGAGGAACTTGGCCTCGACCATTTCGAAGGACGATCATGGACGGGGCTGCATCGCCACCTTCTCATGACAATGATGGCCTATGCCTTCCTGCAAACACGAAGGCTCGCGCAGGCGGGGCGGAAAAAAAAGAGTCTCCGGACCTCCGCCTCAACCGAGCATGCCCGCCATCCGACAAGCCATCATTGACCGAATATCGCGACCTCCGCCAAACCAATGCCCTCACTGCGGTGAGAGCCTATCAGTCACGCATTCCACACTTCTGCCAAAGTAGTGCTTGGCCCTGGCGACAAAAGCCGCGATGTCCGCCAATATCTGGCTCGCGGTGCGGCCACTGCTCATGTCGTTGACCGACCAGTTGCACAATATATCGCTGACATAGGCGATGATCCCAATACGTAAGGCCGGTCGGGCAAAGCCGCTTGCGACGAAATCCTGGATCTTGGATCCGGACCGTGCCTGCATCGCGTGCGGAATGCCCGCCTGTTCCAGCGCCATGCGCGGCGGCCCGCCTGCCGTGCCTGTACCGGGGCCGGCATCGCCCGATACGCCGTAAAAGCGACTGTCGCCGCCGACCAGCACCGTGGGACCATGATCGGTGGCAAGGCCGATCAGCACGCCCGGCGCACCATCGATTTGCGCCCTTGCTCCACCATCGGCGGGAAGCACGCCAGTCTGCATCAACCGGTCGATGCTGGTTGACGTACCCCTTTGATCTTCACCCTCAGGCGTGCCAGGCCCGGTCATTGGAAAGTTGGCGCGGGTGTCACCGACCAGATTATCCTTCATGGATCGGTGCCACACCGTGGCACCAGGCGGGAATTCGGACAGGCCGAGCGCACCGGGTAAGACATCGTCCGACCATATCAGCCCTCCGCCGGGAATCGCGCCGATATCGCTGCCCGACCAGGTTACGCGCCCGACCGCCGGGCCGATTTCCAGCGCCCGTTGAATCAATTGCGGGCTGACTGCGGTTTCGGATTGGTCGGACCCGATGATGAATGCCGCATCGGCATAGCGCAGAGCGGTCATGTGCGCGTTGGACAGCATATCCTTTATGCGCCCGCTGGTCCGCGCCGAATTCGACGTCGATACATTGCCGATGCCATAGGCGCTTTCCCCGGCGCGGATGGTGCCAAGGCGCCATAGCGCTGCGGGGCGCGCGGTCACCGGGCCGCGCGCGCCGTGGCCAAAGCCATATCCCAGCCGCCCCATCAGGCCAGCGCCACGATGTTCGCCGCCGTCGTTCCCGTGGCGCGGACGTAACGGGCGCGGACATCCAGGACCTGCCCGTCGGCGACATGAAGGAAGCTGACGTCTGCCGCCCCGTCGACTCCCCGCAGCACGACCGTGCCGCCGGTGCCGACGTACAGCGCCTTTGGTACGACCGGCAATGCGTCACTGTCATGGGGAACGACGGCATAGGGCGCCCGCGCCGATGCAATCGGATTATCGATGAAGCTGGTATAGGGATCGGTCATCTTGCGCCTCCTGCGTAAAGAGGCGACTCACATATACCGGACCATGATCTGTAGGAAAGCAAATAGGATAGATGTTCCGAACGAATATATCCTATTTGGTTCACACTGATTTTATTTCCAGGCTGGCGCTGCCGGGACCGGTCGCCGGACTGTGTCGCCGCGCCGGCGCGCCCGTTGCTCCTCGATGGCGATGACCTCGAACAATTCGTTAGGGAAGCGGCGCGCGCGTTGACGCAATATATCTATGCCCGACGACAGATAGAGCGCGACGATCAGGATCATCATCGCGGACATATCGCCCAGTCCGGCGATATCCCCGGTCGCGATCCGCGCGCCACCAGCGACGATGACCAGGATCAGCATCGCCGCAAGCAGATCGGATCGACGCGAGTGGGGAAACGCCACGAGTAGCGTCGGGAAAAGGACCGCAACCATGCTGAGCGAGAGCCAGGATATGGTGGAGGACGACAAATGGGCCCGATCCGTTGCCAACATGACTCCAGCTACCAACAGAGCCAATGCCATCAGCCCAAGCGCGTAGCGCGTGGCCAGGATAAGGGATTTTGGATTGGGGAACATGCCAGTGCCTTCGTCGCCTTGTGATGCGGAAAACGGCATAGGCTCGACTCCCTTAAACCCGAATCACTCGTTAGGGTTAATTAGTTGAAAACCACAAATTAGCTGGGCAAGGTGCCGACGCGCCGCGCCATATTCATGTATCGATTGGCTATTGGCCAAATTGATCGGTCGTCGAAGCAGGGAGAGAACCATTTCCGCGCGCGTCAATGCCAAGTTGCGCCTTCCCAAGCACAAGCCAATCGTGCATGTCCGACCAGTCGTCCGTCACTGAGCGGGCAAGGGGGACGCGGATTGATGATCGACTGGGTGCACAGCCTTGCTGGCCTGCTCGTGGGCTTGCTCGTTGGAATAACCGGCGTGGGCGGCGGGTCGCTGATGGCACCCATCCTCATCCTGCTGGTAGGCGTCGTGCCGGCGACAGCCGTCGGGACCGACCTGTGGTTTGCTGCGATCACCAAAACCGTCGGTGGTGCCGTCCATCATCATTTTGGCAAGCCGGACTGGAGTGTGGTGCGTCGCCTGTTGATGGGCAGCCTGCCTGCGTCCATCCTGACCATCGCCTTATTGTCCAAGCTGCCCCGCAGTTCGTTCCAGAGCGATCTTATCCTTTCCGCGTTGGGTGTGTTGCTGATCCTGACGGCGCTCGCAACGCTTTCGCGCCGGCGCATCCACGATTTTGCGCGCGATTTGGAGCCTGAGCGCGCGCAGCGCATTCGGCGTATGCAATGGCCATTGACGGTGCTTGCCGGCTTCATCCTGGGCGTGCTTGTCACGCTGACGTCGGTGGGCGCGGGTGCCCTGGGGGCAACCATGCTGATCGCGCTCTATCCGATGCGCATGAAAGCGGCGCGCCTTGTGGGCACCGATATCATCCACGCCGTGCCGCTGACGGCCGTGGCCGGGCTGGGCCATCTGTGGATCGGCAATGTCGACTTCGCCCTGCTGGGTTCGCTTCTGGTCGGATCGATACCGGGTATCATCGCGGGATCGCTGCTGTCGTCCAAACTGCCCGATCGCCTGGTGCGGCCGGCGCTTGCGTTGGTGTTGTTGCTGGTCGGCATAAAGCTGCTGGCGGGTTAAATCGCTCATGCACGTCGCGACATTTCTTCAAGACCTGGCGGGCGGCGGCGCGGAGCGTGTGGCGGTCCTGCTGATGAACGGGCTGGTGGCACGGGGCGAACGGGTCACGCTGATCCTCGCGCGGCGGGAAGGTCCCTATCTCGACGATCTCGACCCCGCCATCGAACTGGTCGACCTTGGCAATCGCCGTTCGATTTCGAGCATTCGTCCGCTCGCCCGCTGGCTTCGTTCGGCGCGGCCGGATGTTCTCGTCAGCCATCTCACCCATGTTAATGTCGCGGCCGCGCTGGCCAACCGGCTCGCGCGGGCCGGCATCCCGCATGTGGCAGTCGAACATAACCAGATGGGGCAGAATTACGCGCTGCTGACCAACCGCTCGGTCAAGGTGGCCTATCGCCTGGCGCGGTTCGTTTATCCCGGCATTGCGCGAATTGTCAGCGTTTCGCAGGGTGTCGAGGCTGCTGTCCTGGCCTTCACGCGCGGGCGTGCGCATAATCATCAGGTGATCCATAATCCGGTCGTCACTGACGGGCTGGTGGCGCTTTCCGGCGAAGCCCCCGAACATCGCTGGTTGGCCGACGGGGCAGACATACCCGTCTTGTTGGGCTGTGGGCGTCTGCACCATCAAAAGGGTTTCGACGTCCTGATCAGCGCCGTGCGCCAGGTGCTGGACGATCGCCCGGTCCGGCTGGTCATTCTGGGCGAAGGCCCGCTGCGCCCGCAATTGGAGGCGCAACTCAGCTCTCTGAACTTGGGCGATCATGTCGATCTGGCGGGGTTCAGCCGCAATCCGTTCGCGATGATGCGCGCTGCGGACGCCTTCATATTGTCGTCGCGTTGGGAAGGGTTGCCGACCGTATTGATCGAAGCACTTGCCTGCGGCGCCAATATCGTTGCGACCGATTGCCCCAGCGGCCCAATGGAAGTGCTGGAAGGGGGCAAGTTCGGACGGCTCGTCCCTGTCGATGACAGTGATGCCTTGGCCAAGGCGATATGCGCGGCGCTTGATGCACCGCTCGACAGTGCATCGGCCATGGCGCGCGCATCCGATTTCACCCTGGATCGCGCGGTCGATAATTACATGGCGCTGTTCGACCATTTGCAGCCACGGCGCGGAAAGCCGTCGAGGGGATAGTCTCCCATCGGCGGGGCCATTTGCCATGCTGCCCCATAGATAGCCGGCAACATGCCCAGGGCACCCATGGGTCGCGGACGGCGCCCGACATGACATTGCCGACAATCGCGCCGGATAACACCTGATCTTTCATGGGCTTTTACGATTTCTTAGGCCAATGCGTCCAAATTGCGGTCCCCGGCTATGGAGCCCGCCAATGTCAGTTCGAGCGACCCTGTACAGCGATAATCGCGGCGCGCAGCGAATGCAGCTGGATCGCGCTTCTACCTTGCGCGATGATGACGATACGCCGTTCGACGTCCAGATCGAGGATATCTCGCTCACCGGCTTTCGCATGCAATTGCCTTTCGAGATTCTGCCCGATCAGGCGCTGACCATCGGCGTGCCGGGGGTAGGGATTCGACCGGTGCGGATCGTCCGCGTCGAAGGCGCGACCGCTGGCTGTATCTTCGTTCAGCCGCTCAATCCGGCAGAGCTCGACACGATTCTCCGCTTCGACAGTTCCGTCGTCCAGGAAAATTTCAATTATAAGCCCGGCCCTGCGAACATCGTGGAAAAAGACGGCTCGGCATTGTCCGAAGAAGCCGTCGGGCTCAGTCCGCCCCAAAAATTGGCAATTGTCGCTGGAGCGGCATTGACCATTTGGCTGCTGATTGTGGCGGCCATTTCCCTCATTTAGGGATACAGGCCGTTCAGTCCCCGCATTTGGTGGCACATTTTCAGCCAGGAATGGAAATATGCACGATGTACGTCGTGCCTGCGCAAATCGTGGCCTGCTCTGGGTGGCGGACTTTTTAGGGGAGCGGGCAGCTTTCGCCGCCCCGCGAACATCATCATCGCCGAATATCACCTCCCGCGCTTGCGCTTGAGAGATTTTCGGGCGTCCGACCCGGACGGCCCCTACTTCCGAAAATTTGGTCGGGACGAGAGGATTCGAACCTCCGACCCCCACACCCCCAGTGTGATGCGCTACCAGGCTGCGCTACGTCCCGACCGGAGGGCGGCCAATAGAGGCACATGGCGCAAGTTGCAAGGGATTCGATGCGGGCTTTTGCCAAGGCGTGCATTTCCCTAATCATATTGCCTCCCCGCCTGCATCTGTGGTAGCCGCCGCGGCTTGATCCGTGGGCGTTGCGTTCGTCCCGCGGCCGACAGAAACCAAGGCGCGACCTGCTTCAGGAAAGTCCCACCCATGTTCATATCGACAGCCTTTGCCCAGACTGCGGGCGGGCCAGCATCCGGCAGCGGCATATTGGTGCAGATGGCCCCGCTGGTCCTGATCTTCGTGGTATTCTATTTCCTGCTGATCCGTCCGCAGCAAAAGCGGATGAAGGCGCACAAGGCCAAGATCGACGCGGTGAAGAAGGGCGACCAGGTCATCACCGGCGGCGGCCTGTTGGGCAAGGTGATGCGCGTGGACGAGATTTACGCCGAGCTTGAAATCGCGCCGGGCATGAAGGTGAAGGCGGTCAAGTCGACCCTGACCGACGTGATCGACCCGACCACCGCCAAGCCAGCGAACGACTGATCCCACGATGCTGAATTTTTCGCGCTGGGCGGTCTTTGCAATCATCCTGCCGCTGGCAATCGGCGTGCTGTGCGCTGTTCCCAGCTTTCTGCCGGACTCGGTCGTCACCCGCTTGCCCGGTTTCATGCAGACCCGCGTGAATCTGGGCCTCGACCTGTCGGGCGGCAGCCACTTGCTGCTGGAAGCCAGCACGCAGGATGTCGCCAAGCAGCGGCTGACCAATATGGAGGAGCAGGTTCGCACCGAATTGCGCCGGGCTGATCCCCGCATCGCGATCGGCGACATCTCCAGCCGCGACGGGAAGCTGAGCTTCATGGTGCGCGAACCGTCCCAGGTGGACGCCGCGGTCGAGCGCATCCGCCAGCTGACGCAGGGCGCGGCACTGACCGGCCAGCGTGATTTCAATGTCGAGGTGGTCAACAGCTCCACCATCGTCATCACCCCGACCAGCGCGGGCATCAGCAACGCGGTCAAGAGCGCGATGGAAGTCGCGACTGAAGTGATCCGCAAGCGCATTGACGAAATGGGCACGCGCGAACCCACGATCCAGCAGCAGGGCGACAATCGCATCGTCGTGCAGGTGCCGGGCCTGCAAGACCCCAAGGCGTTGAAGGATCTGCTGGGCCAGACCGCCAAGCTGGAATTCAAGCTGGTCGATTTCACTGCCAACCCCGCCGAAGTGGCGCAGGGTCGCGCGCCGGTGGGCAGCGAAGTGCTGCCCTATCCCGACAATCCATCGGGCGTGCCGCTGATCGCGGTCAAGCGGCAGGTGATGGTGTCGGGCGAGGATCTGACCGACGCGACGCAGGGCTATGACCAGAGCAATCAGGCGATAGTCAATATCCGCTTCAACGGCTCTGGCGGGCGCAAATTCGGGCAGGTGACGTCGCAAAATGTCAACCGCCCCTTCGCCATCATCCTGGACGGCAAGGTGCTGTCCGCCCCCAACATCAACGAACCGATCCTGGGCGGCAGCGCGCAGATCAGCGGCAATTTCACCGTCGAAAGCGCCAATCAGCTGGCGATCGCGTTGCGGTCGGGCAAGCTGCCGGTCGCGCTGACCGTGGTGGAGGAACGCACCGTCGGGCCGGGCCTGGGTGCCGATTCGATCCGCGCGGGGCTGATCGCGTCGATCATCGCGGTGGTCGCGGTCGCGATCTTCATGTTCGTGAGCTATGGCCGCTTTGGCATGTATGCCAATCTGGCGGTCGCCATCAACGTGGCGGTCATATTGGGCGTGATGGGCATGTTGGGCGCAACCTTGACGCTGCCCGGTATCGCTGGCTTCGTGCTGACCATCGGTACAGCGGTGGACGCCAACGTGCTGATCTATGAGCGGATTCGCGAAGAACGGCGGCGCGGACGCAATGTCGTGCAGGCGATCGAACATGGCTATAAGGAAGCGAGCCGCACGATTTTCGAGGCGAACGTGACCCACGCCATTGCGGGCGGCATCATGCTCGCGCTCGGCTCCGGCCCGGTCAAGGGCTTTGCCATCGTGCTGCTGATCGGCATCGCGACCAGCGTGTTCACCGCCGTCACCTTCACCCGCATGGTCGTTGCCAACTGGGTGCGCCGCACCCGGCCGACGGACATCACGATATGATCGTGCCACTCCCCCTCTCTGCCCGTCATCCTGACGAAAGTCAGGATCCAGAGCGCCACGCGCAGCGCTCCGGGCACTGGATCCCGGATCAATTCCGGGATGACGAAGGAAGCCTGCCATGAAACTTCTCAAACTCGTCCCCGACAATACCAATATCGGCTTCGTTGTGATGCGGAAATGGGCGTTCGCGCTCACCGCCTTGCTGACGGTGCTGGCGGTTGGCGCGACGGCCTATAAGGGTCTCAACATGGGCGTCGATTTTGTCGGCGGCCTGATGATCGAGGCGAAATTTCCGCAGAATGTGGAAACCGACAAGGTCCGGGCGACCATCGGCACGCTGGGCGTGGGTGAAAGCTCGCTCCAGCAATTTGGCGATCCCAAGACAGTGCAGATTCGCCTGCCCTTGCCCGAACAGGGCGGAGCTGGCGCGGCCAATGCCGTGGTGGAAAAAACCCGTAACGCGATGACCGCGCAATTCCCCGGCGTCACCTTCTCCCGCTATGACACGGTGTCGGGCAAGGTGTCGGGTGAGCTGATCCAGAATGGCGTGCTGGCCGTCGTGCTGGCGATCCTGGGCATCGCGGTGTTCAGCTGGTTCCGCTACGAATGGCAGTTCGGCGTCTCCACCTTCGTCGCGATCGTCCATGACGTGCTGATGACGCTGGGCTTTTTCGCGGTGACGCAGCTGGAGTTCGACCTCAATATCGTCGCCGCCGTGCTGACGATCGTGGGCTATTCGATCAACGACAAGATGGTGATCGACGACCGTATCCGCGAAAACATGCGCAAATATCGCAAGATGGACATGAAGGCGCTGATCGACCTGTCGGTCAATGAAACGCTGCCGCGCACGGTGATGACGTCGGTGACGATCATGCTGGCGCTGGGCGCGCTGCTGCTGTTTGGCGGCCATGTGTTGCGTGGCTTCACCGCGGCGATGATGCTGGGCATTATCGTGGGCACGTACTCGTCGGTCTATGTGTCGTCCTCGCTGCTGATCTCGCTCGGCCTCACCCCGATGTCGTCGGAGAAGAAGGCGGGCAAGGCCAATATCGCTGCGCAGGCCGAACGGGTCGGCCCGCGTGACGGAGCGCAACCCTGAGCCGCGACAAGCGCATCGGCATCGAACTGCGCCGCGACGATAGTGGCCAGGGTCCGATCGTCACCGGATTCCAGGCGCGCGGTTTTCGGGTGCGGGACGATGTATTCCCGACCGGGCTGCTGCTCAGTCCGCTACGGGCGATGGCGTGGGACGACGCGCCAGCGATCGACGCGCTGACGCTGGGCGCGCTGGGCGATTTGTTCGATGGCGATCCGCGCCCTGAATTTCTGCTGCTCGGCACCGGCGCGGGATTGCGCCAGCCGCCCCGCACCTTCGTCCGCGCGGTCGAGGCGCTGGGGATCGGCGTCGAAGCGATGGACAGCCGCGCGGCCGCCCGCGCCTGGGGCGTGTTACGCGCCGAGGAACGGTGGATCGTCGCGGCGCTGCTGCCGCTCTGAGCCGACTGCTCAGGCGGGATTGTCCGCCATATAGTCCCAGCTCTGCTGGATCAGCGCCTCCAGCACACCCATGTCGATGCCCGACAATCGCTTGATATAAAGACAGCCTTTGCCGCGCTTATGCTTGCCCAGCGGCACGCAATCCTCGTCCGATATGCCCGATAAATAAAGGACCAGTTCCGCCTTGCGCGGGGAAAAGGCGATGCGGGTGGCGTCACCTTCGCGCCCGCTGTCATAGCGATAATGATAGCTGCCAAAGCCGATGATCGAGGGTCCCCACAGCCGTGGCGGCTGCCCCGACACGGCCTGCATCAGCGCGGCCAGCCGCTCTCCATCCTCACGCCGTTCGGGCGGTTCGACCGCGGCCAGGAAGGTGGCCACGTCATTATCGGTCTCGATCGTCTTGTTGCCGTCCTTGCCCATGGCTTGCCATCCCTGCCCGCTTTGCGTAGAGGCTAGCGCGTCATCTGGGGAGTAGCCAGCCGTTCCGACGCAAGGGAACGGGCCTTATGTCAACATATTTGGCCGAGAGGTCATGGCATGGGGGACGCGGAATTTCTGCGTAAGGCGAGACCAATGGCATCGGCGCTTTTCTGTCCGGCCGGGCGGCGAGCGACGGTGGCATTGCGTCTATCACTTCCGCCCGGCCCCGGACATTTGCTGATGGAAGCCCTTTCTACCTCCGCCGCGCTCGTCGCCCTTGCTGAAATGGGGGACAAGACGCAATTGCTGGCGATGCTGCTGGCCACCCGCTTTCGCAAACCGGTGCCGATCATCTTCGGGATTTTGGTCGCGACGATCGCCAACCATTTCCTCGCCGCCCTGCTGGGTCACTCGATTGCGGGGGTGCTGACTCAGGACTGGTTCCGCTATGCCGTGGCCCTGAGCTTCATCGCCATGGCCGCCTGGACCTTGGTGCCCGACAAGATTGACGAGGATGCGCCGCTGAAGGCGCCATCGAAGGCGGGCGTGTTCGTGACCACATTGGTCGCCTTCTTCCTGGTCGAGATGGGCGACAAGACGCAGGTGGCGACGATCGCGCTGGGCGCGCGCTTCGACAATCTGGTCGCGGTGACGATGGGGACGACGCTGGGCATGATGCTCGCCAATGTGCCCGCCGTGCTGTTCGGCGAAGCGCTGGCGAAGAAGGTGCCGATGCGCGCGTTGCAAGTCGGCGCGGCGTTGCTGTTCCTGCTGCTGGGCCTGTGGATGATCGCCGATCTGGCGGGCTGGATCGGGTAAGAGTCTTTTGGTGAATATGCTTTCGCACATTCGGACCGTACCGGCCCGCTCCTCCACCCGACCGCCCAATTAGGATATACTGTGGGAGGTCGGGTGGAGGAGCAGGTCGGTGCGGACTATAAAATGCGCTCTTTCGCGCATCTTCAAACAGTCTCTAAGCTGTTGTCAGCGCGGCGCGGCTGGGGCAAGGGAATGGGCGGTATATTCCCTCTCAGACGAACGTGGGTCAGGTGATGAAAGACTATCTGGTTACGATATTCGGCGGCGGCGGCTTTGTCGGTCGCCAGGTGGCGCAGGCGCTGCTGGCGCGCGGCGCACGGGTGCGGATCGCCCAGCGTAATCCATCCACTGCGCTGCGGGTCAAGCCGCTGGGTGGCCTTGGCCAGGTGCAGTTCATCGCCGCCGACATCCGCAATCCTGCGAGCGTCGCGCGCGCCGTGGCGGGCAGCGATGTGGTCATCAATCTGGTCGGTATATTGAAGGGCGATTTCGACGCCTTTCACCATCGCGGCGCGGCCAATGTCGCGAAGGCGGCGGCGGAGGCTGATGTAGGCGCGCTGGTGCATATGTCGGCGATCGGCGCGGATGCCGACAGCCCGTCGGCCTATGGCCGGTCCAAGGCGGCGGGTGAAGCGGCGGTCAAGGCCGTTTTCCCAACCGCTACCATCATCCGTCCGTCGATCATCTTCGGCGCGGAGGATCAGTTCCTCAACCGCTTCGCCGAAATCATCGCTATGCTGCCGGTAGTACCGGTGATCGGCGCGGCAACCAGGTTTCAGCCGGTCTATGTCGCCGACGTCGCGCAGGCCATCGCCAATGCGGCCGAACAGCCGGGCGTCCATGGCGGCCAGACCTATGAGCTGGGTGGGCCGCAGGTACAGAGCATGAAGGATATCAACCAGTGGATCGCCACGGCGACCGGCCGGGACAAGGCGCTGGTGGAGGTGCCGCATGCGGCGGCGAAACTGCTGGCGATGCTGCCGGGCGGGCCGATCACCAGCGACCAGCTGGCGATGCTGGGGCGCGACAATGTCGTGGCGCCGGGAGCCAAGGGGCTGGACGCGCTGGGTGTCGTCGCCACGCCGATGGCCGGGGTCGCGGACAAGTGGATGGTGCGCTATCGGCGGCATGGCCGCTTCGCCGGACGCGCGAGCGCCTGAATGGAATGATCCTCCCCTGCAAGGGGAGGGGGACCGTCGGTGTAGCTGATGGTGGAGGGGTGTCAGCCCATCGATAAGGCGACACTCCTCCGTCAGGGCTTCGCCCTGCCACCTCCCCTTGCCGGGGAAGGACTGAACAGGAGCCTGCCTGCATATGGATCATTATCTGACCGTCATCCTGCTGGGTATTGTCGAAGGGCTGACCGAGTTTCTGCCGGTGTCCTCGACCGGGCATCTCATTCTGGCCAGCGAATTGCTGGGCTATGATGCGTCAACCTGGGCGATGTTCAATGTCGTTATTCAGCTGGGCGCGATCCTGGCGGTCGTCGTGCTTTACTGGCGCACCTTCTGGGCGGTCGGCATGGGGCTGTTGCGGCGCGAGCCGGTAAGCTGGCGATTCCTGCGCAATCTGCTGATCGCCTTCATCCCTTCAGCTATTATCGGCCTCGCGCTCCACGACTATATCGAGATTTTGCTGGGCGCACCGCAAGTTGTCGCCTGGGCGCTGATCGTCGGCGGGGTGGCGATTCTGCTGATCGAGCGGGCGGTCAAGGAACAGCGTTTCCACGGCATCGCCGATATTCCCGCCATGCGGGTGCTGGGCATCGGCCTTGTCCAGTGTATTTCCATGATCCCCGGTGTCAGCCGGTCGGGCGCGACGATCATGGGCGCGCTGATGCTGGGCGTGGAGCGACGCACGGCGGCCGAGTTCAGCTTCTTCCTTGCTATTCCCACCATGCTGGGTGCGACCGCGCTGGAACTGATCAAGAAGGGCGATCAGATCACCAGTGCGGCGGTCGGGTGGGACAGTATCGCGCTCGGCTTTGTGGTGTCCTTCATCGTCGCGCTGCTGGTGATCCGCTGGTTCGTCGGACTGGTGTCGAAACATGGATTCGCGCCCTTCGCCTGGTATCGAATCGTGGCGGGAATCGCGGCTCTGGTGTGGCTGGGGACGAGATAGGGCCGAAACGGTCTATTTATACGGCCAGTTTTTGCGATTGTTTCGCAACTAGGCACCATAAGGGCGATTAATTAGTCAGATATACTGTCCTATATGGCAGAATCCGCGTGACTCCGTGGGTCTTTATGCTATGCGCGCCTCTGCAACTTGAGTCAGGGGCGTATCATGGCCGACAATCCGATGCTGAAATTCGTAGGCAAGGGACAAGCCTATCCCGACAAGCGCGATGCCGATGCCCGCGCCGACGATTTTCTGGAAATCAGCCGCAGCTTCATCCTGGACAAGGCGGAGGAGCAGGCGTCGCGCTGCTCGCAATGTGGTGTGCCTTATTGTTCAACTCACTGTCCGCTGCACAATCATATTCCCGACTGGCTGCGCCTGACCGCCGAAGGCCGCCTGCGCGAAGCCTATGAGCTGTCGAATCTGACCAGCACCATGCCCGAAATCTGCGGCCGCATCTGCCCGCAGGATCGGCTGTGCGAGGGTAATTGCGTCATCGAATTTTCCGGCCATGGTGCCGTGACCATCGGCAGCGTCGAAAAGTTCATCACCGACACCGCCTGGAAAGAAGGCTGGGTCGAACCGTTGGTCGCGGGCAAGTCGACCGGTCAGTCCATCGGCGTGATCGGCGCGGGACCGGCGGGGCTGACGACGGCGGAATATCTGCGCGCCGCGGGCCACGAAGTGCATGTCTATGACCGGCACGATCGCGCGGGCGGACTGCTGACCTATGGCATCCCCGGCTTCAAGCTGGAGAAGGACATTGTCATGCGCCGGGTCCAGCGATTGAAGGATGGCGGCATCGTCTTTCACGAAAATTTCGAGGTCGGCCGCGACGCGACGCTGGAAGCGCTGCGCGACAAGCATGACGCGATCCTGATCGCCACCGGCGTGTACAAGCCGCGCGACATTCGTGCACCGGGCGTCGGCGCGCCGGGCGTGGTCAAGGCGCTCGACTATCTCACCGCCTCCAACAAGGCGGGCTTTGGCGATGATGTGCCCGAACATGCCGACGGCACGCTGCTGGCGACGGGCAAGAATGTCGTCGTCATCGGCGGCGGCGATACCGCGATGGACTGCGTCCGCACCGCGATCCGCCAAGGGGCGAAGTCGGTGAAGTGCCTCTACCGCCGCGACCGGGAAAATATGCCTGGATCGCAGCGCGAAGTCGCCAATGCCGAGGAAGAAGGCGTCGAATTCGTCTGGCTGACCGCCCCGATCGCCTTTGAAGGCACCGAGCATGTCACAGGCGTGAAGGTCACGAAGATGCGGCTGGGCGCGCCCGACGCATCGGGCCGCCGCGCGCCCGAACCCGATCCGGGCAGCGAACATACGCTGGAGGCCGATCTGGTCATCAAGGCGCTGGGCTATGACCCCGAAGAACTGCCCAAGCTGTTCGGCGCGGACGACCTGTCGGTCACCCGCTGGGGCACGCTGCGCGTCGATCACAAGACGATGATGACCAGCGTGGACGGCGTGTTCGCAGCAGGCGACATCGTGCGCGGTGCATCGCTGGTGGTGTGGGCGATCCGCGACGGGCGCGACGTGACCGAGCATATGCACCGTTATTTGAAGGCGAAGGCCAAGGTGGCGGGCGAGAGGGTTGCGGCGTGAGACGGATACCACTTCTCACAGCGTCAGCGCTAATCGCGGCAATGAGCGTGCCTGCTATGGTCGTGCCAAGTATTGCCCAAACCGCGAAGGCTGACGACGATAGCGCTGCACGCACCGCCATGGCATCCCGATTGACCTCAGCGATGCAATTAGATCGACAGTTCGAGGCAGTCATTCCCTCAATCGTTGGGATCATTATGCCGCTGGTCATCAAAGACAATGGCGGCAAGGAGCAGCAGCTTCGCCAGATCATAACCGAAGAAATGAACAGCGCGTTCGTCGGTCGTAAGCAAGATTTGGTCGACAGCGCACGAGATGTTTATGCGGAAAGCTTCACATTGGGCGAACTGACCGACATGCTCACTTTCTACACTTCACCCACCGGCAAAGTGTTCGTCGACAAAATGCCCGCCATCACCATGCAACAAATGCAGCGCGGCGGAGTCATCGGCCAGAAAGCGGCCGCCGACGCACTGCCAAAGATTTTCGACCGTATGCGCGCCGCGCAAATGACAGTCCCCAAAGGGGTTTGACGCCATGACAAACGAAGCTGAACGCGCCCGCATTGCCGAAGTCGGCATGTACCGCCCTGAATTTGAAGGCGACGCCTGTGGCGTGGGCCTTGTCGCCGCCACCGATGGCCGCCCGTCGCGCCGCGTGGTGGCCTCCGCGATCGACGCGCTCAAGGCGGTGTGGCACCGTGGCGCGGTGGACGCCGATGGCAAGACCGGCGATGGCGCAGGGATCCATGTCGATCTGCCGGTGCGCTTCTTTGACGATGCGATTGCGGACTCCGGCCACAAGCCGTTGCCCAACCGCCTTGCCGTTGGCATGATCTTCCTGCCGCGCACGGACCTCAGCGCCCAGGAAACCTGCCGCACCATCGTCGAGAGCGAGATCATCGACGCGGGCTATACCATCTATGGCTGGCGGCAGGTGCCGGTGGACGTGTCGGTCATCGGCGAGAAAGCGCAGCGCACCCGCCCCGAAATCGAACAGATCATGATCGCCGGGCCAATGCCCGAAATTCGCGATCAGGCCGAGTTTGAGAAGGATCTCTATCTGATCCGCCGCCGGATCGAAAAGCAGGTGATCGCGGCGCAGATCAATGATTTTTACGTCTGTTCGCTGTCGTGCCGCTCGATCATCTACAAGGGGCTGTTCCTGGCCGAATCGCTGTCGGTTTTCTATCCCGACCTGCAGGATGAGCGGTTCGAGAGCCGGGTAGCGATCTTCCACCAGCGCTATTCGACCAACACTTTCCCGCAATGGTGGCTGGCCCAGCCGTTCCGCACGCTGGCCCATAATGGCGAGATCAACACGATCCGCGGCAACAAGAACTGGATGAAGAGCCACGAGATCAAGATGGCCAGCCTCGCCTTTGGCGAGCAGTCGGAAGATATCAAGCCGGTGATCCCGGCGGGCGCGTCCGATACCGCTGCACTGGATGCCGTGTTCGAGGCGATCTGCCGGTCGGGGCGCGACGCGCCCACCGCCAAGCTGATGCTGGTGCCCGAAGCGTGGCAGGCCGACAGCGGCGAATTGCCCAAGGCGCATCGCGACATGTACGACTATCTCGCCTCCGTCATGGAGCCGTGGGACGGCCCCGCCGCGCTGGCGATGACCGACGGGCGCTGGGTCGTGGCCGGGGTGGATCGCAATGCGCTGCGCCCGCTGCGCTACACGCTGACCGGCGACAATCTGCTGATCGTCGGGTCGGAAACCGGCATGGTCGTGGTTCCCGAAACGACGATCGTGCGGAAGGGCCGCATGGGTCCGGGCCAGATGATCGCGATCGATCTGCAGGAAGGCGAAATCTATGATGACGCCGCGATCAAGGACCGGATTGCCGGTGAACGCCCCTATGGCGAGCTGATCAAGGATTTCATGGCGATCGGCGACCTGACCGATGCGCCGACCGCCCTGCCCGGCTGGGACAAGGCGGAACTGACGCGGCGGCAGGTGGCGGCCAATCTGACGCTGGAGGATCTGGAACTGATTCTGGCGCCGATGGTCGAGGACGCCAAGGAAGCGATCGGCTCCATGGGTGATGACACGCCGCTGGCGGTCATTTCCGACAAGCCGCGCACGATCAGCCATTTCTTCCGCCAGAATTTCAGCCAGGTCACCAACCCGCCGATCGACCCGTTGCGCGAACGGCACGTGATGAGCCTGAAAACCCGCTTTTCCAACCTGCATAATATATTGGAGCAGGATGCGCAGAACAGCCATGTGCTGGTGCTGGAATCGCCGGTGCTGACCAGTGCCGAATGGGCGCGGCTGAAGGCGCATTTCGGCCCGGCCGTGGCGGAAATCGACTGCACCTTCCCCGCGACCGGCGGGCAGGAACAGCTGCGCGCGGCCATATCCCGCATCCGCGAGGAAGCCGAACAGGCGGTGCGCGAGGGGCGGACCGAAATTTTCCTGACCGATGAAGGCGTCAGCGAGGCACGCGCCGCGATTGCCGGCGTACTGGCTGCTGCCGCGGTGCATACCCATCTGGTGCGCAAGGGGCTGCGTTCCTATGCGTCGATCAATGTGCGCTGTGCCGAAGCGCTCGACACCCATTATTTCGCGGTGCTGATCGGCGTGGGCGCAACCACGGTGAACGCCTATCTGGCCGAAGCGAGCATCGCTGATCGCCATACGCGCGGCCTGTTCGGATCGCTCGATCTGGAGGCCTGTTTCGAGCGCTATCGCGTTGCGATCAACGAAGGCCTGCTCAAGATCATGTCCAAAATGGGCATTGCGGTCATCAGCAGCTATCGCGGCGGATATAATTTCGAGGCGGTCGGCCTGTCCCGCGCGCTGGTCAATGATCTGTTCCCCGGTATGCCGGCGAAGATTTCGGGCGAAGGCTATGCCTCGCTCCATTACAGCGCGATCCTGCGCCATCAGCAGGCCTATGACGCATCGGTCGTGCGGCTGCCGATCGGCGGCTTCTATCGCCAGCGTAACGGCGGGGAGGCGCACGCCTATTCGGCGCAGCTGATGCACCTGTTGCAGACGGCGGTGGCGACCGACAGCTACTCCACCTATCTGCAATTTTCGCGCGGCGTGCGCGATTTGCCGCCGGTCTATCTGCGCGACCTGATGGAGTTCAACTTCGCCCGCGAAGCCGTGCCGATCGACGAGGTGGAAGCCACCACCGAGATCCGCAAACGCTTCGTGACGCCGGGCATGTCGCTGGGGGCGCTCAGCCCCGAAGCGCATGAAACGCTGGCGATCGCCATGAACCGGATCGGGGCGAAGGCAGTGTCGGGCGAAGGCGGCGAGGATGCCGCGCGTTTCAAGCCCTATGAAAATGGCGACAATGCCAACAGCGTGATCAAGCAGATCGCGTCGGGTCGTTTCGGCGTCCATGCCGAATATCTGGCATCGGCCGAGGAGATCGAGATCAAGGTCGCCCAGGGTGCCAAGCCCGGCGAAGGCGGGCAGCTCCCCGGTTTCAAGGTGACCGAGTTCATCGCCAGGCTGCGCCATTCAACGCCCGGCGTGACGCTGATTTCGCCGCCGCCCCATCACGACATCTATTCGATCGAGGATCTGGCGCAGCTCATCTATGACTGCAAGCAGATCAACCCGCGCGCGCGTGTCTGCGTCAAGCTGGTGAGCCAGGCCGGGATCGGCACGGTGGCGGCGGGCGTGGCGAAGGCCCATGCCGACGTCATCCTGATCGCTGGCCATGTCGGCGGCACCGGGGCGTCGCCCCAGACGTCGATCAAATATGCTGGCACCCCTTGGGAAATGGGCCTGTCGGAAGCCAATCAGGTGCTGACCCTCAACGGGCTGCGGCATCGGGTGAAGCTGCGCACCGATGGCGGTCTGAAAACCGGGCGCGACATCGTGATCGCCGCGATACTGGGCGCGGAGGAATATGGCATCGGCACATTGTCGCTCGTCGCCATGGGCTGCATCATGGTGCGCCAGTGCCACAGCAACACCTGCCCCGTGGGCGTGTGCGTGCAGGATGAAAAGCTGCGCGCCAAATTCACCGGCACGCCGGAAAAGGTCATCAATCTGATGACCTTCATCGCCGAGGAAGTGCGCGAAGTGCTGGCACGGCTGGGCTTCCGCAGCCTGGACGAGGTGATCGGACGGACCGAGCTGCTCAAGCAGGTCAATCGCGGCGCGGAACATCTCGACGACCTCGATCTCAACCCGATCCTGGCCAAGGTGGATGCTCCCGACGACCAGCGCCGCTTCAGCCTGAAGCAATGGCGCAACGACGTGCCCGACAGCCTGGACGCGCAGATGATGCGCGACGCGAAGGCGGTGTTCGAGCGGGGCGAGAAAATGCAACTGACCTATACGGTGCGCAACACGCACCGCGCGGTCGGTACGCGCCTGTCGTCGGCGGTGACCGACAAGTTCGGCATGTCCACCCTGGCCGACGGGCATCTGACCGTGCGGCTGCGCGGGTCTGCGGGCCAGTCGCTGGGCGCTTTCCTGTGCAAGGGTATCACGCTGGAAATTTTCGGCGACGCCAACGACTATGTTGGTAAAGGCTTGTCGGGCGGCATCATCACGGTGCGTACCACCGTCTCCAGCCCCCTGTCATCCAAGGACAATACGATCATCGGCAACACCGTCCTCTATGGCGCGACCAGCGGTAAGCTGTTCGCGGCGGGGCAGGCTGGCGAACGTTTTGCCGTCCGCAATTCGGGCGCGCAGGTGGTGGTCGAGGGCTGTGGTGCCAATGGCTGCGAATATATGACCGGCGGCACGGCGGTCATCCTGGGCAAGACCGGCGCGAATTTCGGCGCGGGCATGACCGGCGGCATGGCCTTCATCCTTGACGAGGATGGCAGCTTCCCGTCGCGCGCCAACCCCGAAGGGATCGTCTGGCAGCGGCTGGAAAGCGAGCATTGGGAGGCGCAGGTCAAGGATCTGATCGCGCAGCATGCCAAGGCGACCGACAGCAAATGGTCCGGTACGATCCTGGAGGATTGGGACCGCTGGCGGCGCTATATCTGGCAGGTCTGCCCCAAGGAGATGCTCACCCGCTTGGCCCATCCATTGAGCGATGCACAGGCGGAGGTCGTCGCCGCCGAATGAGCGCTTAGGGGAGGGAGCCGCCTGCTGCCGTCGCGACGGCAGCAGGGAAGCGCTCCACCTGGGTGGGTTGCAGAACCGGGGGAGGCGTAGCGGCTTCTCCGGCGGCGAAGCGTGCAATCGGCTGGGGCAATTGATGGACCGGCGATGGCGGCGGTGGTGCGGGGACGGCCGTGTCCGCCTCCGCCTCTTGCGCCAGATAGTCGCGCACCACCGGATCGCTCATGCCATCGATCATGCCGTCGACGTCCAGCCCCGCCATATCCAAAGCACTGCGCCGTTCGGCCAGGCTGGGACCACAACCGGTACAGCGGATTTCGCTGGGACCGTGATCGGCCGGATTGAAGGCATAATCCGACGCGTCGTTGTCACCGGTCTCCGCATAGACGGCGCCCCCATCGCCGGGCAGGGCGGAGGATTGCGGGCTGGTGACATAGGCACCAAGGCCCAGCCCCATGACCGTCGCGGCGGCCAGTGTCATGCCCGATAGCATCCAATGATGCATGGTCCTGCCTTCCATCCTCTCGCGCGTCGCTGCCAGCCCTTCGGCGCACCGCATCCAGCCCACTGATCAATCATAACGCAGATGCAGATCGGTTGTTGCATGGGATAAAAGCCTTTGCTAATGGCCAGCGCCTACCAGATGCCGGTCCTGCCGGTTTCCCTTTGAATGTGCGGCCATGGCGGAATTGGTAGACGCGCAACGTTGAGGTCGTTGTGGGCGAAAGCCCGTGGAAGTTCGAGTCTTCTTGGCCGCACCATTCACCTGCTGACACGCAGGATCAGTCAAAATTAATCAGCCCCCGTCCCCGCAAGGGTCGGGATCGTCGCGCGCGGGTGCAAGGGCTTGCGGGATCGTGGTCCGACCGCCTATCTGGCGCAGGTGCGCGGGATTGCCCCGCCTGACGATGAAAGGATGCCGCCATGTCCCCCATAGATTGGGACCAGCCAGCCACCATGATCGACCTGGACGGCAAAGCGCCGCTGATCGGCACGATTCGCCAGTGCGCGCAGCATTTCGCGATTTTCAAGGCCGAAGCCAAGGCGCAGGCGCGGGTGCTGCTGACCCAGCCAGTCCATCGGGAGGGCCGCCGGACGCGCACCTGGCTGCTGGAGCCGGATGAAATCGCGCAACTGGTTGAACGCCTGCGCGCGGAAGGCTGATCGATCCGACTTTAAGGATGAGCAGCCTGCGCCGTAACAGCCGGATATTTCCCTGTCCTACAACAAACCATATGGGATAAATGATTCGCCTCGTTCCACCCAGGGAGGCGCAGCATGGATATCCATACGCTCATCGACGAAGTCATCGCCCGCGAAGGGGGCTATAGCGACCATCCTGCCGATCGCGGCGGGGCAACCAACTGGGGGATAACCCGCGCGGTGGCGCGGGACTATGGCTATGTCGGGGATATGCGGGCGCTGCCGCGCGCCACGGCGGTGGCGATCTACCGGCGGCTTTACTGGGATCAGCCGGGCTATGCCTTTGTCGCAGAAATCGCGCCTTCCATTGCGGCTGAACTGTTCGACACCGGCGTCAACATGGGCGTCGCCACCGCGACCGGCTTTCTCCAGCGCGCGCTCAATGCGCTTAACCGCAACCAGCGCGATTATTCTGACCTGACGCTCGATCGGGCGATCGGCGCGCGGACGCTCTCGGCGTTGCGCGCCTTCCGGGCGTTGCGGGGCAAGGCGGGTGAGGCGGTACTCTTGAAGGCGATCGAGGCGATGCAGGGCGAACGCTATATCGCGCTGGCCGAAAACCGTCCGGCCAATGAAACGTTCCTCTACGGCTGGCTGGCCAACCGGATCGGTTAGACGGCGGTGAATTCGTGCAGAATTCTCCACCCCGGGAACAGTGTGAACTTCGCCCGAAATTGCCCTTTCAGTCAGGATATACACCCCATGACAACCGACACCACAGCCACCGATCCCTGGGCCACCCGCGCCCGGCCTGCCTTTCTCTACGTCATCTATGCGCTGCTGCTCTGGTCGCTGCCGATGGGGCTGATCGCGGGCTGGCGGCCCGACATTGCGGCGGCGATTACGGCAGGGATGCGTGACTATCTCAACGCCCTGCCCGAACCGCTCTATGCGCTGTTTGGCACCGGCTATCTGGGCTACACCGCCGCGCGCGCCTGGGGCAAGGCGAAGGGGGCTGAACGGTAGCGCTTACGTCGTCACGCCGCAGGCCGCCCCCACTACATCGCCATCTTCCTTGACGAAGGGGGTAGGCAGCGGATGGGGCAGCAGGTCCAGTACCGCTTCGGATGGACGGCACAGCCGCACCCCCTTGGGCGAGACCACCAGCGGGCGGTTGATCAGGATCGGGTGCGCCATCATCGCGTCGATCAGCGCCGCGTCGGAAAGGCTCTCGTCGGCCAGGCCCAGTTCGCCAAAGGGCGTCCCCTTCTGCCGCAACAGGGCGCGGGGCGTGATGCCGGCGCGGGCTATGAGATGTTCCAGCAACGCCCGTGACGGAGGCGTCTGGAGATATTCCACGACATGCGGCTCGATCCCGGCATGGCGGATGATCGCCAGCGTGTTGCGCGACGTGCCGCAGGCGGGGTTGTGATAGATGATGATGTCGGTGGCGAAGGATATGTCCTTTGCGTCAGCAACAGGGGGTGAGTTCGGCGATCAGCGGGGCGCAGACATCTGCGTTGCCGCCACAGCAATCCTTGAGCAGGAACAAGGTCAGCGCGCCCAGCACGTCAAGGTCTGCTCGATAATGGACCGACCGGCTATGCCGCTCCGACTGCACGAGGCCCGCGCGGGACAGGATGGCCAGATGGGAGGACATGGTATTTTGCGGCACCCCTACCAGCCGGGCAATCTCGCCAGCGGGCAGGCCGTCGGGTTCATGGCGCACGAGCAGCCGAAAACTGTCGAGCCGCGTGGATTGGGCAAGGGCGGCCAAAGCGGCGATGGCAGGCTCATTTTCCATATATCCAGATTAATGGATATATTGGGTGAAGCAAGCGGATATGCGAAATCAGGCATGATGGAGGAAAAAAAACGCAAATGAGAGGGGCCGCCGGGTCGAAGCCCGACGGCCCATCATGTGCATGGTCAGCGGCCGGAAGTGCCGCCCAGGGGAAACGAAGGTCGCGCTATCTTCTCCACATGGAGACGGCCTGTATGTCGGCGCGCTTTATCTCGCGATGTGGAGGAAGATCGACGGTGATGCGTCGCTCAGCGGCGCGTTCCCCGAATGGACTTGACCGACCCCATTGCTGAACCATGAGACATCGGATCACCTCCTTTCGCTATGTTGAAGCCCGTTATGACCGACTTCGACTGCGTCATCGTGCGGCCACGGGATGGAATGTGAATCAGACGCGCGGCATGATCAAGACTTGTATTATTCTTTTTTTGAATCATACTTTCGCGTCCGCAAGTCGGATCCGCGTCGCTATCCGCGACAATCCTCGATCACCCGCGCAATTTCTGGCCAGGCTGGAACGATCAGCGGCTCCAATCCGGCCGCCTCGACCGCGAATTTGCCCCGGCTATAGGCGATCTGATCCAGCGCCGTGTCGGCAGCAGCGCGGATCGCGACGGTCTGCGGTACGGACGCAGCGGCGGTCGCAGGCCAGCTGGTCGCGCCATAGCTGGTCCGCAGCGTCATGGCACCTTGGCCCGCGCCGGTACGGATGATGCTGATCCGTCGCACGGCCCGGTCGCAGCGTATCGTCAGTTTCGTGTCGGCGGCAGTCGGACCGAACCGGGCAACCGACATGGCCGCGTCGGATTGCCAGCGCCAGTCGCCCGGCGCAGCGGGGCGATCCTGCCATTCGCTGGCCAGCGGTGCGGCGGGGCTGGCGGACTGCGCGGGCGCCGGGGTTGGCGTCGGTCGGGGCGCAGGGGTCGGCGCTGGACCGGCCTGGCGTGGTGCAGGTCCGACGCAGGAGCCAAGCAGGATGAGGAAAGGCGCGGCGAAGGCAAGGGGCTGGATAAGGCGCATCCTGCCTCCATGCCCAAGCATGGCGGGCGGCTCAACCGGAAAAGGGTGAGTAGAAGGCATGGCGGGCTAAGGTCGCGATGCGGCGCTGCCGATATTGACACCGCGCGCCCGAATCGCTAGGGCGCGGACATCCCGACACGCTGGTGAGCGGCAGTGCTTCGCGCACTGGCCGTCTTTTTTGCGTCCGGGGGTATACATCGGTTGCGCATCCACGCCAAGGACCGCGCAGCCCTGACGCTTTGAGATGGGGTGACGCCAATCGCCCCGTGGAGCAGGAGATTTATTGACCATGGCACGTATTGCGGGTGTTAACATCCCGACCAACAAGCGCGTAATCATCGCGCTCACCTACATTCACGGCATCGGCCGCAAGACCGCCGTCGACATCGCCACGAAGCTGGGCATCGACCACAGCCGTCGTGTGCAGGACCTGTCGGACGCCGAAGTGCTCCAGATACGTGAAACGATCGACGCCGACCTGACCGTCGAGGGTGATCTTCGCCGCAACACCGCGATGAACATCAAGCGCCTGATGGATCTGGCCTGCTATCGCGGCCTGCGTCATCGCAAGGGGCTGCCGGTTCGTGGCCAGCGCACGCACACCAATGCCCGTACCCGCAAGGGCAAGGCCAAGGCGATCGCCGGTAAGAAGAAGTAAGCGCCAGAGGGCGGGGCTAACAGCTTCGCTCTCCCGACTTCTTTTTTCAGTATTTCGAGTAGGATAGAGCAAAATGGCACGCGAACCCCAGCGCATTAAGCGCCGTGAGCGCAAGAACATCTCGGCGGGCGTGGCACATGTCAACGCCAGCTTCAACAACACCATGGTGACCATCACCGACGCCCAGGGCAACGCGATTTCCTGGTCCTCGGCCGGCATGATGGGCTTCAAGGGCAGCCGCAAATCGACCCCCTACGCCGCTCAGGTGTGTGCGGAAGATGCCGGTCGCAAAGCCGCCGAACATGGCGTCCGCACCCTGGAAGTCGAAGTCAAGGGTCCGGGTTCGGGTCGTGAATCGGCCCTGCGCGCCCTTCAGGCCGTGGGTTTCCACATCACCTCCATCCGCGACGTGACGCCGATCCCGCATAACGGTGTGCGTCCGTCCAAGCGCCGCCGCGTCTAAACACGGCTGAGCGATATGGCGGGCGGCGGACGCGCCGCCCGTTACCCGTCTGCATCGGCCGCAACGTCCTGTCGGGTCCAGGATCATAAGCGTTTCGGCCACATCCCCAGGGGAATTACATGACTGTCAACATGAAGAACTGGCAGGAATTGAAGAAGCCCAACGCGCTGGAAATCAAGCCAACCAGCGACGGCAAGCGCAAGGCGACCTTCGTTGCCGAGCCACTAGAGCGCGGCTTCGGCCTGACGCTTGGCAACGCGCTACGCCGGGTTCTTCTTTCCTCGCTTCAGGGCGCGGCGGTCACCTCGATCAAGATCGAGAACGTCCTGCATGAATTCTCGTCGCTCGCCGGCGTGCGTGAAGATGTCACCGACATCGTCCTCAACATCAAGCAGGTCGCGCTGCGGATGGAAGGCGATGGTCCCAAGCGGCTCCAGCTGTCGGCCACCGGCCCGGCTGTGGTCAAGGCTGGCGACATCAGCGTTGTTGGCGACATCGAAGTGATGAACCCGGACCTGGTGATCTGTCACCTCGATCAGGGCGCAACGCTGAACATGGAACTGACCGCTGACGTCGGCAAGGGCTATGTCCCCGCCGTCGCCAACCGTCCGGCAGACGCGCCCATCGGCCTCATTCCGATCGACGCGCTCTACTCGCCGGTGCGTCAGGTTGCCTATAAGGTGGACAATACCCGCGTCGGCCAGGAACTGGACTATGACAAGCTGTCGCTGACCGTCGAAACCGACGGCACCGTCACGCCGGAAGACGCGGTCGCATTTGCCGCGCGCATCCTGCAGGACCAGCTCCAGCTGTTCGTCCATTTCGAGGACGCGCTGCCCACCGCCGCGCCGTCGCAGGGCGGCCATGCGGTCGCATCGGCATCGGAAGGCGAAAGCGACACCAACCAGATCAATCGCTACCTCCTCAAGAAGGTGGACGAGCTGGAACTGTCGGTCCGCAGCGCCAACTGCCTCAAGAACGACAACATCATCTATATCGGCGATCTGGTCCAAAAGACCGAAGCCGAGATGCTGCGCACCCCCAATTTCGGCCGCAAGTCGCTGAACGAAATCAAGGAAGTGCTGTCGTCCATGGGTCTGCGCCTGGGCATGGACATCCCCGGCTGGCCGCCTGAGAATATCGAGGAAATGGCCAAGAAGCTCGAACAAGAGCTGCTGGGGTAAGTCGGAGCGAGCCGCGCAGCGCAGCAGCGCGGCGGTTCGCAACGCGAACGCGCACGACCGGCCAGCGGCGCATAGCGCCGACTGACGTCACGGGATTTACTCCCGTGACGGTTGCCGGGAGACAGAATGGGTGTCGGCGGTGGCCCTATATCACCGCCTGGTCTGGGCTACCTGAAACGGGCCCTTAACGAACGAAGGAATGAAATATGCGTCATAGAATGGGTCAACGTCGTCTTCAGCGCGCCACCGGCCATCGCGTCGCCCTGCTGCGCAACCTCGCCGCCTCGCTGATCAAGCATGAGCAGATCCTGACCACCACGCCCAAGGCGAAGGAACTGCGTCCCTATGTCGAAAAGCTGATCACGCTGGCTAAGAAGGGTGGCCTGTCCAACCGTCGCCTGGCCGACGCCCGGCTGAAGGACGATGCGCAGCTGGCCAAGCTGTTTGAAGTCCTGGCCGAGCGCTACAAGGATCGCAACGGCGGCTATACCCGCGTGATCAAGGCCGGTATCCGCGCATCGGACGCCGCACCGATCGCGATCATCGAACTGGTCGACCGCGACGTCAGCGCCAAGGGTCAGGACAGCGGCCCGGTGCAGAGCGCCGACGAGGATGAATACGAAGCTGCCTGATTGGTGCGGTCCTCCCCGCGAGGACTGGATGCTTTACCGACAGGCCGTGGCTCTTTAGGAGCCACGGCCTGTTCTGTTTGATAAAAGAGAATGAAAGAGGATGCGCGTTACGGCTCGCCTGTTCCTGCTGCCGCTGTTGTTGGCGGCCAGCCCGGTCGTTGCGGGGCCGGAGGTGGCTGCCATCGACGCGGCCGGGCAGGGCTTGCGCTATCCGGCGGCCAGGCGTCTCGACCTGATTGAGGATCATTTCGGCGTGAAGGTCGCCGATCCCTATCGCTGGCTGGAAAATGACCTGCGCGCGGATCCTGCTGTACAGGACTGGGTCGCTCAGGAAAATGCGCTGACCCGCCGCTATATCGACGGACTGCCGGGCCGCACGGCGCTCAAGGCGCGGATGCAGGCATTGCTCTCGCATGGCCGTTATACCGTGCCGCGCAAGGCGGGCGGGCGCTATTTTTACGGCTATAACAAGGGGTTGCAGAACCAGACCCCACTTTATATGCGCGAAGGGCTGGACGGCCCGCAGCGGTTGCTGATCGACCCCAATGAATGGGCGAAGGACGGCGCGAGCGCGCTGGCCGAGTGGACCCCGTCCCCAAACGGCCGCTATCTTGCCTTTGCGGTGCAGGAGGCCGGCAGCGACTGGCGCACGCTTCGGCTGCTGGACGTGGATACCGGCCGGGTGCTCGATGACCGGATCGATTGGGTCAAATTCTCGACCATGGCCTGGGATGGGCGTGGGGAGGGCTTCTTCTATTCCCGCTATCCCGCGCCGCAGGGGGATATGGCATTTCGGTCGGCCAATGAGGACCAGCAGCTTTTCTATCATCGCGTCGGCACAGCGCAGGCGCAGGACCAGCTCATCTATGCCACGCCAGATCGCCCGAAACTGAGCCATACCGCGCAGGTTACCAATGACGGGCGCTGGCTCATCATCAACTCCTTCCAGGGGATCGACTCGCGCCGCGAAATTCACGTCGCTCCGCTCGACGGTGGGCCAGTCACGCCCCGCCGTCTGGTCAAGGGACCGACGCAGGACTGGCGGCTGATCGGCAGTCGGGGGGCGACTCTTTATTTCATCACCGACGATCATGCCCCAGGGTCGCGCGTGGTGACGCTGGACGCAGCAAATCCCAGGCGCAAGCCGCAACCGGTGGTAGCAGAGCGTCCAGAGACGCTGGCGGGCGGTTCGCTGGTCGGCAACCGCCTGATCCTGGCCTATATGAACCAGGCTGAAACCATCGCCGAACTGGTCGAGCTGGATGGGCGCAAAGTTGGCGACGTGCCCTTGCCCGGCATGGGGACGGCAGCGGGCTTTGGCGGGCGCGATGGCGATCCGGAGACATTTTTCAGCTTTTCGGGCTTTACCACCCCGTCCAGCATCTACCGCTTTGATACCTCGACCCTGCAAAGCCAATTGTTCGCGCAGCCCGAACTGCCTTTCAATCCCGACGAATACGGGGTGGAGCAGATCAGCTATCTGTCCAGGGATGGCACCCGCGTGCCGATGACGGTCATCCGCAAGAAAGCGCTGGCTGACCGGGCGATCGCGGCACCGACGATCCTTTACGGCTATGGCGGCTTCAACATCAGCCTGACGCCGGGCTATTCGGCGACGCGGCTGGCCTGGCTGGAACAGGGCGGGGTCTATGCCATCGCCAATCTGCGCGGCGGCGGCGAGTTCGGCAAGGCGTGGCATGACGCCGGACGTGGCCCCAACAAGCAGAATGTGTTCGACGATTTCATCGCGGCGGCCGAATATCTCAAGGCCAATGGCTATAGCACCCCCGATGGTCTGGCGATCGAGGGCCGCTCCAATGGCGGCCTGCTCGTCGGTGCCGTGGTCAACCAGCGGCCCGACCTGTTCGCCGCCGCCCTGCCTGCCGTCGGGGTCATGGACATGCTGCGCTTTGATCGTTTCACCGCCGGACGCTATTGGGTCGACGATTATGGATCGCCGGGCCGGGCCGAGGATTTTCCGCTGTTGTACGGCTATTCGCCCTATCACAACATCCTGTCCGGCAAGGATTATCCCGCGATCCTCGTCACCACCGCCGACACCGACGACCGGGTCGTTCCTGCCCACAGCTTCAAATATGCCGCCGCCCTGCAGGCCGCGAATGTGGGGAGCCGACCCCGGCTGCTGCGCGTCGAAACGCGCGCGGGCCATGGCGCCGGCAAGCCGATCGACAAGCTGATCGACGAATATGCCGACAGCTATGCCTTTCTGGCGTCCTTCACGGGTTTGCAGATCAAGGCGGATCCGCAATAGTCGTTCAGCCGTGCGACAGCCGGACGTGGATAGAGACCGTTTGACCGCAGGAGGAACAGGCATGGGCAAGTCGCGCTGGATGACAGGATCGCTGGTTGGGCTTGCACTGCTGGTTAGCAGTATCACCCCGGCGCAGGCGCGCCCGCGCTATGATCGCGGCCATGATCGTGGCTGGGGCCATCATCATCGTGATCGCGGCAATGGCTTCGGCTTTGGCGATGCCGTGGGTGTAGTCGCGCTGATCGGCGCGGTGGCGATCGTCGCTTCCTCCATGTCGAAGGACAAGAAGGCCGCGCGCAATAGTGACGGAACCGCACCCCCGCCCGCTAGCGGGACCGATTATGGTGCCGATGTCAGAAGCGACGATGATTTTTCCGATGTTGCCGCGACACATGGCGATCAGGACCAGATGACCGACGCCTGCGCGGTCGCCGCGCGCGATGAGGCGCAGGGTCAGAATGGCGGCTATGCCGAGGTACGGCGCATGGACGAACCGCGTGCCGCACAGGACGGCTATAATATTGACGGTGAGGTCGAATCCCGCGCCAGTTATCGCGCCGCAACCGGCACGACCCGCCGCTTCACCTGCACGATCAAGGACGGCCGTGTCGCCCAGGTCTATCTGAGCCGTGATGTCGTAATGCGCTGAGGCCGCAGCGATGCGCCGTCACCCACCGTCGCGCCATGTCCTGGCTTTTGGCCTGGCGGCGCTGGCAGGGATGGTCGATGCTTTGGGGCTACTCAAGCTGGGCGGGCTGTTCGTGTCCTTCATGAGCGGCAATTCGACCCGGATGGCGGTCGGCATCGCGACCCAGCCCGCGCTGGCATGGGCCGCAATTGGGCTGATCGGGGCATTTGTCGGCGGGGTATTTGCCGGTGCATTGCTGGCGCGGGCGGCCGGGCGGTGGCGCAAACAGGCGGTGCTGGGACTGGTGCTGGCGCTGTTGACCATGGCCGCAGCGCTGGCCGGATCGGCCGGGGATGGCCTCACCTTGCTGATGGCGGCGGCGATGGGCGCGGTGAACAATGTATTCCAGCGCGATGGCGAAGTGAGCATAGGCGTCACCTATATGACCGGTGCGCTGGTGAAGTTGGGGCAGGCACTGGCCAGCACAGTGACCGGCGGACCGCTTCTTGGCTGGGTGCCTCATTTGCTGCTCTGGCTGGGTCTGGTTGCGGGCGCAGTGGCGGGCGCTCTGCTGTTTGGACGGATGGACCTTGGCGCCTTGTGGGTCGCGTGCGGCTGGTGCGTGTTGCTGTTGCTGTGGAGCGCCTGGCTGGGGCCGCTGCCGCGCCCTGATCGCTTGGCATGATCATGCTTGCGCTCTAGGCGGTTGCCTATGCCCGCCACCATCCTGCCCCGCCGCAACGCGGCCATTGCCTTCATCCTGGTGACGGCACTGCTCGACGTCATGTCGATGGGGATCATCATCCCGGTGCTGCCGCAACTCATCCAATCGCTGTCCGGCTCCAGCAGCGCGGCGGGCCTGTGGAACGGCGTATTCGTGGCGCTGTGGGCGGGGATGCAGTTCATCTGCTCGCCGATCATCGGGTCCTTGTCCGACCGTTTCGGGCGGCGGCCCGTTATCCTCGTGTCGGTCTGCGGCCTCGCGCTCGACTATGTGCTGATGGCGGTGGCACCCAATTTATGGTGGCTGGCGCTGGGGCGGATATTGGCGGGGGTTACGTCATCCAGTTTCACCTCGGTCTTTGCCTATATGGCCGACATCACCCGGCCCGAAGAGCGCGCGCGCGGCTATGGCCTGATTGGTGCCGCGTTCAGCGGCGGCTTCGTCGCCGGGCCGTTGCTGGGCGGCATATTGGGCGAGATTTCGTTGCGCGCTCCCTTCTGGGCAGCGGCGAGCCTGTCGGGGCTGGCCTTTCTCTATGGCCTGATCGTCCTGCCCGAATCCTTGCCGCGCAAAAAGCGGATGGCCTTTTCATGGGCGCGGGCCAATCCGTTCGGCGCGCTGACGCTGCTGCGGTCCCACCCGGAACTGTCGAGCCTGGCGATCGTCAATTTCCTGCTCTATTTCGCCCATCACCTCTTCTCCGCCGTGTTCGTCCTCTACGCCGGGGATCGTTATGGCTGGGGGGCTTGGCAGGTCGGCAGCCTGCTCGCCATGGTCGGACTGCTTGACATGATGGTGCAGGGTCTGCTGGTCGGGCCGGTGGTGAAGCGGTTGGGCGATCGGACCACGATGGTGACGGGTCTGGCCTTTGGCGCAGTCGGCATCGCCTGCATGGGCCTGGCACCGACCGGCTGGTTATTCGTCGCGGCCATGCTGCCCAATGCCTTATGGGGGCTGGCGATGCCGACGATCCAGTCGCTGATGACGCGGCGCGTGTCCGAATCCGAACAGGGCCAGTTGCAGGGTGCCAACAACAGCGTTGGCAGCATTGCAGGGATTGTGTCGCCACTCTTTTTCGGTGGCGTCTATGCGCTGTCGGTCGGCGGCAATCCGACATTGCCCTTCATCGGCAGCGCTTTCCTGATGGCGGCGGGCGTGCTGGCTGGCGCGGCGATTTTGGGCTGGGCGGCCGGGCGCGGACTGGAGGCCGACACGGCATAGGTCGCGAAAACTGGACATACGGGCAAGGGGCGACTAACCGGACGCGAATCCCTTCCCTCGGTCACATAAAGGCGATTCGATGACGCTGCCCCTTCAGGATTCCATCCTTATCGTGGACTTCGGCAGCCAGGTGACCCAGCTCATCGCCCGGCGCGTGCGCGAAGCGGGCGTCTATTCCGAGATCGCGCCCTTCAACAGCGCTGCTGAAGCCTTCGCCCGGATGCAGCCCAAGGGCGTGATCCTGTCGGGCGGGCCATCCTCGGTCATGTGGGACGATTCGCCCCGCGCACCGCAGGCGATTTTCGACGCGGGGGTGCCGGTGCTGGGCATCTGCTATGGCCAGCAGACGATGATGCAGCAGCTGGGTGGCAATGTCGAAGGCGGCGAGAGCGGCGAGTTCGGCCGTGCCTTCATCGAGGTGCAAAAGCCCTGCGCGCTATTCGACGGATTGTGGGCGCCGGGCGAAAAGCATCAGGTGTGGATGAGCCATGGCGACAAGGTGACGCAGCTGGCCGACGGGTTCGAGGTCGTCGCGACGAGTGAGGGCGCGCCCTTTGCCGTCACCGCCAACGAAGCAAAACGCTTCTACGCCACCCAGTTCCACCCAGAAGTCGTCCACACCCCCGATGGCGGCAAGCTGCTCGCCAATTTTGTCCGCCATGTCTGCGGCTTGGCGGGCGACTGGACCATGGCGGAGTTCCGCGCGACCAAGATTGCCGACATTCGCGCGCAGGTGGGCCAGGGTCGAGTGATTTGCGGTCTATCTGGCGGGGTCGACAGCGCGGTCGCGGCCGTACTGATCCATGAAGCGATCGGCGACCAGTTGACCTGCGTGTTCGTCGACCATGGCCTGATGCGGCTGGGCGAGGCCGAGCAGGTCGTCACCCTGTTCCGTGAACATTATGGCATCAAACTGGTCCATGTGAATGCCGAGGATCGCTTCCTGGGTGGCCTCGCGGGCCTCACTGACCCCGAAAAGAAGCGCAAATTCATCGGCGGCGAATTTATCGCGGTGTTCGAGGAAGAAGCTGCGAAGATCGGTGGTGCGGACTTCCTGGCGCAGGGGACGCTCTATCCCGACGTGATCGAAAGCGTCAGCTTCACCGGCGGACCCAGCGTGACGATCAAGTCGCACCATAATGTCGGCGGCCTGCCCGAACGCATGAACATGAAGCTGGTCGAGCCGTTGCGCGAACTGTTCAAGGACGAAGTGCGCGTGCTGGGTCGGGAACTGGGCCTGCCGGAGATTTTCGTCGGCCGTCATCCCTTCCCCGGACCCGGCCTCGCCATCCGTATTCCAGGTGAAGTCACCAAGGAACGCTGCGACATTTTGCGCAAGGCGGACGCGGTCTATCTGGAGGAAATCCGCAATGCGGGCCTCTACGACGCGATCTGGCAGGCTTTTGCGGTGCTGCTGCCCGTCCGCACGGTTGGCGTGATGGGCGACATGCGCACCTATGACAGCGTGTGCGCGCTGCGCGCGGTTACCTCGACCGACGGCATGACGGCGGACATCTACCCGTTCGACGCGGCGTTCTTGAGCCGGGTGTCCACGCGCATCATCAATGAGGTCAAGGGCATTAACCGCGTGGTCTATGACTATACGTCCAAGCCGCCGGGAACCATTGAGTGGGAGTAAATCGGATAAAATGGCCGTCCGGGGGACGGCCATCCGATTTACTCAGCCGCGCAAGCGGCTGCCGCGGCACTCGACCATCCTGTGATGGAGTTGGCCATGCTTGATCCAGCCTTCGGCCACCCCGTCTATCGGGACATGCCGACCACCATTTTCGAGCATATGTCCGCGCTCGCGCGCGAGACCGGGTCGATCAATCTGGGACAGGGCTTCCCCGATGCGCCGGGGCCGCCCGACATTTTGAACATGGCGGCCCAGGCGCTGCTGACCCGCTCCAATCAATATCCGCCGATGGCAGGCCTGCCGGAATTGCGGGCGGCGGTAGCAAGCCATTATGCGCTGCATCAGGGGCTGGACCTGACCCCGCAGGAGGTGATCGTCACATCTGGCGCGACCGAGGCGATTGCCGCGACCTTGCTGGCGCTGGTGCAGCCGGGCCACGAGGTTCTGCTGCTGGCCCCGCTTTACGATGCCTATCTGCCGCTGATCGAGCGGGCGGGTGGCGTGGCCAAGGTCGTGCGTCTGACCCCGCCCGAATGGCGGATCACGCAAGCCGCGCTCGAGGCCGCTGCCTCGCCGCGCACGCGATTTCTGCTGATGAACAACCCGGTCAATCCCACCGGCATCGTCCTGCGCGAGGAGGAATTGGCGCTGCTCGCGCGCTTCTGCGTCGAACGCGACCTGATCGCCATTTGTGACGAAGTGTGGGAGCATCTGACCTATGATGGCGTGCGGCATCACCCGCTGATGGCGCAACCGGGGATGCGCGAACGGACGGTGAAGATCGGGTCGGCGGGCAAGATTTTCTCGCTCACCGGCTGGAAGGTCGGCTGGATGTGTGCCGCTCCGCCGGTCGCGACGCTGCTGGCGCGGGCGCATCAATTCCTGACCTTCACCACCCCGCCCAACCTGCAATGGGCGGTGGCCAAGGGGCTGGCCAAGCCGGTCGAATGGTTCGACGCGATGCGCGCGGATTATCAGGCGTCGCGCGACCGGCTGGTCGCGGGATTGACCAAGGCGGGATTCCTCCTGCTGCCCAGCCAGGCGACATGGTTCGTCTGCGTCGATCTGCCGGCCAGCGGCATCGCCATGGACGATGCCGAATTTTGTGAGCGGATCGTTCATGAGGCCGGGGTCGCGGCGATCCCGATTTCCGCTTTCTATCCCGATGACCCTGTCACCCATCTGGTCCGGCTATGCTTTTCCAAGGCGGATGATGTGCTGGATGAGGCGGTGGCGCGGCTGGCCGAGTTTCGGCGACGGGCAGTTGCGGCGGATGGCGAAGCCCGCTAAGTTCCCTTTTCGTTCCGGAAGGGCTGTTCATGGAAATTCTGCCGATCCTGTTGATTATTGTCGCATTGCTGGTCGGACTTGGCGTCGGCTGGCTGCTGCGCGGCAAGGCGCTTGGGCCATTGCTGGCGGAGAAGGCGGAGCTTGTGGGACGGCTGGACCTGACCACCAGCCAGCGCAATAGCGCGATCAGCGAACTGGCGGTGGAGAAGGAGCGGGTCGCGCAGGCTGCAGCGACGGCGCTACGGCTGGAAACGGCGCAGGCGGCGCTGACCCAGCGGCTCGACGCGGTGCAGGGGGAGCGGGAGGCGGCGTTGCGCGAACTGGCGGCGCTCCAGTCCGATACGCAGGCGCGGGCAGAAGCGTTCGAGGCGCAGATTGTGGCGTTGCGCGACGCCAAGGAGCAATTGTCCGCCCAGTTCAGCGAGATTGGCGGCAAGCTGTTGGGGGAAGCGCAAAAGACCTTTCTCGATCGCGCCGACCAGCGCTTCGCCCAGGCGAACGAGAAGAGCGAGGCGCAGCTCAAGACCTTGCTCTCGCCGGTCGAAACGACGCTCAAACGCTATGAGGAAGGGTTGCAGCGGGTCGAGAAGGACCGCGTCGGCAGCTATGCCGAGCTGCGTGAGGCGGTAAGTCAGGTCCAGCTGGGTCAGGGGCAGGTGCGCGACGAGACCGCCAAGCTGGTCAACGCGCTGCGCGCCGCGCCCAAGACGCGGGGGCGCTGGGGCGAACAGCAGTTCAAGAATCTGATCGAGACGGCGGGCCTGTCGCCCTTCGTCGATTTCAGCGAGGAAGTGTCGGTGACGGTCGAGGATGGCCGGTTGCGGCCCGACTTCATCATCCGCCTGCCCGGCGACCAGCAGATGGTGGTCGACGTCAAATGCTCGCTGGTCGCCTATCTCAATGCCGTCGATCAGGTCGATCCGGCAATCCGCGACGCGCATATGGCCGATCATGCCCGCGCGATGCGGACCCATGCCGACGCGCTGGGGCGCAAGGCCTATTGGGAACAGTTCGACAAGGCGCCCGATTTCGTCATCATGTATGTGCCGGGCGATAATTTCGTCACCGCCGCGCTGGAGGCGGACATGGACCTGTGGGAACGGGCGGCCAAGAACCGGGTCATCATCTGCGGCCCTGCGACCTTCCTGCCGTTGGCGCGGACGCTGGCGGGGCATTGGCGGCAGGCCAAGTTGCAGGATCAGTCGCGGCAGATCGGGCAACTGGGCAAGGAATTATATGAGCGGCTGGCGGCGGCGGCGGGCTCGCTCAAGAAGCTGGGCAACCGGCTGCACGGCGCGGTGGGCGATTATAACGCCTTTGTCGGCAGCTTCGAGAGCCGGGTGCTGGTGACCGGGCGCAAGCTGCGCGACCTCAATATCGAGACGGGTGGCAAGGAGCTGGAGGAGTTGGCACCGGTGGATGCACTGGTGCGCGATCCGGCTTCGGCGGAGGCGCTGCGAGCGCTGCCGGATGCGGTGGAATAGCGTTATCGGATAATCACGCCTCCGTTCGTTCAGCGATTCGCCGACGCCCCGCCGGCCGCCCGTACCCCCGCCCGGTTGCGGCGGGCGAGTTCGCGTTTTAGATCCTCCGGGCGCGGGGCGACGAGGAAGCCGAAGCTGACCGTGCCCTCCTTGGTCTCCACGACATGGTGCAGCCGGTGCGCCTGGACGATGCGCTTCATATAGGGGGAGCGGGCGACGTAGCGGTTCTTCACCCGCTGGTGGACGATGATGTCGTGGAAGCCCAGGTAAATCGCGCCATAGGCCGCGATCCCCGCGCCGCAGGCGGTGGCCAGACTGCCCCAGCCCCATTGCACCCCACCCAGCAACAGGATGATCGAGGGCAGGGCGAAGATCACGAAATAGAGGTCATTAGCCTCCCAGTTGCCCTTGCGCGGGCGATGGTGGCTGGCGTGCAGGAACCAGCCCGGCCCGTGCATGACCCAGCGGTGCATGACATAGGCAAAGCCCTCCATCGCGGCGACGGTCGCGAGAAAGACGAGGGCTGGCAGCAGGATCGACATGGCATCCATATAGGCGGGCAAGGGCGACGGCGCGACCCGTAAAGCTACGGGGTGGCCGAAAGGTCGGGACGGGGGGGCGACACGGGCGCTGGCGCGGCATGGATCACCCGCTGGGGATAGGGGATGATGATGCCATTATCCCTGAACAGGTGCCAAAGCCGGTTGAGGACGTCCGACTTCACATTGCTGACGCCGCCCTCCGGGTCGCTGATCCACACCAATATCTCATGATCGACACGGCTGTCGCCAAAGCCGATCAGCCAGACATTGGGTTCGGGCTCGCGCAGCACCCGCTGGCAATCCAGCGCGGCCTGCCGCATCAGGCTTTGCGCCAGCGTCAGGTCGCAATCATAGCCCACCCCCACCGGGATGCGGACGCGGACATTGCGGTCGGAATAGGACCAGTTCTCCACCTCCTGCGTCATCAGATTCTCGTTGGGGATCAGATGCTCCTTGCCGTCGCGGGTGATGACGCTGACGGCGCGGACGCCGATCTTGTTCACCCAGCCGAAACTGTCGCCCACGACGATGACGTCGCCCGGCTTGATCGACCGGTCCATCAGCAGGATGATCCCGGCGATGAGGTTACCGAAGGTCTTTTGCAGGCCAAAGCCGACGGCCAGACCCAGCGCGCCGGAAAAGACGGCAAAGGCGGTGAGGTCGATGCCGAGCAGATCGACGCCGATGAAGAAGGCGGCGACGATCACGGCGATGGCGGCGAGTTTTTGCGCCAGCAGCTTCTGGGTCGGATCGAAGCCGTCGGTATGGTCGATCGACCGGCCGATCAGCCGGTTGGCGAGGCGGACGAGGGCGAAGAGGGCGACGCAGGTGGCCGCGATCGACAGTAGACCGAGCAGGGTGACGCGCCGTTTGCCCAGGCTGATGCCGACCGTATCGAGCATCGCGCCGACCGGGGCCAGGCCGCCGCTGGTGCCCGACACGATGCTGAGGAACAGCAGCAGGGCGAGCGGCAACGCTGCCCAGCGCGGGATGGCGAGGGTGCGCAGCGCATAGGCGGCAAGCAGGGCGACCGAGAGGCCAAGGCCGATGCCCAGGATCAGGTGGCCGACCGAGGCGTGGGGCCAGAAGGCGGCGGCGATGCCGATCAGCAGCGCCGACAGCGCATAGCGCAGCATCGCCCGCAGCCGCTGGGTGAAGGCTGGACCCATGACATGGGTACGCGGATGCAGGCGGGGGGCGATGAAGCGGGCGAAACCGGCCGCAGCGAGATGGAGCAGCAGGGCAAATGCCAGCGCGATCAGCGGATGGATGATGCCGCTGTCGTCGGGCACATGGGCCAGAAGCCAGTCGATGCCGGGCATCATCCCCTAGCCCCCGTCGCGGACGGCGCGGAAGCGGGCGAGGCCCGCGTCGAGATCGGTGATCAGGTCGGCGGGATCTTCCAGCCCGATATGAAGGCGGACGGCCGGGCCTTGCGCCTCCCACTTCGTCGCGCTGCGGTAGCGGGCGGGGTCGATGGGGAGGGCGAGGCTTTCAAAGCCGCCCCAGCTATAGCCGATGCCGAAATGGGCAAGCCCGTCGATCAGCGCGGCGCGGGCGGCGTCGTCTCCACCGCTGAGAACGAAGCTGAACAGGCCGGTCGCTCCGCTGAAATCGCGTTGCCAGATTGCGTGGCCGGGGCAGTCGGGCAAAGCGGGGTGGAGGACGCGGGCGACCTCTGGCTGGTCCTTCAGCCAATGGGCGATGGCAAGGGCGCTGTCCTGATGCTGCTTCAGGCGCACGCCCAGAGTGCGCAGGCCGCGCGAGGCGAGCCAGGCGTCGTCGGGGCTGACCATCTGGCCCAGCAGATAGGCGGTCTGGCGTATCTTGGCGAACCAATGGTCATTGGCGGTGACGCTGCCCATCATGACGTCGCTATGGCCGACAATATATTTGGTACAGGCCAGGATGGCGATATCGACGCCGTGGGACAGGGCCGGGAAAAAGAGCGGGGTCGCCCATGTATTGTCAGCCAGGGTGACGACGCCATGCTGGCGGGCCAGCGCGGTGATGGCGGGGATGTCCTGCACCTCGAAGGTCAGGCTGCCGGGGCTTTCCAGGAAGAGGGCGCGGACCTTCTCATCGGCTAAGCCGACACTGAGCTGGACAATGTCACAGGAATCGTAAAATATCGTTTCGATACCGTAATTATCCAGCATTTGCGTGCAGAAATTGCGGGTCGGGTCATAGGCGCTGTCGACCATCAACAATTTGTCGCCCGGTTTCAGTACCGCCATCAACGCGCAGGCAATGGCCGCGACGCCCGACGGGAACAGCATCGTGCCCGCCGCGCCCGGCTCCATTTCGGTGAGCGCGTCGGCCAGGCTCCAGGCAGTCGGCGTCCCCTTGCGCCCGTAGAAGAGCCGTTCATGCGTGCTGCTGCCCGCCGCGCGGCGCAGATGGGCGACGTCATCATAGAGGATGGTCGATGCGCGCCAGACCGGCGGGCTGACGATCGCGCCGGGCTGGCCGGGCATACCGGTCCATTCGGGCTTGCGCCCCGCCTGCGCCAATTTGGTCAGCGGCTTGCGGTCATCGCTATCGCTCATGCCGGGCCGGTCGCCTTGGGCGTGGCGGGATCAAAGCCCCATTCCGACCAGCTGCCGTCATAGAGGGTGACGTCGCGCTGCCCCAGCAGTTCGAGGCCCGCCAGCAGGATGGCGGCGGTGACGCCGCTGCCGCAGGTGGTGATGACCGGGCGGCCGAGGTCGATCCCGGCATCCGTGACCAGCTGGCGCAGGGCGTCGCCGGTTTTCATACTGTTGTCCGGGTTGAACAGGGCGGAGGAGGGCAGGTTGCGCGATCCGGGGATATGGCCCGATGCCATGCCGGGTCGGGGTTCGGCTTCCTCCCCGGTAAAGCGCCCTGCACCACGGGCGTCCAGCGCCTGGGCTTCGTGGGTCGCGAGATTGGCGATCAGGTCGGCTTTGCTGCGGACCTGTCCGGGCGCGCGGCGGGCGATGGCGTTGCCGGGCGTAGGCGTGACTGGAGCGGTTTCGGTAGCACGGCCCTCCGCCACCCATTTGGGCAACCCGCCGTCCAGGATCGCGGCGGACGCGCCCAGACCGTAGAGCCGCATCATCCACCAGCCGCGCGCGGCGCTGTGGGTGGGGCTGTTGTCATAGACGATGATGCGGCTGTCGGCGTTGATGCCCAGCGCCTGCGCGCGCTGGGTCATCAGCGCGTCTGGCGGCAGCATCCCCGGCGTCGGATCGTCGGGATCGTTGAGGCTGGGCAGGTCCATGAAGGTCGCGCCGGGGATATGGGCGGCGTCAAATTCGGCGCGCGGGTCGCGCGGGGTGCCGGGCAGGAACAGGCTGGCGTCCAGGATGCACAGGTCCGGCTTGCCCAGTTCTGCGGCCAGCCAGTCGGTTGAAACGAGAATATCCATGCAATGCCCTTTGGCCTGATTTCCTGCGCTACAGCCTGTTAGTAGGACGCACAGCCAAGGCTGGAAAGGGGGATCAGGATGGAACCAGTTCGCCCGCGGTGCGGGTGGCGGCGCGGCGATATTGGCGCGGCCCCTGGTCAAGGCGGAAGGGGGCGAGCCGGTCGGCGGGTGGTTCCTGTTCCTGCCCCAATATGAATGCGCGGGCGGTGCGGCCATGATCTCGTGGCTCAGCCTCCTCCGGTCCCCAGCGATAGCTGGCGTCAAAGGCGGCAAGCGGGATCAGCAGGCTGCGCTGGCCCATGGTCACCGGCACGATCTGGTCGGGCATCAGCCGCAGTTCGCCGGTCAGCCGCCTTGTTTCGCCGGGCATGATCGACACGGCGGCATGGAGTGGCAGGCCGCTCTGCCGGGCGAAGAAGGACTGGAGCAGCGTCTGCTGCTCTGCCCCGGCATTGCCTATGATGCCGCGCACCAGCACGTCCTGCGCCGGGGTGTCGCCGCGATTGTGGAGCAGCAATGTGTAGCCGATGGTCATGCCCATCAGCGAATAGCGCGCCTGAGTGATGTCCAGCGCCATGTCGAGCCACGGGCGGTCAGGCGCGTCGGGGATGGCGGTGACGGGCGCGGGTTCGGGCGGCGCGGTATTTGGGGCGGGAGCAGGTTCGGGCGGGATTGGAACGGCGACCGGTGCGGGCGGCGCGATCTCTACATCGGCTTCGTCCTGCGCTGGCTGGCGACGCCGGCGCAGCAGGCGCGCTGCGGCGAGCGCCAGCAGCGCGAGCGCACCGCCGATGATCAAGGGCCAGGGCGTGGCGCCGGTGGGGGCGGTGGCGGGCGAAAGCGGCGCTTCCTCTGGCGCGGGAGCGGCAGGGGTGGGCGCAGGTTCCGGTACGGGCCGTGGCACTTGCGCAGGGGCCGTGACCAGGCTGCTTTGGTTATCGGGTGCTGCGCGTTCCGCTTGTGCCGCCGGGCGTGGGGCAGGCTGTGCCGGGGTGGCGCGTGGCGCAGGTGCAGGCGTGGGAGCAGCGCGCTGGGCCGGTGCTTGTCGTGCAGGCTGGACGGGCGCGGGCGTCGGGGTCGGCGTGATTGTCGGCGCGACGACCGGCGGTGGTGCTGTAGTCGTCGCGGGCGCGCGGAACACGTCAAGTTCCGGGCCTTGCTGGCGGGGATTGGCGGGCTGCGGCGGGCTGGAAGGGGGCAGGGTAAAGACCGGCGCGGCCTCCTCCGCCTGCTGGGCGTGGGCTGGCAGCGTCAGCAGCAACGACGCGGCGAAAAGAAACGAACGATGATACCCCATGGGCTGAGCCAAGGCACAAGACGGGCTGAACGGCAAGTGAACAATGAGAAGCCGATGACACCAGCCGTGCAATCGCGTAGGGCAGCGGCATGACCGACCCTGCCATGACCCCGCTCCATCTGGGCCAGACCAGCGCCCTGCCCACCCGCCCCGAAGAGGCGGTGCTGGATTATGTCCCCAACCCCCGCCCCGGCCGCACCTATCTGGTGCGCTTTGCCGTACCGGAATTTACTTCGCTCTGCCCGGTGACGGGCCAGCCCGATTTCGCTCATCTGGTGATCGACTATGCGCCCGGCGACACGATCGTCGAATCCAAGTCGCTGAAACTGTTTCTGGGGTCGTTCCGCAACCATGCCGCCTTTCACGAAGATTGCACCGTGGGGATCGGCGAACGGCTGTTTACCGAGATGAAGCCGGTGTGGCTGCGCATCGGCGGCTACTGGTATCCGCGCGGGGGCATCCCCATCGATGTGTTCTGGCAATCGGGCGCACCGCCGCAGGATTTGTGGCTGCCCTCACAGGATGTGCCGGGCTATCGCGGGCGGGGGTGAGGTTGCCATCTTGCACGTCGTCATCCTGAACTTGTTTCAGGATCCATTGGCGCAAGCGTCGTTCAAATGGGCCAAAGCTAGCGCGAATGGATCCTGACTTTCGTCAGGATGACGAGGATATAAAGCATCACTTGTGTTTCCTGTTGGACGAACGGTCAACAGGGTTCGACCAGCGACATTGTAATACCATATCATGGCGTGACCGATGCAGCGAAACGGGCTATTTGACGTTTCATCACGGTGCCGGTCCGATCGGGCGGTGCCTGCCTGACGTGTCGGAGTCTGAAACCCTATGTCGCTTGCCAAAATCCTGCCGCTGCTGATCGCGGCCGCGCCCATCGCCCTTGCCACCCCTGTGCTGGCACAAGCTGGCCCTTTGGCTGGTCCGGCGGCGGGCATCACCACCCAATTGCCGCGCGGCGCGGCGCCGGGCCATTATGCGATTGAAGTGACGCCCGATGCGGCGAACCTTACATTCACCGGCAAGGTGACGATCGACGTCATGGTCAGCACGGCGATGCCCGCGCTGGTCCTCAACGCCGCCGATTTGACTTTCGGCGACGTCATGTTGACCCCGGCCAAGGGGAAGCCGATCAAGGGCATGGCGAAGGTCGATGCCGATGCGCAGACGGTGACGCTGGATTTCGGCAAGCCTCTGGTTCCGGGCCAATATAAGCTCGCCATCGCCTATGCCGGTGTCATCAACACGCAGGCGAACGGGCTGTTCGCGCTCGACTACACCAATAATGAAGGCCAGGCGAAGCGCGCGCTGTTCACCCAGTTTGAGGCACCCGACGCCCGCCGCTTCGTGCCGAGCTGGGACGAGCCAAGCTATAAGGCGACGTTCGACCTGAGCGCGATCATCCCGACCGGCGAACTGGCGGTCGGCAATATGCCGGTCAAGACGACCAAGGATCTGGGCGGCGGCAAGACCCAGGTGACGTTCGGCACGTCCCCGAAAATGTCCTCCTATCTGCTCTTCTTCGGCCTGGGCGAACTGGAGCGCGCGACCAAAATGTCGGGCGCGACCGAAGTGGGCGTGATCACCGGCAAGGGCAATAGCGGCAAGGCGGCGCTGGCGTTTGATGCGTCCGCCAGCATCCTCCCCTGGTTCAACGATTATTTCGGCACCCCTTATCCGCTGCCCAAGCTCGACAATGTCGCGGGGCCGGGCCAGAGCCAGTTTTTCAGCGCGATGGAGAATTGGGGCGCGATCTTCACCTTCGAGCGCGCCTTGCTGGTCGATCCACGCTTCACATCCGAAGCGACCAAGCGGCGCATCTATGAAACCGTCGCGCATGAAATGGCGCATCAGTGGTTCGGCGATCTGGTGACGATGGCCTGGTGGGACGATCTGTGGCTGAATGAAGGGTTCGCCAGCTGGATGGCGACCAAGGTGACCGACAAGCTGCAACCGGGCTGGGAAATGCTGCTGACCCGCGTTGACGGGCGCGAGGCAGCGATGAGCCTCGATTCGCTGGCGACCACCCACGCGGTGGTGCAGAAAATCACCACCGTCGATCAGGTCAATCAGGCGTTCGATGCCATCACCTATCAGAAGGGTGAAGCCGTCATCACCATGCTGGAGGGCTTTGCGGGTGAGGATGTGTGGAAGAACGGCATCCGCAGCTATATGAAGGCGCACGCCTATGGCAACACGGTGACCGACGATCTGTGGAAGGCGGTCGAGGGCGCGGGGGCCAAGGGGCTGGTGTCGATCGCCCACGACTTTACCAGCCAGCCGGGCATCCCGCTGGTGACGGTAGACAGCGCCCAATGTCAGGGTGGTCAGACCGTGTTGAGCCTGTCGCAGGGCGAGTATAGCCGCGATGCGAAGGGCAAGGCGCCGCTCAAATGGAATGTGCCGGTGATGGCGCAGACGATAGGCGGCGCGCCGCAGCGGCTGATCTTGCAGGGCAAGGGGCAGATGACGCTGCCGGGCTGCGGTGCCTATGTCGTCAATGCCGGGCAGACGGGCTATTATCGCTCACTCTATCCCGCCGCCAATGTGCAGGCGCTGGCCAAGGATTTCACCAGGCTGGCCAGCATCGACCAGACCGGCCTGCTGGCGGATAATTTCCAGTTGGGTCTGGGTGGCTATCAGCCGATCGGGCTGGCGCTGGACCTGATCGACGCGGTGCCGGTGACGGCGTCGCCCGCCGTGCTGGCGGAGGTGCCGGGTTATCTGGACAGTGCCTATGTCATGCTGGAAAGCGACAAGGCGGCACAGGGCCGGGTTGCGGCCTATGCGTCGGCCAAGCTGACCCCGGCGCTGAGCGCGATCGGCTATGACGCGAAGGGCGGGGAAGGGCCACAGGTGCCGGTGCTGCGGTCCGCACTGGTGTCCACGCTGGGCGACATGGGCGACAAGGCGGTGGTGGCGGAGGCCGACCGGCGTTTTGCCGCGCTGGCGAGCGATCCCGCCGCGCTCGACGGGCCGCTGCGCAATGTCTGGCTGGCGATCATTGCCAAGAACGCGGATCAGGCGACCTGGGACAAGCTGCGGGTAATGGCCAAGGGCGCGAAGAGCGATCTGGAAAAGAGCAGCCTGTTCGCCCTGCTGGGCGCGGCGAAGGATGAGAAGCTGGGTCAGCAAGCGCTCGATCTGGCGCTGACCGACGAGCCGGGCAAGACGACCAGCGCGGCGATCATCGCGCAGGTCGGGGCCGAGCATCCGATGCTGGCGGTCGATTATGTGCTGGCGCATCGGGCGCAATATGAGGCGCTGATCGACGTGTCGGCGCGGAGCCAGGCATTGGCGCGGCTGGGCGGCGGATCGGCCGATCCGGCGATGGCGACCAAGCTGGACGCCTATGCGACCCAATATCTGACCCCCGAATCGCGCAAGGTGGTGGACCGCGCGATCGCCGCGATCAAGACGCGGATCGAGACGCGCAGCCGGTTGAAGGCACCGCTGGCGGCCTGGTTTACGGGGAAGAAGTAAGGGTTGATATCTCCCCTCCCGCTTGCGGGAGGGGAGACAAGATTGCTTAAAGCCCCATTGCCTTTACGATATCGCCCCACGCCACCAGCTTGAAATTCTGCGCTGCTGCCGCATTGTGACCGTCCTGCGCCACAAACAGTCCGCCGGGATAGTTGGGGCCGAAATCGCCGAGCATCAGGTCGATGCCGTCGGTTTCCTCCGACCCGCCAATCGCGCCGTCAACCACGCGGAAGCGGCCGACATAGGCGTCGTCGGACAGGCGGTAGGCGACATAGGCATTGTCGCCCTGGCTGGAGACGAGGACATAGCCGTCCTTCTCGCCCATCGGCGCGATGGCGACGCCTTCGGCATCCATGACCAGATTCTTGCCGTCGGCGGCTGCGATCTGGACCGGGGTGGTCGGGCCGGTTGCGCGCGCGTCGAAGCGCCAGAGGCCGACATCTTCCTCCGCCACATACAAGCGCCCGGTGCGATCATCGACGGCGCAGCCTTCCGACTGGGTGCCGAGTTTCAGGGTGCGGACGATGCGGCCGGTGGGTGTCGCGCCGGACGTGTCGAGCGCGACCTGATTGATCGTGCCATCCTTCAGCACGATGAAGGCATAGAGGCCTGCCGCGTCGGACCCCATGCAAATGCCATAGGCTTCGCCCGCACCGCCATCGACCGTGCCCAGCGCGGTCAGTTTGGCGGTGGCGGGGTCGAGCCGGAATAGCGCGATCTTGGCGCTGGTGACGGCATTGCGGTCACTGGCCGCGACCAGAATGCCGCGCTGGCCATTGATGGTGACGCCATCCTTCAGGTCGACATTATTGACCCGCCCCGCGTCCAGGAAGTCGCGCACCTTGCCGTCAAGGCCATAGACATAAAGACCCGCCTTCTTGTCGGTCCCAACGATCAGGCTGGCGGCAGGGTCAGCCGGGTTGCTCCAGATCGCAGGATCGTCCGCCGCATCGGCATTGGTGGTGCCGACAGGCGTGGTTTCACCGCGCGCCGTGACGGAGACGGCGGGCGTGGCATTGGCGATACGGACAGCGACCGGGATTTCGGTTTGGGCAGTGGTGCAGGCCGATAATGCAATAAAACTGCAATAACAAATCATGGAACTGTAATATTTGTTTCGCGATATAGTCACCATTGCCTCCTAGCGGCCCATTATGCCGGGCTAGATACAAGAGATAGCCCACTGGTCAATGTATCTGTTAAATAACAGGGGGAATATATGGTCGCGAATAAGTGGCTGATGCTGGGTTGTGCTTCGCTTGCACTGGTGTCGGCGCCCGCCGGTGCGCAGGCGCCTGCCGCCGCCGATGACATCGCCAAGACGGACGGGCCGATTACCCAGGCGGCGGACATCGTCGTCATCGCCGGGATCGGCTATCGCGACCGCACCGACACGCCCGAACCCGTGTTGAAATATGGCACCGAATATTTCCAGCGCTTCGAGCCGCTGACCGCCGGTGATGCGCTCAAGCGGGTGCCGTCCGTCACCTTCCTGTCCGACGTCATAGAAAGCGATGCGCCGCGCCTGCGCGGCCTGCCGCCCGGTTACACCCAGATATTGATCAATGGCGAGCGCGTGCCGGGCGCCAGCGCCGATCGCAGCTTCTTCCTCGATCGCATCCCCGCCGAACTGATCTCCAGCGTCGAAATCGTCCGCTCCTCCTCCGCCCGCCGCACCGGCGATGCGGTCGCGGGGACGCTCAACATCAATCTGCGCGACGGTTATGAGCTGAACGGCGGCTATGTCCGCGCGGGCGGGCTTTATTATGATGACAAGGAAATCGAGCCGAGCCTGGGTCTGGTCTGGGGCGGTCAGGTCGGTCCGGGCCGCCTGCTGCTGGGCGCGAATTTGCAGGGGCGTCATAACCCCAAGCAGAAGAAGAGCCTGCGCTATGGCGATTCGCCCGAAAACAACGCCGATTATGCGACCGACGATTTCGACAATCGCGAGGATCAGAGCGACACCCGCGACGGCAAGGATTACAGCTTTAACGGCAGCTATGAAATCGACGCGGGCGACACCAATTTCAAGCTCAATGGCTTTTATGTAAAAACCGACCGGACGGAGACCGAACGCAGCTTTGAATATGATGATCCCACCGCCACCACCGGCCCGGTGCCGATCGGCAATCTGCTGAGCGACAATGCCAATGTCGCAAAGATCGACCAGGAGAATTTCTCGGTCGATGGCAAGCTGACGCAGCAATGGGCGGCGGGCAAGACGTCGGTGCGCGTGGGTTATGCTCAGTTTATCGAGGACCGGAATGAAACCGAATATGAGATCGGCTTCGACGTCGATGAAGGGGATGAGCCGGAATTTGAAGGTGCTCTCACCAGCACAGCGATCAAGGACCGGGAATTTTCGGTCAAGTTGGAGCATGAGGTTCCGCTCAATGACAGCGTGAAATTCATGTTCGGTGGCTTCTATCAGGACAAGAATCGCCGCACCGGCATCTTCGAGGCCGAACAGGAAGGCACCGGCAGCTTCGTGTGGGACCAGTTCAGCCAGAACCCCACCGATCTTGCCACCGCTTTTGACAAAGTCGAAGCGATCGACGGCGGCGACAACCGTATCAAGGAAAAGCGTCGCGACGCCTTTGCTCTGGTCGAAGGTGACAGCGGCAACCTGAAATGGGAAGCAGGTCTGCGCTACGAGCATACGAAGGTCCGCATCAGCGACTTCACCGTCGCCGCGGCCATCGCCGATCAGGAAAGCGACTATGACGCCTTCCTGCCGTCCGCGTCGTTCAAATATTCACTGACCGACCATGATCGGATCATCGGTTCGGTTGCGCGCACGCTGCGCCGCCCGGAATTCAACTATCTGACGCCAGCCGTGCTGGAAGAGGAAGTGGGCGACAGCGACCTGCTCGGCAATCCGCAGCTTGGCCCGGAAACAGCCTGGGGCTTTGACATCGGCTATGAACATCGCATGGGATCGGGCGGCATTTTCGGCGTCAATGTATTCTATCGCGACGTCAAGGATCTGATTGAGCTGACCAATACCGGTGAAGAAGGGTCAGAAGGCGAAGGCACCTTCGTCTATCAGCCGATGAATGTCGGCGACGGCAAGGTGTGGGGCGTGGAGTTCGACCTGTCCACCGACCTGGGCTTTGTCGGCCTGCCCAACACCGGCATTTTCGGCAATCTCTCGCTGCTCGACAGCAAGATCACCGATGTTCTGGGCAAGCGCCGGTTCAACGACCAGTCGAAATATGTCTATAATTTCGGCTTCATCCAGGACTTCCCGCAGGCGGGCGCGGCATTCGGTGCGACCTATCGCAAACAGGGCAGCGCCTATGGCCGGGTGATCGCGGAGGAAGTGACCACCCGCTATGGCGCGGACCTCGAAATCTTCGTGGAAAAGCGGATCGGCAAGACCTTCACGATCCGCGCGGTCGGGTCAAACCTGCTGAACGGCGCCAAGCGCGAGACGTTCAACAAGTTCGACAATCTGGCCGACCAGATCGACCGCGATTTCGACGAATATGAACTGGAAAGCGAAAAGGCGGGGCCCGTGTTCCAGATCATGGCGCGCTACGCCTTCTGATCCTGGGTCTGCCGGACGGCAAGAAGATGGGGCTGCGGCGGACGCGGCCCCCCTTTTTGCGTCAGGATGCGGTGTTGAGATAGGCAGCGACAGCATCGACACTGTCGCCGACCGTCTCGACCGCTTCCTCCAGTTCCTCGCGCGACACGTCGAACCGGCGGGTCCAATAATCGATCGCTTCGGCATCATCCAGACAGACATGGCTGGCGTCCGGCGGCCCTGCCCGGCTTTGGTGGTCGTTCATCGTTGCGCCCGTCTGCTGATTCTTCTCAAAGCATCAGCAATGCACAAAATGCGATGATTTTCTGCTTCCCTTTAGGACAGGGGTGCCGACGCCCAGCGCCGCAATTTGGCATAGAGGCCGCCGATCACGAGCGCGAAGATGAGGATGGAGAGGGGGACGGCCCAGTGGCTTTCCCCGACCAGCGCCAGCGGCGCGTCGCTGTCGGTCGCCGCCACTATCCCTGCAAAGGCGACGCCGAACAGGCTTTCGCCCACGATGAAGCCGGTGGCCATCAGCACGCCCATGCGCTCGGCAAATTCGGGGTGCGACTGGCGCAGTGCCCAGCGATTATAGAGATGGCCGATGACCGCGCCGACCGGGATCAGCAGGGTCAGCGCCATCGGCAGGTAGATGCCCATGCCCACGGCGAGCGGGGGCAGGCGCAGCTTGCCCGCCTTGCCCAGCAATTCGTCCACCAGCACCACGACCGCGCCGATGCCGGCGCCGATGCCGATCAACCCCCAGTCAAGATCGCCGCCCAGCACGCCCTTGGCCAGCGCGGAGATGAGCGCGGCCTGTGGCGCGGGCAGGGCGTTGGGTCCGGCACCCGGAGCGCCCGCAAAACCGAAGGCGCTGTTGAGGAGGTCCAGCACCGGCGGGATGACCAGCGCGCCGAACAGCACGCCCAGGATCAGCGCGATCTGCTGCTTCCACGGGGTTGCGCCGACCAGCTGGCCGGTTTTCAGGTCCTGCAGATTGTCGTTGGAAATGGTGGCGATGCCGAACACGATGGCGGTGGTGAACAGGGCATAGGCGACCAGAGCCTGGGCACGATCCGGGTCGCCGCCCGATCCGTAGATCGCCGCCAGCATCAGCGACGCACCCAGCACGGCCAGGATGCCGACGCCCGAAATCGGGCTGTTCGACGCGCCGATCAGGCCCGCCATATAGCCGCAGACCGAGGCGATGACGATGCCCGCGACCAGCACATAGGCCAAAGTCAGCGCGATCACTGGAATGGGGTTGGCGGCGATCGGGCCACCCTGCGCAAAGATCCACAGCAGGACGCCGATGGGCAGCATCGACGCGATGATGGTGCCGCCGACAATGCCGATCGGCAGGTCACGCTCGGTCAGTTCCAGCAGCCCGGCATTGCCCGCCTTGCGCGTCGCGTTGGCGACAAGGGCGGAGCGGATGCCGCTGATGATGGGGCCAAGGATTTTGAGCAGGGTCCAGATCGCCGCGACGCCGATCGTCCCCGCGCCGATGAAGCGCGCCTTCATGCGGAAAGTCGTGCCGACGAGGTCCGCCAGGTCCGCGCCAGCCGGAACGGGCGTCGTCAGATAGGGGACGATGCCGACCCAGCTGATCAGCAGGCCTACGAACATGGCGACGCCGACCGACAGGCCGACCAGATGACCGACGCCGATCAGGGCCATGGAAAAGCTGGTCGACATGCTGGTCGCGCCGGTGCCGAATTTGAAGAAGGTGGCGGCTTCTTCGGCCAGCAGCTTGGTCTTGGCGACGATGGAGAAGGCGGCGGCGGCCAGCGCGCTCAGCAGGATGGCGGACAGGCCGCGCTTATTCTCTTCCTCGCCCAGCCGCGACCCGGCACCGACTTTGAGCACTTCGGCGGCAGCGACGCCTTCGGGATAGGGCAGGTCCGATCCGGTGACGAGCGCGCGGCGCAGCGGGACGGAATACATGACTCCCAATATGCCGCCCAGCGCGATGGTGCAGGCGCTCAGCCAATAGGGAAAGCCCTGCCACCAGCCGATGATGACGAGGCCCGGCAGCACGAAGATGATGGCGGACAATGTGCCTGCGGCCGACGCGATGGTCTGGACGATGTTGTTTTCCAGGATCGTGCCGGTGGCAAACAGCCGCAATACCGCCATGGAAATGACCGCGGCGGGAATCGAGGTGGCGAAGGTAAGCCCGATCTTGAGGCCCAGATAGACGTTCGCCGCCGTGAAGATGAGGGTGATGAGCGCGCCGAGGATGACCCCGCGCAGCGTCAGTTCGGCCATCGCGCTGGCCTGTGCCTTCTCCATTGTCACCCACTATCCCCTTGGCTTTGGCGCTTGTCGCTCGAACTTGTAATAATGTTGCTTGGCTGTGGATCAATCGGAAAGTGCGATCGGGTGACTCAGCTGGCCTTTCTTGCCGCATTCGCCGCAGGCGCGACCTGATCGAGCCAGTTGTCGATCAACTGCGTCCAGCGCTGATAGCCCTGTGGATTCATATGCAGCCCGTCGGGACGAAAGAGCGAGGCGTCGGGCAGGCCGTCCCGCGCCAGCAGCACCTGGCCGACATCGAGATAGGTGAAGCGATCGGCCCCGGCGCGATCGGCGATCGCCTGATTGACCGCCGCCATTTTGGGCCACAGCGTCCAGCGGATCGGGCTGGGCTTCAGGGAGAGGAAGGCGATCGGCGCGCGCGGATAGTCGGCGCGCAGGCGCTTGAGCAGGGTCAGGATGTCGTCGGCGACCTCATCCGGGCTGGTGCCTGCGGCCAGATCATTTTCGCCGACATAGACGACGATCGTGCGCGGCTGGATCGGCGGCAACAGGCGGCGATAGTGGCGCAGCACATCGGGCGTGCTGGCCCCGCCAAAGCCGCGTTTGAGGGTGGGGATGTCGGCAAAGCTACCCGCTATGTTCCACAGGCGAATGCTGGAACTGCCCAGGAACAGGGTGGCGCCTTCGATCGGGGGGCTGGCAGCATTGGCCTTGGCAAAGGCCTCGATCTCCCGCGCGAAGGGGAAGGCCGGGTCGGCATTGGGCGGCCGGTCCTGCGCCTGTGCGCCGCCCGTGCCGGGCAGCGCGAACGCCAGCAGCAGAGCAGTGGCGGCCTTAATGGCGATGGAGCGGGCGCAGGCGATATTTGCCGTCCGCATAGGCACCGAACATGCCGGTGATGGCGGGGTGATCGACCGGTTCATCGCTGTCGTCGGCAATTAGATTCTGCTGGCTGACATAGGCGACATAGCTGGATTCGCCATTTTCGGCGAGCAGATGGTAGAAGGGCTGTTCCTTGTCCGGCCGGGCATGTTCGGGAATGGCGTCATACCATTCCTCGCTATTGGCGAACACCGGATCAATGTCGAACACGACGCCGCGAAAGCCGAACAGGCGATGCTTGACGACATCGCCGATGCTGAAATGGGCATGGACGATCGGCGGGGCATTGATACCGGCACCGAAAATCTGAATCGTGTCTCTCATATGACCAATTTAGGAGCCTTCGCCCGCCACACAAGAAAAATACCGACAAGGCTGCTTGGCAAGGCGGGAATCATTCGCTAATGGCCGCGCTCGACCCGGTCGAGACGGGCTTTTCCTGTGCGAAAAGCCGCATGTCCCGGCCTTCTGCGGAGAGGTGGCAGAGTGGTCGAATGCACCGCACTCGAAATGCGGCGTGCCGGTGACGGTACCCAGGGTTCGAATCCCTGCCTCTCCGCCAATTACCCCTATTCAACTAATATCATACCCTCTCAAAGGGGCTGATTTCCATGCGTCTTCCTGCTATGTTCTCTCTCATGTTCTCTCACGGGACCGCGTCTAAGCGCGGGGTATTTGGGGGCATCATGTGGGGTACGACTAGCAAGGTAGGGGTATCAAATGCTCACGGACGCTATGGCGCGAAATGCAGCGCCGAAGGACAAGCCATATAAGCTCGCCGATTCTGGCGGGCTATATCTCTATGTCGCCCCGACGGGCCTGCGATCGTGGCGAATGAAGTTCCGGTTTCAAGGCAAGGAAAAGCTCCTGACCTTTGGGCCGTACCCCGATGTACCCCTATCCAAGGCCCGGCAGAAGCGGGACGAGGCGCGCCGACAGTTGCGCGAGCATGACGATCCGTCCGGGGCGCGCAAGAAGTCAAAGGAGGCCAAGGAGGCGGAGCGGATCGCGCGCGCCCAAAAGATGACCTTCGAGCAGTTCGCCCGGACATGGCATGAAGTGCAAGCGCCGCGATGGGCACCTGTGCACGCCAAAGATGTGATCACCAGCCTAGACCGTGACGTGTTCCCCGACCTTGGTCCGCTCGCGATGGATGAGATTGATGCCCCGACGGTTCTGGCCACCTTGCGTAAGATCGAGGCGCGCGGATCGATCGAGACCGCCCGCCGCATGAGGCAGCGCATATCCGCTGTGTTTTCCTATGCCATATCGGAAGGCGTCGCCACCTACGACCCGGCTGCCATTGTGATGAAGGCGCTGAAGCCACTTCCGAAAAAAGGAAAGCAGCCAGCCCTGACCCGGCTGGACGATCTGCGCGGCGTTCTCCTCGCCGCTGAGGCTTCAGGCGCTACACCCGTGACCAAGCTGGCGTCGCGCCTGCTGGCGTTGACGAGCGTTCGCCCCGCCGTCGTGCGGGGTGTCGAGTGGGCAGAGTTCGAGGAGATCGACTGGACGGGCGATTTCATCGGCCCGATGCTTCCGATCTGGCGCGTGCCAGCCGCCCGTATGAAACTGATACTTGACCGCAAGGACGAGGAGGCTTTCGATCATGTGGTGCCTCTTTCGCACCAAGCCGTGGATGTTCTGCGGCAGGTCCGCCGCCTCACCGGACGCGGCAAGCTGGTGTTTCCCGGCCAGCGGCACGCACATCGGCCCCTCAGTGAAAACGCGATCGGCTATCTGTATAATCGGGTAGGCTATCACGGGAGGCATGTTCCGCACGGCTGGCGCGCTGCGTTCAGCACGATCATGAACGAGCGGCACCGGCCCGACCGCGCGATTATCGACATGATGCTGGCCCATGTCCCTAAGGACAAGGTTGAAGCCGCCTACAATCGAGCGCAACACATGGCGCGTCGGCGGGCGCTGGCGCAGGATTGGGCAGATATGTTGATGGAGGGATTACCGCCAGCTGGCGCGCTACTCGACGGCCCGCGCAGGTGACAACGCCTGATCGTCTCATACGCCTAAAAGAAGTTTGCGAGATCACCGGCCTCAGCAAAACGATGATCTACAAATTGCTTAAGCAAGGGAATTTCCCGGTCCAGTATAAGCCTGGAGGCTTCTCTAGCCGCTGGGACGAGGCCGAGGTCCGGGCGTGGCGACAGGCGCAACGTCCGGACCCCAAAACATGATATAGTCGGGCGAATCGCAGGGAACCGATAATGCAGGAAAACGAACATGGCGAGACGTTCGGCGCGTGGCTGCTCAAACAGACCAAGCGTGATGACTGGATCGGGCCGCTGGCGAAGTCCGCGAAGGCCGATCCCAAGTTCCGGGCGGCCATGTCCCCGGACGACCTGCGCAAGAAGCTGCACGAGGCCGGTGCCGAGGGGGATGCCTTCGAAGCGCTGGATGATGCCGAGGCCGAATGGCAGAGCCAATGAGCGCCCTCGATTCCCCAACTTCGATACCCTTGAAGGACCGCTACCTGCTCGCGATTGCCTACATGGAGCAATATGGGGAGTATGTCGGGAATTTCCTTCTGGGCGCGCTTCAGGAAGCCATGGATAGCCGCGACCAAGGGAAGGCCGCCAATTGGATGGCCATCAGCGAGTGCGTGGACGAATTGAACGGTGGCCGGACGATCATTCAGCGCGATCCGCCTGATGGAATACTCTTCGTGCAGTGACATGCCCCTGACCGATTGGGAGATATGGGCCTGCGCGCAGCAGGTGATCAAACAGCACAAGGCCAAGGCCCCGCTGCATTGCGCCCTGCGCGTCGCCGAGCTGGCGACCGGCGGGGATCAGGAAGGAGTGCAGACCTGGCAGGCTATCGCCGCCAAGGTCGACCAGTTGATGGACTATCGGAGCGGGCGGCCGCTTAGTCGGCAGTGATATCAAGATCCTGCGAGGGGCGATCTCCGGCCGCGTTCCAGTCGATTGAGATTTGAAGATCTTGTGCGGGGACGGGCAACTCGCCGATCCCCCGGACCAACATCCTATCACCTGCGAGCGCCCTAATATCACTGTCGTCTGACAGAATTTCGTCGGCCTGCTCGACCAGCGCTATAGCCACGATCTGCTCATCGAACTTCACTTTTCGTTTCGTGTAGCCTTCGCGCCTTGGTCCGGCTTCGATCCGCTTCTTCGCCATGACCGCGCACTCGACCGCTGCCAACTGATCGAAATCGGCAATGCGGCAGTATTTTGTGTTCGATAGCACGCTAAGCCAGTTGGGTGCGGCATCGCCAGCATAAACGAGTATCTCGGACAACGCCGGGGCAGGAATGATTATGGTCGCCTTGGCTTTCTGAAGCTCGCTAATAAGCAGGGTTATACGCTCACGGCACAGTGCAACGGGAACCCCCGAAGCATCGAGCGGCGGGGCGGCCTCGGCATCAAAAAAGTATGCCAAAACAGTGGCATCGATGGCGACCTTCAATGCCTGCTCTCCATACCGCTTCGGTCATCAAGAAGCTGGCTTACTGGCGAAGAAAGCGCCCGTAAGTCGCTCGGCACTTTCCGCAATCGATCAATCACTTCGCTCAGTGGGGCGTCATCCAGCACATCAAAGTCTTTAACTTTGAAGGTTCGCAATTCCCATTCGCCATCAGCATGACGATACCATGTCCCGGTGCCATGAAAGCGGATCTGCCCGCTAAAGGCATGATGCCGCAGCTCTAGAGCGACGGCCTCACTCGTGACGAGATTATATTCGCGCTTGCCGTCGCGGATGCCGACATGTTTTGTCTCATCCTTGCCGCCTATCCGATAGACTTCGCCGTCCAGCGTTCCCTCCTTCTTAAAGGGGCCAAACGCAGGCTCCGGGGGACGCCGCTTTCCTGGAAAAGGAATGATAACCGCGCCTTCGACTCCTCCGTCGCCCTCTGTCAGGGTGCCGTAGGCGTTATCCTTCCGAAGCATTTCGTCAATTACTTCGAAGGCCCGAACCGCATCGACCGGCGCATCTCCAGCCCTGATCGCTGAAACGCGAGCAAACACCTTGGGTTGTGCAGGGCTGTCAACATTCGCCCGCAGCGCGGTCGAAGCATTGAATACATCTGAAAAATGAACGTTCGCTGTTTCGCCAAGCAGCTTGGCAAGCGCGCCCATATACTCAGCTAGGCGTTCCATAGGTATGGTCGCGGGGGTGTAGCTTTCGCTAATGTGAAAGACGTATTGGTCGGCCATCGCTCACATCCCCATATTGGCTCGCGTATATGCAAAGCATGAACAGGTCAATTACGGATGAACGCTCCGAGGGCGGTTGCGGCCCCCGAACATCGCGCTAAATCCCCCCGAAGTCATCCCTCGGCTCACGCGGTGGCCAGTCGTCATCCACCCCGCAATCGCCACCGTGAGGCGGGCGCTCGGGCTTTGGCTTGATGACTGGCAGCACCGGCTCGCTTCCATCGAAAGTGACGCGGATCACGGGGCCGAACGTGTCGGCACGTTGGAATATCGCGCGAACGGTCGGCAGGAGGCTGCCGATCCATTGTGCCTGTTCGGCAGGCACATAGCCCAGCTGGACATTGCGTTCAGAATATACGGCGATGGCGCGACTGTCAGCCGGGTTATTAGGCTCGCGCCGCAGATGCACACGCTCCCCTGGCAGGCATAGCGCCATCTCGAAGCGCCGAGCCGGGCCGCGCTTGTTCGGGTAATCCGCGCCCATGACGGCGATCGATTGGGCTGGTCGGGCCATGGGCTAGAGATATGGCCCGACCGGAAATCCCACAAGAGGTGATGTCAAGCGCGAACCGGTAGCCAGCGACGATTGAGGTCGTGTGGATGTCGCAGCCACCGGAACCGTCCTCCGATGGTCGGACGGTGGCTGCATAGTGCCGCCTCAAAACATGCGAGGTGACTATGGCGTTCGATTGGGCTGACGATAAGGAGCGAGCGGAAGAGGCTAAGCGCTGCCGCGATGCTAAGCGCAGGTGGTTTTGGCCAGCGGAAAAGGTGGAGCGGCCCGACGGGGTCGCACCGTCCTCGCACGCGGGGGAACCGCGCTCGTCCGATGGACGGGCCGCTCTGATGCAGTGCCTCTGGTTGGCGGGAACTGCAAGGTAAGATAACGATCCGTTCGAAATAGGAGAATCATCATGGATGACAGCGCCCAAGCAGCCCTGCGGGCAATCATCCGGGCGCTAGTTAGCAGCGCGCCGGACATCATTTTGCCCGACGCGCTGACGCAAAGCCTCTACGAGATGGAGACGGAGTTGCAGAGCAACTCTAGGCCAGCCGAAGCCAGAGATGTGGGCCGTTTGGCCACATTTGCTGGTGAGCTTCGGAACGCCCGCCTCAATCGACGCTGACACCATAGTCCGGCTTCGGGAACGGCAGCACCGGATATCTGCACCCCTTGGCGAACCGGGGCTTGAGGAACCGCAGATAGCGGAACTGGCGCAGCTTGTGCCGGGTCGCCCGGTCAAGTCCGGCTCTGATCGTTTGAGCGCGCGGCCCTTTGCTTTTCGAATTGGTGACGAGGCTGTTGTGATAGAAATCGCCGTCCAGTTCCCAGAAGATTCCTAGATGCTCGCCGTGGAAGGTGAAGCCAGCCGCCTGATAAACGGTGCCGAATAGGCCGCAGCGCTGATCAGCGAACGACTGTATCCATTTCACGGGTGGGCGGATGCGCCGGATCAACCGGATCGAGAAGGCAAGCGCCTTGCTCTCGCTGTTTCGCGGCGCGGCGTCGGAAAGCCACATTCGGTTCAGTTCGAGATATTCGGACATGCCGGTGCCTGCGACCACGCTATCAGCGCTGGCCGGGTTCATGGCGAAGCCGTATTGCAGAACGCCGACCATCTCCACGCCTATGAAGACGCCGAGGTGAAGCGTGGAGGCGGAATAGACGCGCCTGCTGTAGTGGTTCGCCTTGATGATCCGGTTGGCGATGTCGCGATCGATAATTGCGACGCTGAAGGCGGCGTTGCCAAAGCCGATCGCGTCTCGATTGTTCGGCAGATCGAGGTTGAACAGATAGCCGGTATCCTCGCCTGCGACGCCGAAAGGCGTCTGGCCCGTTAATAACTCCATAAGGGGAAGGTCTCACAAGAACCCCGCCTGTTGCGCAGGTGCGGGGGCGATGCGGCTACGCGAGCCGCTAGTGACGGATGCTAGTCCGTCGGTTGCCGTGTTACAGCACGGCACCCCCGCTCGCGATATCGGAAGGCCGATATCGATGCGGACGTGTCTTTAAAATGATCGTTTGGCGCGACGTGGGCGAGGGAGTGATCAGACCAGCGCCGGACCGTCCGTGCCTTTCTTGCGAAACCATGGCGCGTCGGTTGCATCGACCTCCAGCCGGTCCGCCGGATAGGGCCGGTCGAACCGATACAGATCGGCAAGCGGTGCGGTCAGCCATGCGTCCCAATCCTGCGGATCGAGGATCACGGGCGATCGATCATGGATATGGGCAAGCTCCGGCGCATTGTCGGTCATGACCCCGGTATAGACCGCGCCCCATTCGTCGCTCTGTGTCCACAGGCCCGCCCAGGCGAAGATCGGCTGTTTCTTCACCGACAGCCATGTTTCGGTCATGCGGCCCGGTTCGCCCACGGCCTCCGCAAAGCGCGCCGTAGGGATCAGGCATCGCTGGCGCGGCTCGGCCGCCCATCGCTTCCAGAACGACCCCAGCTTGTCGAAACGGGCATTGTTGACGGGCTTTGGCTTAAGCGGCTGCCCCGCCTTACCCCGCAGGGAAACGGGAAAGCCCCATGTCATCTGCTCCAGCACCAGACCATCGTCGCCCATGCGCACGACGCTGCCCGGCGATTTGGGATGCACCTGCAACGGCCCCTCATTGAACCGCGCGCCCAGCTGCGCGCCGAACAGCTTCAGCACCTTTTGCGTGTCGCCCCGTTCAGCCCGATTGCACATGCATGCGAAGGTGGTTTGCGACCGCCCGCCTGTCAACGCGCTTGACCCGACTCGTGTCTATGTTCTCATTACGTTCTTATGAGCAAGGCGACCATCATCTACGATCCCTTCATCGTGCGGCAATGGACGCTACCCACCGAAGCCTATTCTATCGCTCACCTTTTCAGAGAAGGGCTGCTGGGCGAAGCCTATCCCGAAGAAAGGGGCATAATCCGTATCGAACTGGAGCCGGACGTTCCTGTCGTCCTCCCCGTCGACTGGGTCGACAGACTGCTGAAAATCGCGATCGATCGCGGGGCGAGGAATTCTGCCGAGCGGCGGCTGTTTGAATATATCGCGCATGAAATTGGCAAAGTGAAGGATTAGTCTGGCACGGATAGCCGTTGGTCAGCCATAGACTTCGACCAGCCGCGCCATCTGCCCCTTGGCGCGCTTCGTCGTCGTCAACCTGTTGTCGCGCAGCAGCTGCGCCACGTCCGCATCCGCACCCTTCGCCAGAGCGATCGGGTTGCCGGTGACCGCTATGTCATTATTGACGATGGTGATGCGCTCAGCGCTGCGCTCGGTCCATGGTGCCTGCCAGCGCGGGGCGGTGCGTTCGCCGTAGTGGATGCCATCGACACACGCGCGGATATCATTGGCCCTGATCTCGATCGCCTGTGTGCCGCCCTTGCAGGTGATAGCACAGGTCGCGCCCCCGAACGCCGATCGCCGGATACTCCCGCGCTGGATGCCGAGGAAGTCCACAATCTGGTCACGACCGCCGCGCCCAGAACACAGGTTCATATGCGCCTCGCGACCGCCATTGAATTTGAAACAGTCATCGACCGGATCGGCGGCATGGCAATCGGTCAGATAGATCTGCTCGATCATGCTGGCCGGGTCATACGCATCGCCATTCTGGCTGAACTGAAACCCGTTCAGCCCGCCGACCGTGGCGATACCGCGCAGCCACAGCCATTTGCACCCGCCACCCCCGAGCGCCGCCTTCCGGTTGTCCTGGGCGATGATGCGCGTGCGCTCTCCTCCCCGGATCATGATCGGCCTGCCTTTCGCCCCGGACAATGCGCGTGGCAGGACGATATTGCCGATGATGTCCCCGTCCGGCAGCACAAACGTGTCGCCCGGCCTGAGCGCCGCCAGCGCGCGGGACAGGGAGGCCGCGATGGTCATTCCGCACTGGTCCATGTTGCGAATTCCGCCGCCGAACACTGGCCCTGCTGCGGATCTTCGCCTGTCTGTTCGAGATAGTCGACCACATCACCCGCCACCGCCAGCACCTCACGCACATCGCCGCTGGCGTTGGTGTAAAGCTGCCCATATTCGATCTGCATCTTGCCCTCCTAGGCTGCCATGTCTGCTTGCAGCGGCGCTTTCATCAACAGGTACATCGCCGATGTCGGGTGCAGGCCATCCGCACTGCCCGGTGACCCGGCAATTTGCGCGATGCGATCGGTCAGGGTCGCGTCGGACATGGCATTGGTGGATGTATCGACCACCGAAGCGATGCCATGTGTGCCGATCGCCGCGACCAGCCCGTTGTTCACATCGGTGCGCCCGCCAACGTCGCCCGTGGCATAGCCCCCAAAAGGCACCTGAGAGGCGGGAGCAAGCGAATAGGTGCCTGCGGAAACGCGCGGCGTCATCATGATGGGATGAATGGTCGCGGTCGGGTTCACGGCCAATATCTGGTCGTACATCGTCATGCGATCGGCGAGTATCTGCGTTGCCGTCCGCGCGCTGCCGGTCGATGTGTTGGTGTTGCCTAGGTCGTTGGTGCCGTAGCCGTCATAAACCCTGCGGAAATAGGGATAGAGCAGTGACCGCTTGGCATTGCGCGGCACGCCACTGTCCGACATGATATAGGCCGAAACCGATGTGGCCGGCCGCGCAACCGACGTCCATGGCAGACCAAGTGCAAAGGCCGCCTTGCGCAAAGCCCCGCCCTGGAACTCGCCATCGTTCGCACCAAGCAGACCTTCGCCCTGACCGTAGCCGATGCTGTTGGCGATGAAGAGGAGGGACTTCCCATGCGTGCTGGAAAGGCCGTTAAGCAGTAACGGCATGTAGAGATTGGTGTTTGCGCCGCCGCCCGTGGGCAGCGTCAACGCGCCGGTGCCCATATGCTGGTCAGTACCAGCGCCGCTATTGGGGCATGTATAGGCGCTTTCGCCGGTCACGCTGCCAACGGTCCCGTTGAATACGCGGAGATCGCCATTTACATTATCGCGAATGGCCCGCAGCCAGAAAACGGTCCCGGCAGCAAAGGTCGAAAGGCCGAACTGCGCAGGCAGGATATCGTCGCTCTCGACCCATGCCGCGCCGCCCGCCATGACCACGCTGCCCGCGCCAGACCATTTGACTTCGACCGTCTGGGTCGGCGCACCGGGTATCTCCATACCGACGATCAGCGTAGCGGCTGCGACCGCACCATCTTCCCTGTTCCTCGTCCCGACGAAATAATTGGCATAGACCAGCCGAAATCCGAAATAGGTGCCCGGACCCATGACGTGGCGGGTGCGGCACATGAAACGCGGATTCGCCCCGGTCGATCCGGTCGAGGTCGCAACCTCGCCCCGCGTTGCCGCCGCCATCCACGTCGGCGCAGGATCAGGCGTTGCACCCGCCACCCCCAGAACGCCGAGCTGGCCGAGCATGAGCGCACCCGCGTCGCCCAGACAGCCGAGCATCAGACGGCATCCATGATGGCGACTTTCTCGCCCGCCGCCGTCACCGCAAAGGATCGCGGCTGATTGGCCAGCACAAGGTGCCCGGTGTCGCTGTTGGCAGTGGGATCAGACCCGAACTTGACCCAGACGTCGCCCTTTGGCGCGATCGTCCAGAAGCGCGGCTTCAGCAGCACCGGCCCATCCGCCACGATCGACGATTGCGCGCTGGTGCCAGAGCTTGTCATCGTGTCCGCTGCGCCTTCGACGCTGTCGGGAATAGGCATCGTCGCGCCGGTATCGGCACGCGCCTGCACATTGCAGAGCGTGATATGGACTAGGGCCATGAATATGTCCTTTCAGGGGAGGCGGTGAAACTTAGCGGACGTCCATCGGGCAAACCCGCGCGACGACGCGCTCGGCCAGCGCCAGGGCCGCCTTGGCGTTGGGGCAGCTGGCATAGGGGCGGACCGTGGCGCAGCCGCTCAGCAGCAGCATCAGGGGGAGCAGGCGGATCACCAGTCCACCCCCTGCCTGATGGCGCGATAGACGAAGGGCGCGGCCCCCGCGATGATCATCAGCAGAAAGCTGACAAACCCGGCGATGAATATCCCGATATTCGCCATCACTTTTGCGCCAGCCTGCGGGTGCTGATCTGCCCCCACACCAGCGGAACGACGACCAGCGCGACCGCGCCCAGCATCTCGACCGTATCCGCGGCCAGCCAGCCCTTGCCGATGGCATAGCCGCCCACGATCAGCACGATCTGGCGCACGCCTGCTGCAATCTGTGTGGTAGTGACGTCGTTCATTTTTCGTCCTTTCCGTCAAATACAGGGATGTCGACCGTCTGACCCGCGAATGCGTGGGTGCAATCGGTCAGGAACTGGATGCGACCATCGGTGACGAACGAGTGACAGACCTCTGGAGGATCGCCTTCCTCCCACTCGTAGGAAGGGTCGACGGCTCGGCCCGTTCGGACAAGGATGGAGGGCGTGAAGGTCGGCTTGTCGGCGTCGCCATTCCAGCGCCAGCGAGTCCGTTCGTCATGATCAACATTCACCCCGTGCCAATATCGGCAACCAGGGCACATGAAGAAAAGCTGATGGTCGCTGCGGCTCAGAATGGGGGAAAGCGCTATAAATCCGCTCATCGCGATGCACTCCTATGTGCGTCCGCAATATGGACGTGGTGGTTGTTCAGTGCGTATCCGGTGCCGTTGTAACCCCGCGAAAAGGGTCGGCAGGTTTCCGGGTCGCTGCTGATCCGACGGAAGGCGGCTTTCAGCCCGCGACCCTCGACGAAGCGAACGAATGCTTCGACCTGGTCGCCTTCGGTCTGTGCCTGCCGCCAGGCGAACGACCATGGATCATGCGCGCCGCACACCGCATAATTCTCGCCCAGGATCTGGAAGCCGCCATAGCTGGCCGACATGAACCCGGCATCCACATCCAGGGCGACTGCATCGAGCAGCTGCTTCCACCTGCCCGCCTGGCTGCCGGGATAGAGCTTCTTGTTCCACGACCGAGACGACAGATGCGGGTGGCTCTTGTCATAGCGATGATCGGTCGATCGGCTGAACCGATGCGGCTCGAACAGGATCGAGGGCCGCCCGTCGATAAAAGCGTCGCCCGACGATTCCGCACGATACACCGCCCACACCTGCGCGGCCGTCCCGCCCAGCATCGCGGCTGCCTGGTCGATGTCGAACTGGGTGATGGCATGGTCGGGGCCGCGCGTCAGCTCATCATAGACAGCGGCGCGCATCAACGGTCCCCAGCCGGGCTTGCCTGTATCGTGGCCAAGCGTCGACAGCCGCCGCTGCAAATCAGCGTGGTTCATATCATCCTCCGGTAAAAGGGGTGCGGCTATTCGCCGCCCATCGGGCGTTTGCCGACGGCGATATCGGAAAGGGTGCGCTCCGCGCTCAACTCCGTCTGCATCTCTTCGCGAATGGCCGACTTGCGGCGCACAGCCTCATCGATCATCAGGTCGCTGACCCCGCGCACGAAGCGGTCAGTATAGAGTTTGACGATGCGATCTGCGCCCACGGTCGCCCCGGCCGTGATCAGCGCAGCACCCTCGCCACGCACCCCCGCCTGACTGACCAGCCAATAGGCGATCAGCGCCACCATCGGCAGGATGAGAATGTCCGCCAGCACCAGCGCGGGCTTGATCCTGACCCCTCGCTTGATCAGCAGCGCATATTTCGCGAAAAACCCGAACGTCAGCCCGACCCATATCCATCCATATTTGACGACAAGCGCCTCACCCCATGGCGACATCGCCGCTGCTCCCTGCTCTTGATAGATCGCATCCATTGAAAAGCCGCGCGAAAGGCTGGATCCGCCGACGATGATGTGAGGCGCTTGCTTCATGTCGCATCAGATCCCGTAATAGGCGCGCATCGCCGCAATCTCGCGGTCGAGCAGCGGGAGATAGGCCGGGTCGTTATAGGAGCGGTCCATGATCAGCGCGCGGCCGATCCTTCCATCCCAGCCCGATGAGCCATATTGATAGAGGCCACCGATCGCGATCTGTGTGTCATCGTCAATGGTCGGAGGTGTGCTGGTGTGGGTCAGGGTCGCAAGGGGCGTGGCGCTGTTCAGGAATATCGTGCTTGTCCGCGTGGGCCGGTCATAGGTGAGGGCCGTGATGAACGGCACGTCGCCAGCGGGCATGTCGATCGTCGGCAATAGCAGCGGCGTGCCGCCTGCTGCATAATTCTCCATGAACTGGAGGCGGTCATCGGAATTGCGCCAGGACAGCGCATATTTGGCCGTCGATGCGTTGATGGGACCGTTGAAGAAGGCCCATAGCGTGCTGCCCAAGCCCGCCGTAATCCGCGCCTGCGACAGGTCGCAGGCCATAAGGATTGTGCAAGATTCGAGCGCGGTCCCTGCACCATAGGCGAACGCCGCCTGCGTAGCGGTTTTGGTTACAACTGTCTTGTCGTCATAGGCAGAGGATGTGCTGGCCGTGATCGCCGACGATGGCGTGGAAATAGGATGGCCCGGCGTCGCGCGATCCTTGGCGGCAAGCGGCGATCCCGAAAGCCGATCCGGCTCGAAGAAATGCACCAGGCCGGGCAGGCGCGCGATGCGCTTTTCCTCTTCGGTCTGCACCGGGATGCGCGGCATGTTCGGTGCGGCGGTCAGGTTGAGACCAGGAATAATCTTCATGGTGGCGACCATTGGAGGCTCCTTTAGCTGATGGCGATGAACTGGTGGCAGGCGTAATAATCGCAGGCGCGGCCTTCCGGGTCGGTCTCGGCAACGGCGGATCGGATGCAGGACCGCCCGCCAGTCGTCGGGCCAGCGGGTTGGCCAGCGGTGCCGGTGGCGGCGATGCCGATCTTCTGGTCCGTGCCGGTCGGCGTGGCACTCAGGGTGACGGTGATCTCGAAATCGCCGGTCACCGCAACGCCGGTCACTGTGACCGCGGCGCCACCGGTTTGATGGAAGGTCACGCCATAATTTCCGGGGTCGGAGACGATGGATGTGTTGAGGTCGATCGGCGCGCCGCCATAGGGCGCGTTGAAGGTCAGGACGACGCTGTCGCCGGTCCTGACCGCCGACAAGACATAGAGCGGGCCGTTCCAATCGCCCTCACGGTGCAGGCGCATAGCCCGCCCGTTGCAATGGCCGAAATGGATAGAGCCTTCCGCCGTCGTGTGCGTTGAATCGACATAGGGCAGGTGATATTTCGGGCCGGTGCATATGAACTTGTCGGGATACAGGATCGAAGATTCGAGCAATTCCAGCGTCATCGGCGGCGCTTGGGTCAGGCTGTAGGCGGTGAAATTGCTCACCTGCGTGGTGACGATGATCACTTCGTCCGTGGTGCCGACGATCTCTTGGTAATCGGTGGTCAAATCTGCTTGATACTCGACCTGCTTGCCCAGATAGACCCCGACCGCATTGCCGCTGTCCGCCTCACCCTGCGTCCATTCATGGTAGCGCATCCGGTAGTTGCGCCCCGCCAAGGTCTCCCTACGCGCGGCGGTGGTGATCGCGGTAATCTGATTGGCGTAGGGTACTGTGCCCTTGCACAATTGGTCGTAGCGATATCCGCCGACGCCATGGCAGGAAACCAGCACCCCGACCGTCGATGCCTTGTCGGACAGGAAGGCCCGCCCAGCGCTCAGGACCGGAGGTTCTGAGGCGGTGACAGAAGCGCTGGCGAACGTGTCGAAGTTGGCCGCCGAAAGCGCGGTCGTATCCGATGCATTGACGCCCTGGTCGAACATCATCAGGCGAAGCGGATCAGGTGCGCCGGTCGTGACAGGCGGCGACAAGGCTGATCCGCGTGACAGGCTTTGCCCGCTGGCAGTGATATGCTCAACCGTCGTGATGGTCGCGCCAAACTCGGTCGTTACCGAAAGATCGACGCTCGTGGTGACGCCCATGCCGGTGGCAAAGTCGGTCCAGCGCACAGAATTACCGACAATTTCAGGGTCGGTTAAATTGGTCCCGGCTGTGTCCGATATTCTGACCAGCGCCGTTCCCGTCGCCCCAACCCAAATATGACCGTCACGTTCGCTCGCGGACCATTCGCCCACCACTTCCGGGTCAGGATCATTGCCACCTTCCGGCGTCGTGGCGACCAGAATGGCCATGTCCTCCGACACCACGACATAGACTAAGGTGTCTGACAGAAACGGGACCGTATCTGGAATATAAGCGTAGCCGTCAGGATGCACCGCCAGTAAAGCGTTGCCCTGTTCATCGGCCGATTCGACATGCGGCCAAAAATCGTCGAGCACCGGGCCGCCAATGCTATACGGCATCCGCGCATGGAAATCGCCGCTCCGCATCGCAACAGGTCCGCTGGTTTCGCCGGGAGCAGCCCAAATGATATCGTCCGACAGCACCCGCTCAAAGCCATCGGCCGCAGGAAGCTGCGCGCGGCGCGTGATCTGATAGGAAACATCGGCCACAGCCGCGTCGAGCGCCGTCCGGTTGGGATAGCTGTCCTGAGCGACACCCGCGCCCGCCACCATCAGATAGCGGGTGGCCCAGTTATTCTCAGGCCCATAAGCGACGAACTGCTGCCCGTTCGGCGTGACCAACTCGCCTTCCTCTATGGTCAGAAATGGCTCTCCGCCCGCAGCCAGCAGGACGATCCCCAGCGCCAGCTCGGCGCGATTGGCGGCGGACTCTGCCTGTTCCAGCCTGGCTTCGGTGGCCAGCGCGTCCTGACTGGTATGAAGGCGATCCTGGCCGGTCTGTGCTTCGGCGGCCAATGCCTGGTCACGCGCCGCTTCTGCCTGTTCGGCAAATGGTCGAGCGCCCTCTGCGCCTGCCTGAAGGTAGCGCTCATCCATCTTCGGGACGGTCGGTTCGTCGATCAGGCCCGCGTCATACAGGCGCCGCTCCGCGCCAAAGCCGGGCCGACCGCGCTCGACGACCAGCTTGCGCTGGGCCGCCACGGTGACGCTCAGCATGGGCAGATCCATATATTGCGGGACGACGTCGCCGGGGATGTCCGACCCCGGCTCCACCGCCACCCGCTCGGTCAACCGGCTTGCCGTCGCTCCGCCGGTCAATTCCATGAAATCATAGGACAGGGACCGGGCAAGGCCCGCCGCGTAGATCAGGCTGGCCTGTTCCGCTGTCCCCAGCGCCACCGCAGTGACCGCCAGACCGTCCAGTTCCGCATCGATCGTCAGAATTGGCACCGTCTGGTCGGTATAGCGGATCGCCAGCGCGAACAGGCGGCCAGTCAGATCCTGCAATGCGTCGGCTTCATCGACATAGCCGACCTGCAACGCAAAGGGTTCGCCAGCGCGCACGATCAGCGCACCGGCGGGGGAAAGGCCCGCCAGGGTCATCAGATTCACCTCAATGAAAAAAGTCTAGGTCCAGTCAATCGCCGCAAAGGCGGCCTTCTTTGCCGCAGCGGTTGCCGCCGCACGGATTGCCCGCTTGGCCTTTGTGGCAACCGCTTCGACCGCGGCGATCCGGCTGCGAGATGTCGCCATCCCTGCCTCGAAGCGGGCAATGACAACCGCCAGCGTGTCGCCGGTCGCCACGGCTTCGGCCATCGCGAACGGATAGCGCGCCGTCTTTTGCGGCATTGTCAGCGCCGTGAGCAGGGTGCCGACGATATTGCGATAGTCATACACTTCCGATGCCTTCTGGCCATAGGCGTAGGACTGGCCCACGCCCTGCGTCATCACCGACGCCCGCAAGGCTTCCCGCCTGCGATCGACCTCGGCCAGTAACTTGTCCTCGATCGCAGTCAGGTCGCTTGCCGCATAATAATCCGCCGGCAGCGCCTCGATATCGCCGGCAGCATAGCCCTGTGGATAGACCAGTGATCCGTCGGCCTTCAGCCGGTGGGTCGGACGTCCCATCAACTCCACCCCACCGTCATCGCGCCATCCAGCGCGACAAGCGTGCCGGTCCCGGATGATCGCCGGGTGAGCAATTGGAATTCCCAGTCCGCCGCCGACGATGGTCCAGCGATCGACGTGGACAAAGTGAGGGTGGACGGCTCGCCGACCGTCGCGCCATAGGGATCGCTTTCCTCGGCCGCCATGTCGGTCCACGAACCGCTGCCCGGCGTCGTGCGATACTGGATCTTGCCCGCCAGCGCGCCCGTTCCGCTGCTTGCCCCATAATTGAGGTTCATATCGACCAGGATCAGTCCATCCGGCCCGACATTCAGGGTCAGCGGCCCGCCGCTGACACCGGCGTAGGTCCCGCTGCTGTTGACCGACAGCGTCGAATCCGTCGCTGTGTTGACCGAACCGCCATCGCGAACCTTGGTCAGATTGATGCTCGCCACGGACACCACGGTGCCGTCATAGCTGATCGTCACCTCGGCAGAGGCGCGATCGGCCGACATCGTGTCGATCGTCAGCACACGGTCATTGGTGCCGCCGAGCGCGGCGACGCAATTCGTGGTCGCCAGGCTATAGGTTGTCAGCACATCTTCGCTGATCTCCTCGGCCCCCTGATACACATAATAGGTCGCGGTGAGCGGGAACTGCCCCGACTTGGGTGTGCCGGCATAGGTGCAGCTGATCGCCCGCACCCAGCTGGACGGCGCAACCGAAAAGCCGTCAGCGCCGCGGACGATTTCCGTGGCGATATCGTCGCGATCTTCGCCCGTGGTCAGCGCCGGGGTCGGCGGCGCGGTGCCGGTGCGCCCCAGCGCGAAATCATGCTTGCCCGCGCTTTCCGACATGAAGGTAAAGGTGACGACCATCCGCGCCGGATCGATCTGGCGCTTCAGGATGATGGCGTCGATGCCGCCCAGTCCATGGTCCGGCAGATCCAGCGTCAGCATGTCACCCGGCCCGAAATGCCGCATATGGGGCTTGCAGGGGACGACGATCGGCGCAAGCTCCCGGCTGTTCAGCAATTTATAGGCCGCGATCTGCGCCGCCTGGTCTTTCTGCTGGATCAGGTCATATTGCTGCTCTTCGATCTTCTCTTCGCCATCTTCCGTCAGATAGCTGGCAATGCTGACAAGGTCAGACTGCACATATTCCCACTTGTTGGCCTCCGACCGATATTTCGGGCGAATGCCGTTCAGGCGGGCGGCCCATGTCTGCTGCGCGGTGGCGTCGACATCCTCATCGGCCAGATCGTCGGCGGTCAACGTGTAGAGCGACAGGCGCGGCGCATTGAAGCGCAGCCCCAGCTTGCCGCCACGCCACATCGGCTCCGCCGCGCCCGCCTCCAGGATGCGCTTCAGATTGGCCCAGCGGTCGCCCGGTTCATAGACGACGCCGCCGACCGTCCACCCGTTTGCATCGCAGATGTTCGACAGGGTGACAAAATCCTGGACGATGATGCCATCCGGCGGCAGCCCGACGCCAAAGACCTTCTTGCCGTTGCGGAACCGGCCCAGCACATAGGCCAGCGCGTGCTGGCCGGGGCACTGCGAATATGCCCACGTCGTTTCGTCCGCGATCCGGTGCGCCCCCGACCCGCCGGGATAGGTGCTGTCCTGGCGGGCGTCATAGGTCATGACCCCCTCCCACACCGCGCCCGACGTCGGCCAGCCCGACGCGAAGCGCTTGCCATCCTTGTCGAACTTGCCGTTCCACAGGATCGCGGCCTTGCTCGACAGCTTGTGCGCGGACGACCAGTTCGGCATCCCGGCAAAATGCGGGGTCAGCGCCGTTTCGCTCAGCAGGCCGCTGCGCACATCGCGATAGAGAAAGCTGCTATAATAGCCTGTCGCCGCATTCCCGCTGAACGGGACCACGGCATAGTCCATATAGCAGGCCTCCAGGCCCAGCAGCGGGCCGGCGACCGAATAGACCAGCACCATGCCCCGATAGGGGTTCTTCACCTTCTTGAGCGTCGCGCCGTAGCCGACATCGTGCCGCAATACCCCGCCGCTATAGGTGCGGCCGATGATATAGGGCGACACCGGCTCTGCGGCGATGATGACCTGGTTGATGGTCCCGCGCGCCGGCGGCTTCTTGGCCATCAGTTGCGCACCGATTGAGGCGAGGGTGGACGCGACTGATGCGACGGTCGCGACCGTGGCGAGCGTCGCCGCAGAGACGCCGGCCAGTGTGGCTGTCCCTGCCATGCCAGCAGGCGCAAGCGCCGCGAGTGCGGCACCGCCGGTTGCCGCAACCAGCGCGACGGCGCCAGCAATAACGGCTACAGTCCGCAGCGTCTTCGACATAGGAAGGCTTTCCGGTGGGAGGGTTTATGATCAGGGTTGGTAGTTTGTTGGCAGGATGCGCTTTGGCATCCTGCGCGTCTGTCGGTGAACTAAGGGACCGGCCGCCTATCATCGATGTACAAACGGAAAAGTCCGTCAATCAGGTAGCAGGCTGCGTGTCAGAGCAATGGAGCCGACAGAAAGGAACCACGGTCAACACAATGATTATAGAAAATGGCGTGGTGGTTTCGATCGGGTGGCATTATTATTCTACGCCTGTCACGGAGGCTGTTCTTGAAGTTACTGACGAGGGACAGCGTCGCAGGGTCAAATTGATTTCACGTTTTAAGAAAATGAAGGAAAAGAATATTGAGGCCTATCGTGAGGCCCTTAAGCCGTGCCTGACATAGGCGTGTTGGACAGTGGAATTTATACACGCCAGGCTCCGATCACATGGTCGAGAGACAGCACAAGCTGCGGTTTCACGCCATCCTCTCCATCCTCATGAAAGCCGATCAGCATTCCGACGGTGTCGCTGATACAGATCGAATCGAACATCTGGTCGCCCGGCAGAATGGCAATATCCCCGACCCACATTTCCGCAGGCGTGATCCGGGGCAGAAGGCTGTCGAACAGATCGGCCACAGTGGGGAACCCTGCCTTCTTCAAGGCCGTGCGCGCGCCAAGCGCTGACCGGAAATCAGGGATCGACGGGGGACGATGCCCCATGTTGCGCATCTGCGTCCGCGCCATATGAAGGCATGTCGCACGCCCGCGCCAGCTGAACGGGCGCGCATATTTGCTCAGCGTCTTGCGGGTCGCCTCTACGCGCCGTGTCATTTCAGACAAGTTGCGTCCTCACCATGTTAGCGTAATTGGACCAGCCGGCGCTGGGATAGACTGTCGATCCCGCGCCATTGGAGCCGGGCTGGGCCTCCGTGCCCCACGCGACGGCGGATGACAGACCGGTCGCATTGTCCTCGCCCAGCTCGCCGGGGAAAACCGACTTGTGGAAGGCGGGCGACAGGCTGTTGCCCTCGTTGGAATTGAAGAAGCGCTCACCGCGTGGAACGAATGTCATCGGCAGCTCACGCTTGCGCAGCCCGGTTACCAGTCGGACCTGATCCATCTGGCCGTCAAACTGCTGGTCGGGCGTGCCGATGATCTGCCCGGTCAAATCGTCCAGCTCCGCGATCCAGAGCCGAAGCCGCGATCCCTGCATCCCCGGCGCGGCCAGATCGACGGCGGCGGCAGTGCTGGCGGGCAGAAAGGTCAGGGAAAAGGCCGGGACTTCGTCGCCGACGCCTTCTTCAAATGCCTCCATCGACCCGATGATGCCGAATGTCGGATCGCGCGCGATATATTTTTCCGAGGCCCATGGCACCCATCCGCCGTCGCACAGGCGGATCGTCCGTCCGTCCCGCAATTCGAGCTTCAGAAGGCCGCTCAGCCGCACACGCTGCATCAGGCCATTTCCTCGATCGTGAACTGAATGCCGGTCACCCGGTTGCCGCGTGACAGCTGCCAGTTTTGCTCATTGCCCGCGATGTCCCCCTCGATCATGGGCTGGTCCAGATGCACGGTCGCGCCATCGGCAAACGGGACGCGCAGATGTTCGCCCAGCGTGATCGTCACCGTGCCGTCGCCCGCCACGATGCCACCGGCAAACACATTGTGCAGATAATGCTGGCCCGTCGCATCCTCGATCGACATCCAGAAACCCTTGGCCAAATCATAGCCCGGCGTCAGTCCGCGCAGCGACAGGACCCGCCCTGCCTGGTCCGCGCCATCGACCACGGGCGAACCTGAACCGCTCTGATCGACGCCCTGCAAAGGGTAGGCGGTGCGCAGCCCTTCCTGCTTGCCGCGCACCAGATCGGCAATCAGGGCGGATCGCTGCGCAGCGGTCCCTATCCCGATGCTGATCGCGGCGCGATAATGGCCGCCGGGCCGGTCGATACGCACACCCACTGCATTGGTCGCGCCGCGCACAGTCCCGCCGACATCGACGAAGGCGGGCGTGACCGATGCGGGCAGGTCGCTGGCGGACAGTTCGATCATGCAAGCCTCCGGCTGTTGCGTCTGGACACCGCCTGCTGTGCGCCGTTGCTGGCACCCGATGCGATGACCGGTGCCGCCGCACCCACGACCTGCGCGCTGACCCCCGCGCTGATGCGGGTGATTTCGACATCGAACAGATCACCCTTGATGACGCGGATCTGAAGCCCGTTGTCATTACCGGCCATGGCCCGGCGCGTGTCGCTGGCCGTCATGACCTGCGCACCGCGTGGCATGTTGACGATTTCCGGCCCGTTCTCGCCCACCAGCATGGCACCAGCGGGGGTGTACATATTACCGATCGCCGAACCGCCCTTGGCCGCAGCACGACTGCCCCCGCCGAGAAGGCCGAACAGGCTGCCGATCGTGGGCAGGTTGCCGCCGCTGATCCGATTCTGGATCGGATTGATGACCGCCAGTTTCCACATGGCTGACACGACATCGTTGATGGCGCTCATCGCCACATTCTTCCAGCTGCTCCAGTTGCCCGGATTCAGCACCGTATCGACGACATTGGACCCGATGTCCCGCATCGCCATCAAACGCCCATTGCTGTCGTCGAGCGCGTTGGTGAAGGCGATCTGCGCGGCCTTCGCCTTCACCAGCACGTCGACCTGCTCTGCGGTCAGATCGCGGCCCTCCCGCTCCAGGTCCAGCTGATAGCGCCGCACTTCCACGGCCGCCTCGATCTCCCGACGGCTCTTGCCCCGCAATTCCCATTCAAGATTGAGCAGCACGGTCCCGGCGCTGATATCGTCATTGGCGGCGCTAAAGAACTTCTGGCGGTCGGAGAGTTTATCACCTTCGACATCGAAAGCAGCCTTAGCTCCATCGCCGACCTTCAGGCTCTGCTCGTTGATCCATTCATTACGCTGCTTTTCCAATGCCAGAGACTTGCGCACCTCTTCAGCCATCATTTGGCCCGCGATTCGCGCGCTATCCATCTGACCTTTGCCGCTTGCCCAAGCGAGGTGGAAGTGGTCGCTGTGCCCCTTGTCGCCTGGACCCAGCAACTCCTTGATCTGGAGGCCGGCCCCATCCGCAATGGCTCGGATCTGATCTTTCGATATCGACGCCATCCCTCCAGCTGGGACAAAATCGACCGCTTGGCCCTTATAATGATAGGACCCTTTGACGTGCTTCCCGCCGGTCGTGGACGTGATCGTCCCGCCAAAGGCTTCGAGAAGCAGCTTACTCACCTGAGACGTTGTGGCGGCATCGCCATCCCGGCGAGCGCTGCCACTTTTCCGCAATGCATCGGCCTGTTGCTCGATGGTTTTCAACTCCGCCGCGCGAGCTGCCTCCAGACGGTTGATGGCTGCGGCCTGCGCGTTCGCATCCCCGCCCGCGCGAATGACGCCGTTGATCTGCTGATTATACCGCTCGTTCACCCGGCCTTCGGGGGTGCGCATGTCGCGGAGGATCTGTGCGATATACTGCCCCTGGGCGATACTCGCGGTTGCTGTCTGCTCTTTGATTGCCGCCTGATTTTCCTTCAGGGCGCGCTCCAGCCGCTCAACCTCCGATGCATATTGATTGGCGACAACCGACTGTGCGCCGTTCGGGCCATTGGCACCGATCCAGCTGCCCTGCGCATTCTGCGCGCGCACCTTGGCCTGTTCCAGCATGGCCTGCGTCTTGTTGCGCGTCTGGATCGCCGACAGGCGCTCACTTTCCGCTTCGATGTAACTGGTACGGGCGCGGTCCTGCGCGGTCAGGATAGACGCGCGCATGGCCTGATTGAGCGCGTCGATCGATTCCTTATGTTTTTCAGTAGCCTTTTGCGCTTCAGCTGCCGCATCCCCGCTGGCAAGCAGCTTTTCTGCCAGCATCGCTGCGGCGGGGATGGCGATGCCGAGCGCCACACCCCAGGGACCTCCCAAAACACGCGCGAACGCAGCAAATCGTCCAGCGCCGGCTTCGGCTCCATGCGTCATCATCTGCAGATTGCCGATGAGTTGCGGAGCCTGCTGCGAAAATGCTCGCAACGCACTCGTGCCGCCCTGAACCTGCACCAGGAAATCCTGCACCTGAAAGCCAGCTTGCTGCAGGCCAGAACGCATCGCACCTGAACTCGCCATTACACGGCCATGACTGCCGCTTACTGCATTCAGCGCCACCTGCTCCATCCTCAGCTTGGCGCAATATTCGTCCAACGTGATCGACCCGGCGGCGATGAGCGTTCGGGCCTGCAGCATCTCATTGTTGAACCGCTGCTGCGCCGCCCATGTCGGATCGATCTGCGCGCGCAGCATCGCCGCGCCGGCGGTCAGCCTTTCCTGCTCGGCAAATAACTCGCGAAACGCCGCAGCCGACGCGCGCGCAGAACCTTCCTGCAACGACGAACCGGTGCCGACCGCATCGTTGATCCGCATCTGCACCGCCGTCTGCGGCATGATCGCCGCGATCTTTTGCGCAGCCGCAGCCCTACGTCGCTCGGCAGATTCAAAGTCGGTGGCGGCTTTGTCATAGGCTCGGACAGCCCGCCTTGCGGATGCTTCCCAGGCATCACCGACCTCACGGGCGTCGCGTTTGACATCTTCCTTGCCCTCCGTCCCCAGACGGATAGCGACTTTAGGCACTGTCATCGTCCGGTCGCTCCTCGGTCATTTGGTCGAGCAGGATGCGCTCGATCGGCGGCAGAACTTGCGCGAGCAGGGGCATGTCGGCATGTTGGGCAGCGCCCAGCGCCAGGACGGCCCCGAAATCGAGGCCATAGGGCGCGCCCATGCCAGCGCGAAGCTGGCGGCCGCAGCCCGATATCACGTCCCAGACGGAGACGCCTGCGTCAGTGCGCAGTTCGTTTTCGCGATAGGGGCAGCTTTTTTCGCGGCCTTTTTCCGGGTCTGCTTCGCACCGGCCCTGGCGCTGCGCCTGGCAGACCGATTGGCAATATCCACTTCCTGCGTCGCCCCCGCTGAAATGCCATTCGGCAAGGGCGATGATCCGTTTTTTTCCAGTTCCTTCATGACGAAGGGGCGAACATAAACTTCGTCCAGTCGCTCGAACCGGATCGGATCGGCCAGGAATATGGCAAGGCGCTCGGGCGTCACCGTGACCGGATTGCCATCGCTGTCGCCCACACCGCGCCAGTCGTCGATGCCCGCCATCAACAGGCTTTCGGACAATATGTCACCTGCCTGCTCGATCAGGTCGATCGGCAGCGGCGCATCGTCATCGTCGGGCAGGGCGCTACCGATCGCGGTGGCGGCGGCCCGACGGGCATTGCGCAGCGCCACACGCCCTATCGGGACGAAGCGCACCTCGACCGCCGGCAGGTCGCCGGTTGCCGCCTGGTCTGTAAACCACCATGGTTCCAGTGCTTGCTTTTCCGCGTCCAGGTTCAGCATCAGAAGCTGTCTTTCTGCTTGCCGGTACGCCACTCGATGCGGATCGCGCGGGTCTCCTCGATCGTCTTGAAGCGATTATCGTCCCGCACCAGCGCGCCATCCTCGACCAGATAGCGAACGACAAGGCCCTTGTCGGCGTCGGCTTCGATGACCTTCTCGATCAGATCGCCGGTTTCGGCGTCGATGATGCGCAGCCGATCGCAAACCGCCATCGGCGTGACACCGATCTTCGCATAGCTGGGCGGCGCTTCTTCCGTGACGTTCGGCGTAACGTCGGGCGCGGACGTGGCGGTAGCCTTCACGACTTCGTCGGGTTTGGGCGCGTCTTTGATTTTCGTCATGATGATCTCCGTCAGTAGCTGGTGACGCTGTTGATCAACCGCGCCATGATCTTGTGCCCGCCGGGTGCAGCCGCAGCCTGGCAGTTGAAATCCGCCGTGATGCCGCCGGGACCATTGATCGTGCGCTTGGTGCGCGGCAGGAACACGCGCGGCATTTCAAACTTCAGGCCGCTGGTCCCGCGCTCCCACCCGATTTCACTCAGGTTGATCGGTGTGCCGTCCGTTGCGGCATTCAGCAGATCAAGACTGTTGAAGCGCGCCGTCATGCGCAGCTGCGCCTGCACCACGCCAGGAACGACGCCGCCTATCCGCCCATCCTGCCGGATAACCTCGACCTTTTCGAGCGAGTTGGACAGGGACAGGTCGGCAGACACGATATTGCCCAGCGCCACGCCGTCGCGTTTGATAACGCCGGTAGCGTGTGCGAATCGTGCACCCTGCTGCGCCGTGGGTGTCCCTGCGACTGAAGTCGAGACGGGCGCGGTCTCCCCCTGTGCGATCAGCGACACGGTGCAATTGAGCATCCCCGACCGCGCCATCGCGATCCGCAGCTGATTGACGACAGCGCCATAATGGACGGAAAAGCTGGGCACGTCGGGGTTACCCACCTCGATCGAGCGCGATGGCAGCGACGCTGCGCCGGACTGGAACAGATGGGTGTAGGGACCCGTGCCAGTGACGGCAGCGCCCCCGAAAAATCCCTTCAGCCAGAAGCCAATGGCATCCAGATCGACAGGCACGACGATATCGCCGTCATTGGTCGCGACATCATAGGCCGGATCAAGCCCCTCGCGACCGAAACCCAGCTGGTCATCCTCGATCAGGGGCCGTTCTTCGCCCATGCTGCTGCTGACAAAGGGCAGCTTCTTGAAGCCGCTGGCCGGGGTCACGCCATAGGTCACCTCGTCGACCGCGTGCATGACGGCATTGATGCCCATCGCAAAGCCCATAATAGGTCTCCGTTCTTAAAGAGGATTGTCTGTCGAATATTGAGCGATGATGTCGAACATCCCGCCCTTCTGCGTCTGGCCGCCTGTGACATTGATGTTCACCAGGTCCAGCGCCGTGACGTCGATATAATTGACCAGACCGCCCAGAAAGCGGTCGGCCTTGATCGGGGCCGCGATCATGGTCGCCATCCGATCCAGCACCAGCCGCAGCGGCTCGGACGATGTATAGGCGGCTATCTCCACCGGGATGCGGTGCGTGTAATGATAGGTTGGCGGCGACAGGTCGATGTCCGGATCGGCCAGCTCACCGTCACGCAGCCACACCGTGCCACGCGGATCTATGCGCCGAGGCCGATCGCCACCATCATCGTCGAGCGAGATGATGAGATAGTCGGGCACTGCCAGGCGGATCAGATTGGAGACCGCCTGATCCACCTCATAACTTTTCGCCATATCAGCCCCATCGCGCCTGTATGCGCCGCGCGACATTGGCGGCGCGCTTCTGTGCTGGCCCGTCCAGATCGAACAATCGCGGCATCCGCACCCCGCGCACCAGATTGAACATCAGCACAGCTTTCTGCTTGCGCGGTGCCATGCCCCGCCGTCCCTGCGTCCTGCCGGGCGTCGCGCGGCGATAGCCCCCGGACAGGCCCGACACGACGTCGATGAAGGCTGATCCCTTGCTGCCCTCGATCACGACCTGAAGCTCCGCATTGAAATGCAGTTCGACCTCTTCGGGCGACATCCGCGTTCCATTGGAGCGCTTGACCGAGGATGCATATGTCCCACCGCGACGTCGGGCAGGTACGTTTCGGGTCGGTATCCACAGCCACTTCGCGCCGTTGACCGGGCGAATATGTGCGCCCCGCGCAAACGCGTCGATGATGACTGGCGCATTCGACCAGATATAGCCTGCCGGATTGAGGGACCGCCCGCCCTTGGGATAGACCTCGGCGCGCCATGTGTTGGCAAGGCGATTGCCCATGCCCGCGTCACGAACCTGCTGGCGATAATCCATGGTGAGATCACGCGTTTCTTCGCGCATGATCTGGGTGACATCATCGGCGATCTCGCCCTCGATGACGTCCAGCATCTTGGTGAGCGAACCGGGCCGATATTCAGCGCTGATCCTCAACGGGACGCGTCAACCGGCTCTGCGCCGATTGTCCATGTCAGATTCTCGCTATCGCCGACAGGCTCCCCGGTCAAAACCAGTTCCTCCACCGGGGTGAAGATATCATCTTCTCCGATCTGCCCGACGATGATCGTATCGCCTTCGCGCAGGTCCGGCAGCTGGGATTTGCGGACTTCGATCAGGTGCGTGCCGGTGATGATGGGCGCATCGCCTAGCCGCGCCATCTGGTCGTTGCGCGACCGGATGATGCGGACGCCAGATGTCTGCACCCCGAAAATGGAGGTGTGTTCCGCCGCTTCGGAGCCGGGTGCCGTGAATATGGCGTCCAGCGCCGAAGCGAACGGATCGGGCATTATGCGGGAGTACCGTTGAGCTTGACGCGCCCGACGGTATCGGCAGATGCGGCGGCCTGGACCGATACGCCAACATAGGTGTTGCCCGCCGACGTGGTCGTAAGACGCTTATTGGTATTGTCCCAATAGACTTTGGCGAACGCCGTCCAGGCTTCACCAGTCGCCTTGGCGATATCCCAGACATCCCTCACCCGACCCTCGACCGAAGCCCCGTTGGCGGCATCGGTCAGGGCAACAGCAAATTGAACGCCAACCAGAAAGCCGCCACCGGCGGTGACATCGTAGGGTGCGGTGAAAGTCAGGGTTTCCCCCGGCTGAACATAGTTGCGTGCCATCGCGGCTTACTCCTTTGCGGTATCGGCCGCAGGCTTGGCAGCACGCCGGTTTGGCGCACCCCTGTCGGCATCGGTGGTGATGGATTCTGCAGGCGTCTGCGCATCCTGCAGGTCGGAAAAGTCGTCCGTCACGTCCAGCGCGGCATCATTCTCGATGACACGCTTCGCCTCTCCATCGGTGACATGCAGGACGCCCTCGTGGGGGTGGCGCAACACGCCGTTGACGTGAGCGGCAGTGGTAAGTTTGATGAATTTCATGGATGGTCTCCTGGAATAGCTGGCGCGACCGAAATCGCGCCTGCCATTGCCTCAATGTCCCCCGACGGTTATGCCCCCGGCTGCTTGTAAGCGGAGCGGTAGTTCACCGCGCCGACGCCGTAATCGTGCCGCACCTTCCATTCGACGCCATCGACCCGCCAGCCGTCCTGACTGTCGGTGAAGGGCTCGGTGACCCCGTTGAGGAACACAACCTCGATCGCCGGCGCGACATTCGGATCGGCAAAAGCGTAGTAAGCCGTGCCGGTGATCCGCTGCGTCGCCACGATGTCGCTGAACATGCCCTTCACGATATTGGGCTTCTGGAGCTTATTGACGGCATCGGGGTCATATTCGCTGCCATTGATCGTCAATGCAGCGCCGCGAAGGCCACGCGGGACCAGCAGCACGCTCGGCGTGATTTCGAGATACTCGTTTCCGCTGATATCCTTCTGCGCGCCCATCGCGGCGTCGATCGCGTCAAACGATGCCATGCTTGGCGCTGCACCGACGCCGGCAAGGTTGCCGTGGGTGGCGTGGAATAGGGCAATGCCATCGTTCATCAACGGATTGGAGTTGAGGAGTGCATAGACATCGATTTCGATGGTCAGCTTTGCCGCACGTCCAAGATCGACGGCGAGGCCGGAAAATACTTCCATATCGTCATTGACGATCGCCTGGCGCGACAGGTTGATGATGTTACCCTTGGTGGTCGCGCGGATCTTCTCCTTGGCCAGGTCGGGGATCGGCTTGTTCTTGAACTCGCCAGCCTCGTTGACATTGTCGAGCGCGCCGAAGCTGCCGCGCAGGTAGCGGCTGTGATCACGGAAGTCCGTTACCGTACCGGTGCCGCAGAAGCGAGACCATGTGTCCGGCGTGATCGCATAGGCGGCCTGCAGAGTGCGATGGATCGCATTTTCGAACAGGACGGGGAAGTCGCTGGTCGTCTGTGTGATCACCGCACCCCGTGCGGTCATCGCTTCCCGCACGATTGCATCGGGGTCGCGCGACGCAATGTTGACGCCCATGTTCGACAGGGCTTCGCGCGCCAGATCGACGTTGCGCACGCCCCGGAACTCGCCAGGATCGATGCGCAGGGTTTCGCCGCGCGCGGCGGCGGCCTGCTCGATCATGGGCGCGACGCCAGCCTTCACGAGAATCCAGTTGGTCGCGCCTTCGATGAACTTTTCGCGCTGGTCGGTGGTGACCCGGGCGGGGCTATTATGACCGATATTGGCGGCGTCACCCTGTTCCGCGAGCTTGTCGAGGATCTTCTCCCGCGCGACGGCAAGGGTCGTGTCGGAATTGATCAATTCATCGATAAACGCGGCCTCCATGCCGTGCTTGGTGCCCAAGTTGCGGATGCCGGCGACACGTGCGCGCTCGGTGGCGACAGCGTTCTGGACATCTGCGGCGGTCAGGGCGGTAACCGAGGTGTCGGTAGGCGACGTTCCAGGTGTGCCGGCAAGCGCGCCGGTGGCGGGCAGGGCGTCCTTGGCGTCGAGCGCGATGGCGGAATTGCGGATCTTGTCGATCTCTTCCTGGGTGCCGCCGTCCTTCTGGAACTTGGCGATCGCGGCAACCAGCGCCGCGCGGGTCTGATAAAGGTTCATGGAATGGTCCTTGGTCTTTGGCGTGGGCGCCGTCGGGGTGGTGCGCGCCATCGCCATTGCGGAGATGAGCGGGCTATCGGGCACATGCTTGAACCCGAATGCTTTGACGTCGCAGGCAGAAGCACTCGACGCTTCCGAGATGGACGTAATGAAATTCTGCTCGAGCGCCTGCTCGGATGTGAGCCAGGTCTCCGCATCGAGCATCGCGATCAGTTCATCGGCGGAAATACCAGTCTGACCGGAATAGATGCGCACCAGCTGATCGCGGATGATGTCGAGCTTGTCTGCGGCAGCGCGCAGCTCCCGCGCGTCGCCGATCGCGACATCCCAGGGATTGTGGATCATCATCAGCGCGTTGTCGGCCATGATGATCTCATCGCCCGCCATGGCGATCACGGACGCCATCGAGGCGGCAAGGCCGTCGATATGGACAGTGACCTTCCGCCCCGCCGCCTTCGCGCCGACAATGGCGTTGAAGATGGCGAGCCCTTCCATGACGTAGCCGCCGGGCGAGTTGATGCGAACGACGATATCCCCGTCGCCGCCAGCGATCAGGGCGAAGATGGTTTTGGCGTCCAGGCCGTCCCATTCATCGCCGACGATCCCATAAATCAGGATTTCGATCATTTACGTGTTCCTTCGCCGGTGGCGGGCCTGGGTTCGGTAGGGTTGCCGACGGCCGTCACGCGGCGCGGGTCGCAGTCGAGAATGAGCCCAAGATCGTCGAGCCGCTTTGCGTCGCTAGCCATCTCCGCGAAGAAGGTGTCGGGGTCGTCACCGTTCTCGCGGATGACCCCGCTCAAGGTTTTCTGGCCTGACCGGATGGCATCGCGGTTGGCGGGGACTTCGCTCGCTGGATCCAGCATTTCTTGCTTTGGCGGTGTCCAGCGCATGGAAACGCCCGCGATATTGTGCCCTTCCATTTCGGCGGCTTCGAGGAACCACCGTTCTACTGACGCACAGAATTGCGGAATGAACATGAGCCATTGCCACGTGGAAACGGCGCGATTGAAGGTCAGCCGCCCGAACCTGCCGGAGATGAAGCTGACCTGGGACAGGTCGCCGGTAAGAAGTTCATACGGCACGCCCAGCCCGGCCGAGATCGCCCGCTGAGACACGCGGGAATAGTCCATGTAGCCGTCGACACCGGGCGGGGTCGGAAACGTGATTTCCTCGCCCGGTCGCAGATACTGGATCGTGCCACTTTCCACGAAGTCGAGTGGTTCGCGATCGGCAGGATCGTCGTCGTCTACATCGTTGCCGATGCCTGGGAATTGGCCGTCCTCATCGCCCTTCACATAACCAGCAAAGGCCGCGGCGATCTTTTGGCGCGTCAGCTGCGCGTCTTCATAGTCCCCAAAGTCCTTCATCCGCAGGATGACCGGGGCGAACCACGTCGCGCCATGTTCCTGCTCTGGACGATCGGCCCGGAAAACATGGGCCACATCGCGATCCAAGACGTAGGTCGAGGTGCTATCACTTGGGCGCGTCGAGCCCGGATGCGTATTGTAGAGCCAATAACCCTCGCGGCGGCCGAGTGGGCTAAACTGGATACCGTGAACAAAATAACCCGCCGTCATCCCCGGCGAGGCCGCCATCGGACCATTGCGCGAGCCATCGATATAATCAGGCTCAAGCAACTGCAACTGCATGGGTAGAGGAAGGCGATCGCTCTTCCTGCGCCACCGGCGGCGCAGGATCACACTGCCGCTGACGACGATAGTGCGCGCGGCCTGCAACTGGATGCCATACAGGTCGTGCCGGCCAGCCGCATCGCAACTCGTGGTGTCGAAATGCTTGCGAGCAAGCTCGTTCAGAGCGTCATCGACCTTGCCGTTGCGATAGACCTGGAACGTGATACCCGTCCCGACCATGTGCTCGGCGATCTTGTTCGCGCCGGACTGCGCCCATGGATTATTGCGGTCGAGATCGCGCGCGATGCCGCGCAACGCCATTTGGGTGGCCGGTGTAAGCTCGCCGTTAGCGTCCAGCCGGGTGCGCCGCCATCCGGCCGCGCGGCGACCAACTGTAGCGCCATCATATTCCGCGCGCTGGGCAGTGCGAATGCGTTGGCGCGCGGGCTTCGCGATATTCTCATCCGCGCCAGCCTTGCCGCCGCGCCCAAGGATGCGGTCAATAAAGCTGGGCATTATAGCCCGTTCCGATAATATGGTGTGCGGCGCCGAAGCACTCCGCTTACGGCCTGCGCCTGCATCTTCAACGCAGCTTCGATAACACGCTCTGCGGCGAGCAGCTGATCGAGCGAGTGATATTCGGTCCGGCGACCATCAGCGAAGGTGACGGAACGGATGCCGGAGGAAATCGCCGATCGCACGCTAGCGAGGTCGGAAACGGCCCATGTCGTCATACTACCGCCTCCTGCTCGTGTAAGGATTGTCCCGCCGCTGCTTCACGCGGCGTTCGGCTTTGGGTTTGGTTGGCAACGTTGCGGTACGTTCAGCGGGGGCATCAGCATTCGGCTCATCGGCTGGCGCGCCCTTCGGGACGACATGCTCGCCCATGGCCCGCGCCCACTGTTTCGGCTTCCATTGATCGATGCCCAGACTCACGGACACGGCGCGGGCGTAGATCGCATTGTCGAGCGCTTCGTTTCGGTCCCTGACTTTGTGCCATTCGCGCCGGACGCCGCCGTTGCGCAGCTTCACGAACCGCAGCTCTTCGGCGACCAGCTGCTTGATCCACTCATCACCCAAGCCGTCGGGTAGATAGATATAGCCGTCCGGATATTCGTCGCCATCGACCGGCTTTTCCAGTCCAAGCTGGCCGTAAAGCTCCATTTTCAACATCGATGTGCCGATGTTCCACAGTCGTACACCGCGCTTGAGCTTGCGGCCGTTGACCGTGACATCCTGCCAAGTGGGACTGCCTATGGCTTGCTGGGCAGCGATACTTTCGCGCCCCTTCACCGCCATGGCAAAGCCAGGGTGGCGGCGCGCCCACTGATACACTTCCATCGTATTCTCGCCGTCACCGGAATCGACAGCTACACGTGCGAGCCTCAACTGACGGCCGTCTTCCGATTCCCAGGTCCGCGCGACTTCCTGATCAAGCTTGCTCCATGTTCGCTTGTCCGCGATAGGGCCAAATACTTCGACGCGCTCGACAAACGCTCGGCGCTTACCCGCGCCAAATGCCCAGATGTCCATGTCGATGCGCCCGCCGCCGCCCCGCTGGACGTCCGCTGCGCCGATCAGCAGCCCGGCCCATGCTGGCGGCGTGCCCAGTCGCATGGTCTTCTCCCGCCGGTCATAGAGCCGCTGCCACTCGGGCGCTTCGCCGCGTTCGGCCCATGCCTCCCCCAGAACCTGGTTGACGAAGGTGCGGAGCAGGTTCGGATCCTTGCGGACCTCCATGAACTCGCGGGCGATTTCTAGCCATGCCGCGCCTGGATGCTGGCTGTAGGCAGCCCAGATGTGGAACGATCGGTGGCGGGGGAAAGCGCCCGGATTATGCGCTCGCCATTCCCCATTCTCATCCATCCATGGCTTTTCAGCCTCGGAGATCTCGCATCCATTCTCGCACTGATACCACGCGCGGGTCGGATTTTCCTTCGGCTCCCACCTGATGCCAGGGCCAGTGCCGTCGCCGAACACCAGCGTCTGCATGTGGCCGCAGTCAGGGCAGGGGACATATCGATATTCCTGACTGCCCTGTTCAAACATCGAATCGATGCGACTGAAGCCCTTGACTTTGGGCGTCGATCCAGCCGCACTGAAGCGCCGGGGCGATGTCAGGTTGCGCTTGTATGCCAGTCGGGCCGGGTCGCCTTCCTCCTTCGAGGCCCACGGATAGCCGTCACATTCTTCGAGGAACACGTCATCGGACGTGACGCGGCGAAACTCCTTGGGGCTGTTCGCGCCCTTGATCTGTATCCACCCGCCCTTGTACCGCTTCGCCCGGATCTGATTATCCGAATGCCGCGGCTTGAACTGGGCAACCGAGCGAACGACGGGCCATTGCAGGACGGGGTCGAGGTCGTCGCGGCTGAACTTCTCGGCGTCATCGATCGTCGGCTGGTAGATGAGTGTGCGCGCCGGATCGTATTTGATGCGCCATGCGACGAAGGATTGCAGAATGGTCGAATAGCCGATGCGGCTGCTCTTGCGGACCGATACCTGTGACGTTTCCGGGTCGGTAAAGGCGTCCGCCATGTCCGACTGAAACGGGAACGGCCGGATCTTTGCGCCATCGTCCGACCTGGCGTGATCGCACATGAACTGCGACAGCTTCGGCCTTATTTTGGGTGCGAACGCTGAAAGCCAGTGCTGGGCAACGATTGCGCCATCGACGCCCGTGACCCGCATTGCCTCAGTCGCCTTCGTCTTCTGGGGCTTCCTCGTCATCCAAGCCCCCGCCGACCGCCTCCTCGATGCGTGTCATGCTGAGATCTGTCAGCACGTCGTTGATGGCGGTTTCGATCCTCTTGCGCAGTTTCGTGTCGCCCTGGGCAACCTGCGCGCCGATCTGTTGAAGCCGGGACACGGCCATGATGATGACGCCTGCGCCGGCGGCGATCATGTCAGTGCGCGACGCCAGTTCCTTGCGACGCTCGGCATTGTCCATGGCCTTGCCGTCGGCCTGTTCCTTGGCAAGCCGCGCGCGCTCTGATTCCAGGTCCAGGCTGTCGGGGTCATGCCGCCCGATCTTGATGTTGACATAGGCTTCAAGATTTTCAGCCCAACTGGCTCCGTCCGCAGGGAGGTCACCCTTTGAACGCAGCTCGCCGATCCAGCGGCTGGAACATCCGAGTAGAGCGGCAAGGTGGGGCCGGGTCGGTTCGTTCAGGTCGATGTCCATGCACTTCCCTGTTCGATTACTGTGTAACCCGCAGAAAACCGTCGTTTATTACTTTGGGGAGGAAGAACTAAGGCGACTTTCGTGGCTAGCGAGTTTCTGCGCCTTTGCCCCCCGTACTTGTTGATCGGCTGGGAAGGACCCAAGGGTGGGGTGGTTCGTTGCGTCGTCGCGCAACAATGTTACGTGACGACGCGGGGGGCAGGCAGCGGTGCTCGAAGTTCTTTGTCGCGCTCAATGTCGCGCTCCGCTTCAGCTTCCTCAAACCTCCATTCAGCGTGCAACATCGGCCACCAGCCGAACCATCTCCTCTTCCGCTCTGCGATGCACATGCGCTCGCGCGAGATCTGGTGCCCATTCCCATGGCTGACGATGGACCAGCGAATGCGGTATTGCCCGCTGGATCGGGCCGGGATGCCCTTGTGTCCGGCGGTAGGTCTTGTGGGCATGCTCGCCTCGCTGTCGCGGTAACAACCACACGATCTAGTGTTATGAGCCAGCCAGCCTAAGCAGGGCGGGCGCGGAGGTACATATCCGTCGCTAGTCACGGCTTGCCTCGCACCACGCGCCGCACATCGCCAGCTATCCGCTCAGCCTCGTCAATGATGCGATCAGACCGGGCGGTCGATCGTGACGGCTCGCGCATGTCGAAGGCCAGCATGTGCAACTCGCCGGCAAGGCGTTCCATCTGATCGGCTGGGGAAGGGCGCTGGGACATGGGCGCTCCGATGACTGGTTAAATGTCCGGCGTGGGCCTGCTGATGACTCCCGCTGCGCATATGATAGGATCGGGCGCAAGGGGAATACTCATGCGCAAACTAGACGTGAACAGCGCTGTAGGCCGGACATTCATCGAACGAAATTTCCCAGGACAATTGCCTGTTGTCGTCCCGCGAACCCACAACCTCCAGAACGGCCAGTGCTACCAAAACGTGCGTCAAATCGTAGCCGCCAACGGCGGTCAAGCCGTCTGGGGTTGGTATCTACAGGAGACACCGGGAAGCTATATCGAAGCAATGCATCATGCCGTCTGGCAAAACCCATCTGGCATACTCGAAGATGTGACCGGCACAACCACTGCCGACGAGTCGCCAGGCGACATTGTTTTCATCCCATCAAACGATATTGAGCCGAACCAATATGACCCCCTGATCCCATCTATCTTTCATCAGATAGACACTTCACCGCTTACCCGGTTCTGGATCGAGGGTAACATTCTTAGGGTCAAGCTCATGGCAAGAGAAACCGCTCTCGTCCGCAACCTCCGCCATCGGATCGACGCCCAAGGCAGAGTTGTCTTGATGGGAAGTCCCACTGCCGAAATCCGAGCCATCGCTACCCAAATTCGCGAGTTGACGAGCCACCTCATCGCCTGTGATGCCAAGATGGCGGAAGTCGAGTGAGATGCCGCGCGAAAGGCTGGAACCGCCAGTTAGAACATGCATGGTCGCCTCCAATGGTGGCTGCCACAGCGAGAAGCGGATGAGCCTGACGATCCGCCGGACTGTTCCAGGCTGCTTTAGAATTTTGGACATTGCGCCGCACTCCCCCATAAACGGGGGCATCAATGGGGCGAACCATGGTGCAAGCACACTTGGACGGTCGGTAACCCAGGCTGCTGGAGCAGCGGTGCCGAAAGGCTGACGCAGGTCTACCCTAAGCCGAGACTCGCCGTCAAGCGCCGGATTTCAGCGCAGCGCCCATCAAGCCGCCGTCTTGCTGGCGATCAGGTCGCACATCTCCACCTCGACCATCATCTCACCGATGGCGGCGGTGATCCGCACCATCGCAAACCGGCCCTTGGTCTTATCCACCACCCCGATCAGGCCACCGAAGGCTGACGACGGTATGCGGACCTCGTCTCCTGCATGGACCGTCGCCTCCTTGGACCGTGGCCGCATCCGCCGCTCTGCCTGTCGTAGCGGGTCCAACTGGCGATCAGCTATGCGGGGAAATTTGCCCTGATGCCGGAATACCGAAAAATAGGGGCAGCCGTGCAGTTCCATGCGCCGCGTGGTTGGGTTCCATGCGAGGAATGTCGGTGTCGGCGCGCGCATCATCACGATCAGGTCGTCCAGCCGATCGTCCCGCGCGAACACGATGCCCGGCGTAATCGGCAACGATATCTCGCGGACCAGCCGGTCGCGGCCAACGCGCCGCTTTTGCACTTCCACCGGCGTCCAGACGTCAAACCCCGCCTCGCCCAGCGACCGTGCGACCGGCAGCGTGTTGCCGCCCGACATGCGCAGGATGCACCAGCGACCCTGTTCGTCCTTCACCTCGCCATCCTTCCAATATGGGTAATCGTGCTGCCCGCGCCGTGTCGGTTCACGCGGAGCGACCTCCGAAGCGCAAGACGAACTGCTGACGCGCATCACAATCCGGTTGCAGTTCGCCCCAGATGTTAGCCAGCCAGCCGGTGGCATCTGGCCCATGTTCATCGCGGAACAGGCCGATAATCTCGTCCACCACTCCCAGTCCGCCTATCTCGCGCAGGGTCACACCAATCTGAAACGCGGAGAACTCCAGCGCATCGGAGGGGTCGGTGACTGCCCAGATCGAACCCGGCTCCCACCAGCTATCGAAGGGCCGACGCGCCCTACGAACCCCGTTCTTGCTGTAAGTGGCATAGGCTTGATGGATGCGCCCCAACTGCCAAACGACCGTGCCTTGGTGGATCATGACGTAAATGGCCCCCGTATGCGCCCATCTGGGTCAATCTGACTAAAGCGGCACAGCGCCAGCCCGCCGCGTTTCATGGGCGGCTCAGGGGCTAGTCCCAACCGAACCGCTTCCGGGCAATATGAGAGGGCGCGGCGAACGGCCTCCAAGGACACACTATCGCGCACGATAATCTCCCCAAGAACCCCATACAGTTTGTCCATTCGGTCCATGTCACCAATCGAGGCCCAGCCGTCAGAGCAGGCGAGGTCACTGCGATCCAGCAGAACCCCGTTATCGTCATAGTCGGGATGAAGAACCGCCATGACGTGAACGCCGGGCGTCCAGCAGAGCATCAGATGTTCCAACGGAATTTCCGCATGTGAGGCGCTTGGCCAAAGCGCCCCTTCCATCCCATCTTTAGCTACTTTAGCTACTTTAGCCTTAGTGCGGCTAAAGCCTACATCAAACCGTCCACTCATAATGAAAATATCCTTATTATTGTATATATTACAATAGGATAGCCGCCCTCCATTCCTATGTAGGATGTGGTGAATTGAGGTTGGCAATGATAACTTTAGCTCCACTTTAGCTACGCCTTGGCTATTGTTACGGACCCCCGTGAGCGCGATAGGCGATCCACATCGGAACCTGCCCGGCGCGATCCATGCGGGTGAAACGAAGGAGGGTGCCGCGTTGGTCGGCGAAGTGCCAGGCGTCCGCATCGACGGCAGCGACGGTAAGCGGCGAGAGCATCCGGCCCAGCGTCATGGCAACACCGTTGCGATCGACCCGGCGCGCGATCGGGTCAGGATTGCAGCCAAACATATCGAGCAACGTCCAGCCATAACGCAGGCCGTCATCTGCCCATGCGGTTGCGAATGAATAGACACGCCAGCAAAGCGTGTCCCACTCCGACGGGCTATGAAATGCAGGGCACGTGTACGCGATCAGGGCATGAACACCCGTCGCCCATTCACTGCCCCCGGCTAAAGTAGCTAAAGCGGCTAAAGTTTCGTCGCGATCGATACGAAAACGGCGGAAATCCTCGGCTTTCGCGGACGCTTCGAAGGCGTCGACGGAATAGCTATCGCAGGCTATTGTTGGCGAAAGTTTAGTCATTGCGCACCTGCACCCGCCACACGTCGCGGACTTTATTGCCGCTGACCATGCCGCCGCTGGGTAGCCGGGCAGACAAATGATCGTGCTCTACCAGCACGGCGATGACATCTTTCACGAAGGTGGCGGCCTTCTTCTTTACCGCGGGTGGCCCAAAATTCTGAAGAATGCCGACCGAGATCAGGTTCTCACCCCACTTGTCCTTCAGCCAGTCGGAAACCTTTTGGGCCGCCATTATGATAGGATTGGGGGAGGCAGAGCCGAATAGGCGCGCGGCCTCCGCAAGATAGTATCGTGCGAGCAAGATGCCGTTGGCCATCTGCTCGTCTTCAATTTCTTCGATCCGAGGGCCTTGTTGGAACACAGAAAGCACAGCCGCGATGCGCGCCGCATGTTCCGCCAGTTTGAGTGCAAAGCCCCTGACCTCACTCATGTCGCCATCCTTGCCTGCGCGCTTCTCCATCTCGTTTGAGAAGTCCCACCAAAGTATTTGGGCGGAGCGAGACAGGGGAACAGGATTGGGCCGCAGCGCCCTCGTATCCTCATCCATGGGCATTTTCGCTCGGATGATCTGCGCCAGTCTGCGGTTATAGCTGTCGATCCGCTGCGCGATCGTGTCGTCCACCGGCGCATGTGGATCAACGAACCGGGTGCCAACCAGACTTTCAGGTTGTGCGACGAGTAGGCGGCTCAGGAAGCCCTGGCCTTTGAACTCAGCGTCGCCCAGCAGGCGGCCAGCCAGGACCGGCTGGATCATCATGTGGAAGGTCAGGCGACGTCCATATAGCGATGTCGCGCCTTCCCCAGCCGTGAGGCGCTGGACAGGCTGGCCATCCCATAGGTCGCTGAGCGTCGCCACGGTGAACAGGCGGTTGTCTTCCGACAGTCCATAGCCGCCCAACCACGAGCCGCCTTCGTCTGACATCAGGCCGAGGGAAGGCCGGGCGATTTCGAATTGCTTGAGAAGGCCCTGTGTCGTGCCGACGCGGACGGTAATGGTCGGCACCATAGGATCTAGCGGCTTCGCGCCCAGATCGTTGAGCGCCTGCTCAATCGCCTCCCGGCCCCGCTTTTTCGATGTCGCCAGCGCTTCACCCTTGCTCGCGTCCCATGCGAGCTTGCGTGCCGTGATTTCATGCTCCGATCGAACATGATGCTCCTGAAGCTCGCGCTGGTAGACTGCGATTTCCCCGGTGGCGAGATTGTCCGTAGTGGATTTCCGATCACCGCTTTCCGCTACTGTGACGAGAAAAAGGCTAACGGGCCGGGCATCGCCGATAGGAAGAAGGACATTGACGTAGGGCTGGACGGCGAGCGAGCAGGCACTGAGAACCGAGTTAGCGGCCAGCGCGGGCGGGACCATCACCTTTTCGGATATGGCAGCGACGGCACCTCCGATCGTCTCACCAAGGGCATGTATCGGATACTTCTCCCCTTTCGCGACTTCGCCCATAAGCGACAGAGGCTCTGGACGCGCAAAGTCTGCGTCCCGCATTTTATCTGCTACCGACGCCATCAGCCGCGCACCCCGCGAAGCTGATCGTTCCAGTCCTTGAACCCGTCATCGGGGAAGATCGCGTTGACCGCGATCCCGGCATCCAGATAGGCAGCCGTCGCCTGATCGACGGCGGCTAGCCCCGCCGAGCCATTGTCACCGGCCAGCGTGACCCGATGGATCGAGGATGGCAGCGACACGCGGGACATAAGGGCGGTGCCGCACGCGACCCAGACGGTCGTGTCGGGCAGTTGCTGGCGCAATGTCAGTCCATCCTCCGGGCCTTCGCAGATGACGATATGGTCGGATGGCGGGCCGATGCGGAATGCCGACCCGACGATCACGCCGAAGGTCAGCTTGGCCTTGGCCTTGCTGCCATCCTCGCGGAGCCGCTCATATTTGCGACGGCCACCATCCTGCAGGAAAATGCACTGGACACCCACGACCCGGCCCGGCGCATCGACCAGCGCGCAGACCATCGCGGGATGATCGCGTCCGACTTCGCCGGTTTCGCTATCCCGCCAACGCGGGGTCATGACGAAGCGGACGGTAGGGGGCAGCGTCATGCTGATCCCCCGTGATCGGGCATAGACCTCTGCCGGGGTGCCGACGGGCGGGGCGCCACGTTCCCAGATGGACCGGGCGAGAGCGATGCGTTCCGCCGTCTCGCGCGCGTCCGCTTCCTTGCCTGTCTCTTATACACATCTGACGCTGCCGACGAGCG
>NZ_CAVK010000249.1 GCF_000382885.1 Sphingobium indicum BiD32
GCCCTCACCGGAGCGATACGCGGCAACGTGTGCGAACGGTCGATCATCGCTTTGCGCTCGGCAACAGACCCGCCTTCCCGAGCGCGCCGGCCAAAAAATCGTTCACCAGCGTCAACTCGCCGATCTTGGCGTGCAACGTCTTCACGTCGATCGCAGGCTCCGCCGCCTCGGTAGCGCTGTCCGATCCGAAAACCCCTGCTGCCCCTTCCAGCAACTGGGTCCGCCAAGTCGTGATCTGGTTCGGGTGAACGTCATAAAGCTGCGCCAACTCGGCCAGCGTCTTCTCAACCTTAACGGCAGCCAATGCCACCTTTGCCTTGAAAGCCGGGCTGTGGTTCCGGCGTGGTCGTCTGCTCATCTGATCTCCTGTCATGCGGCCCATTGGTCACGGTCAGGCAGAAAATCCACTTATCACCCTGTGCAGTTTTGCCAGGCCACCTCTGATACTTCTAGGCCGCCATACTTGGACTTCCAGTTGTAAATGGTCGCTTCCGACACACCGTGCCTGCCGGCCAAATCAGCGGTCTTCGCTCCCGCCTCGCCCTCCTTCAACACGCCAATGATCTGTTCTTCTGTAAACCGTATCCGCTTCATCTCGTCCGTCCTTCCATAAGGCATGGACTCTAACTCAATGTGAAGGAGATTATGGGGGGCACGTCACGGGGCATAATGGGCAGCAAGGAGACCCAGTATGTCATGACCGATTCCAGGCAGGCAATTGGCGCGCGACAAACGGAATCAAGCACGCGACCACTTGTGGGTAACAGCAAGTTAAATTGGATGGATACCGCAATCCATCCCGGCTATGCTCACGCCGGGAATTACCAGTCCATGCCATGCCTCACTCCATCTCTTCGGAAAGACGGATGAATCACAAATGGCTGGTATTGCTCAACAACTTTCGGATCAGGCTCTTATGTCAGAATGCTATCGACTACTTCCCGTACCGCATCACCGTAAGGCGGGTACAAGATATCGACATTGTCCTGTTCGCCGCGAACAAAGATGGCGCGGGCGTTGCTGAATTCCCGGAACCCGTCCCAGCCATGGTGACGCCCCATTCCGCTGCCGCCTATGCCGCCAAATCCGAGCGTCGACAATGTGCCATGAATGGCCCCGCCATTCACTGTCACGCCTCCAGAGATGGTTCGGCGTAACACATTCTCGATCTCCTGCTTGTCTTCCGAGAAGATATAAATTGCGAGCGGACGTTCTCCACGGTTAATCAACGCAATAGCATCATCCAGCTCATCATACCAAATGATTGGCAACACAGGCCCGAAAACCTCTTCCTTTGTTACCCTCGCATCGGGTGAAGGGTCGATAACCAGGTGGAGAGCCATGCGCCTGCTTGAGGCATCAGCCTCAACACTCTCATCAAGTGATATGATTTCAGCACCCTTAGACCGGGCATCTTCAATAAGAGCCTGGATCCGGTCAAAGTGCGATCGAGAAATGATACCGGTGCAATCATCGGAATTGAAGAAGCCTGGTATCGTATCACGGGAATATCGCAGAACGAGTTCAAGAAACTTTTCCTTTTCTGAGGACGGGACCAAGGCATAGTCAGCCGACACGCAAGCCTGTCCATTCTTCATTGTCTTCAAGCCCAGAATAGAGGCTACAGATTTCGGGTTGACACCACTTTTAGTCAGCAGCGCGGGGCATTTTCCTCCCAACTCCAACGTCACGGGAACCAAATTCTCTGCGGCCGCCTTCATGACCAGCCGGCCCACGCGTGTGCTGCCAATATAAAGAAGATGATCCCATTTTTGAGCTGAGAAATGACGAGCCATCTCCTCGCCGCCTTCAACCACATGGACATGATCTTCATCAAATGTCGCGCCAATTATCTCGCGCAACATCGAGCTCGTCACCGGCGTGAATTCCGACGGCTTTATCATTGCTCGATTCCCGGCAGCGAGAATATCGGAGAGAGGTCCGCACGCCAATTCAACTGGAAAATTCCAAGGAACTATGGATCCAATAACACCTTTAGGTTGATATTCTACATAGGCCTTCCCATCACCATATAAGGCCGGATCAGCATAGCGTTCTTCGTGCGCCATCCACTTCTCCAGATTGCCTATCGCCGCATGGGCGCGTTCGACGGGGCCGACCATTTCGATAAGATCGGCATACAGATCTGAATGGGAATGAAAATCGGCTCGCAGCGCATCGCGGATACGCTGGCGGTTCGAAACTAGCATCGAGATCAATGCACGTAAATGATCACGACGTTCTTCAAGCGGCGGATATGGATTGAGCAAGAAAGCCGCCTTCATCGAGTCAAGTCGATCATTCAGCTTCAAAAGATCGCCGCTTCCGTTATCTGCCATTGTACTAATAGACATCGAAAATCTCCCATTCAAATTATTATAGACACGCAATAGAAGCCGTCTTCTATGACTCATGTAGCGATGCGCAAAATTAATCTGAAGATGACTAAAAAATCGAAGCAACCAGATCGCGCGTGGCTTCGCCAAAAGGTGGAAAGATCGAGGCAAGATTATCCTGCTCAGATCTAAAGTAGACTGCTCTATTATTACTAAACTCGCGGAATCCTTCTATGCCATGATGACGGCCCATGCCGCTAGCGCCAATGCCCCCGAAACCAAGTGAGGGACAAACACCGTTCAATGCTGCGCCATTAACCGTGACGCCGCCTGAGATGGTGCGTTCGAGCACAGCATCAATTTCCTCGGGATTTTGGCTGTATATATTAATACACAAGGGGCGATCGCGTTGATTTATGAGCTCAATAGCATCTTCGATCGAGTCATAAGGTATTATGGGCAGAATTGGGCCGAATATTTCCTCATTCATCAAACTAAGCCCAGGTTTCGGGTCCACAATTAAGGTAAGCGGCATAATGCGCCGGTCCCGATCAATACCTGAATCTTCAAGATGGATAACCCGTTCGCCACTGATATTTGCTTCATCAAGTAGTCCAACAAGCCGATCCAATTGGCGTTGCGTGATGATTCCGGTACAATCTGGAGATTGTGAATGGTTGTTCAAATTGGTACGGTAATACTCCTGCAGGGCAGAAACGAACGCCTCCATTTGCTCTCGATGGACCAGCACATGATCAACCGATACACATATCTGGCCGTTCTTGGCTAGTTTCATTCCAAGTACAGATTGAATATTACGGGAGCTAAGCCCCGTTGATGTCATAATAGTTGGGCATTTTCCACCCAGTTCAAGTGTCAGAGGGACCAAATTCTCAGCTGCAGCCGCCATGATCTGGCGTCCGACAACTGTGCTTCCGGTGTAAAGTATATGATCCCATGGAAGGGATGGAAGTGCTTTTGCCAAATCAAGGCCTCCCTTCGAGACGGTTACGTGATCTCGATCGAAAGTGGCGGCGATCATCTCCTCGAGAACGTCTGCGCAAGCCGGAGTATACTCCGAGGGTTTAAGGATAACCCGATTTCCGGCCGCTAGCATTTCTGCAAGTGGCCCGCAGCCAAGCTCGAATGGCAGATTCCAGGGCACCACATTTGCGATCACCCCTTTAGGTTGGTACTGCATGAAAGCGGTGGGCGTTCCGAACATCGGTTCAGCCTCGCGGCGATCGGGCGCCATCCAAACGGGCAGACGGTTGATCGCGGTTTCGGCCCGGCCCATAACGCCCGCGACCTCGATCAAATCAGAAAACTCCGTTGGATGCGCCGAAAAATCCTGCACCAACGCATCACGAATTTTATTACGATTAGCGGCCATCATTGCAACGAGTGCCCGGAGATGGGCGGTTCGTTCCATCTGTGATGGGTTAGAATTTCTTCTGAACGCCGCTTTTTGTAACTTGAGCGACTCTTTCAATCGATCAATTGCAATTGAGTCGTTCAATATCCCTGCGCCGACGGGCTTTGATCCGGTCGTTTCGACACCAACTGCGTCCATTAGCGTTTCCCTTCATTTTTTGCTGCGCAATACCTCACCCGCTGCCTTGAAATGTATCTCCATTTGGACCGACTTTCCGCTATTGGCAGCTGTCCTTTGTACTTCCCGAGGTAGCTAACTCTGAAACTCTAGATCGTAACAGCCCATTTGGCTGTCCCCCCAAAGGGGCCCCGTTTCCGCGCCATACCATCACTAGACCACATGTTCGCCTGAGGCTGACCCCATCGGCCTCGTAGTATGCAGGATCGAGATCGCTGGTCTGGCGCGATCTCCTGCATGGAGGCGAGCGATGAGCGAGACGGTGAAGTATGTGGGCCTGGACGTCCACAAGATCACGATAGCTCGGGCGTGTCGGACGGAGCTGCCGCCGCGATACTCACCACACCCGAGATCGCGCGAGCGATGGGCAAGAAAGATATCGTCAGTTTCAAGGCGCTGCAGATCGCGGTCAGCAACGGATGGGAATTGCAGGACAGTGGCTGGGACGGGAGCTACGTCCATACCACCCGCATCGCTGCGAAGCGCGCCTATGCCGAGGCGGGGATCCAAAGTCCACGCGAGGAAATCAGCATGACCGAAGTTCATGACTGTTTCTCGATTACCGAACTGATTACGATGGAGGACCTTGGTCTGTCTGACGAGGGGCGGGGGGTGAAGGATACGCTCGACGGCCTGTTCGACGCTGACGGCAAAATCCCCTGCCAGATCGATGGCGGTCTCAAATGCTTCGGCCACCCCATCGGTGCCAGCGGCATTCGGATGCTGTATGAGATGTATCTTCAGCTATCGGGTCGCGCAGGGGAGCGTCAACTCCCCAATCCTCGGATCGGATTGACCCATAATCTCGGCGGCCAGCCGTCGCAGAATGTCGCGTCCGTCTCGATCGTGGGGCGCCTCGATGTCTAAAGAGGTATTCGAGAATATTGCTGTCGATCGGCCGGCACCACACGTGCTGCGGCTGCTGATCAGTCGGCCTGCGAAGTTGAATGCGGTCGACTATAATGTGCGCGAGGAATTGTATCATGGGTTGCGCGAGGGTCTGCAGGACCCTTCGGTTCGCGCACTCGTGCTTGGAGGTGTTAATGGCAATCTTTCCGCTGGCGGGGACGTACCGTCGATGATCGGCCTGTCGGAGGAACAGGCGAGAGCCCGACTTCAGCACATCCATCGGCTCTGCCGGCTGGTTGCAGAGGCTCCGGTCGCGATCGTCACGGCGGCGGAGGGTTGGGCTGCAGGTGCGAGCGTTGGCCTCGCCATGCTTGGTGACTACATTATAGTCGGGCCGGGGACGAAGATTCTTGTGCCCTTCTTTAAACTGGGTCTCATCCCGGACTGGGGCATGATGCGCACCCTTCCACAGCGGGTAGGAACCGGCCGCGCAAGACGGATCATCTTCGAGTCCGAGACGATCTCGGGAGAGGATGCGGTGCGGATCGGCCTTGCCGACGTTCTGACAGAGGATACAGCGGTGATGCAAACCGCCGTGTCCAAGGCGGCGCAACTCGCCCGCCTGCCGCTCGGCGCGCTGACGTTGGCGAAAGAGCGCTTCCGCAATCCGCCGGTATCCTTCGATGCCGATCTGGCGAAAGAGGAAAACGCTCAGGTGGAGCTTCTGCGCAGCGAGGATTTCAAGGAGGGCTTCGCTGCCTTCTGGGAAAAGCGGCCAGCGGATTTCATGGCCACACGCGT
>NZ_CAVK010000248.1 GCF_000382885.1 Sphingobium indicum BiD32
CCCCTTGCAGGGGAGGATGGCCGGAATGTCCTGATTAAAGGGTCGAAATATGTTGAGAAAAGTCGCCGCCGCCCTGCTACTCGCCACCGCAATCCCCGCTACAGCGCAAACGACGCCACCCAAGCTGATCGTCGCCATCTCGATCGACCAGTTTTCGGCTGACCTGTTCAGCGAATATCGCCAATATTATAGCGGCGGCCTCAAGCGGCTGACGCAGGGCGCCGTGTTCCCCAAAGGCTATCAAAGCCACGCGGCGACCGAAACCTGCCCCGGCCATTCGACCATCCTGACCGGCAGCCGCCCGTCGCGCACCGGCATCATCGCCAACACCTGGTTCGACCTGTCGACCGCGCGGGACGACAAGGCGATCTATTGTGCCGAGGATGAAAGCGTGTCCGGCAGCAACAGCGGCGACTATGTCGCCTCACCCATCCATCTGAAAGTCCCGACGCTGGGCGGCCGCATGAAGATCGCCAACCCGGCCACCCGCGTCGTCTCCGTCGCGGGCAAGGATCGCGCCGCGATCATGATGGGCGGGCCGACCGCCGACCAGACATGGTGGGTCGGTGGCGCGCAAGGCTTTGTCAGCTATAAGGGCGTCGCCACGCCGCCGCTGGTCGCGAAAATCAACGAAGCCTTCGCCCAGCGCCTGGCCCAACCCAATGCCGGTTTCGACCTGCCGCAACAATGCACGGCCAAGGATTTCCCCGTCGCGATCGGCGCAGGCAAGAGCGTTGGTACCGGCCGCTTCGCCCGCGCTGCTGGCGACTTCAAGAGCTTTCGCGCATCGCCCGAACAGGATGCCATGACCCTGGTGCTGGCCGCCGCCGCGATCGAAAGCATGGCGCTGGGCAAGCAGGCGCAGAGCGACATCATCTCGATCGGCCTGTCGGCAACCGACTATATCGGCCACACCTACGGCACCGAAGGCACCGAAAGCTGCATCCAGGTCGACCGGCTGGATCGCGAACTGGGCGCCTTCTTCGACCGGCTGGACAAGGACGGCATCGACTATGTTGTCATGCTGACCGCCGACCATGGCGGCCACGACCTGCCCGAACGGCATCAGGAAAATGCGATGCCGATGGCCGTTCGCGTCGATGAAGCGCTGACGCCCAAGGCGCTGACCGCGGCGATCGGGGCAAAGACCGGCCTGTCCGGCAAGAAACTGATCTGGGGCGACGGCCCGGCGGGTGACCTGTATTTCGACAAGGGGCTGACCACCGCCCAGCGCGCGACGGTGGAGGCCGAGACATTGAAATTCCTGCGCGGACACCCGCAGGTCGAGGCCGCCTATACCAAGGCACAGATCGCCGCCGTCCCATCCCCCTCCGGCCCGCCGGAAAGCTGGACCCTGCTTCAGGAAGCGCGCGCCAGCTTCGATACGCAGCGGTCGGGCGACATATTGCTGCTACTCAAACCCCGCGTCACGCCGATTGTCGATCCGACCAAGGGCTATGTCGCGACCCATGGCAGCCCATGGGACTATGACCGCCGCGTGCCGATCCTGTTCTGGCGCAAGGGGCTGGCGCATTTCGAGCAACCGCTGGGCGTGGAGACGGTGGATATCTTGCCGACGCTGGCGGCGCTGATCGCCCTGCCGGTCGCGAAGAGCGAGATTGACGGTCGTTGTCTGGATCTGGTGGCGGGTGAAGGGACAAGTTGTCCCGCCCAGTAAACCCGATCACCCACCCACACTCCGTTCGTTTCGAGCGAAGTCGAGA
>NZ_CAVK010000247.1 GCF_000382885.1 Sphingobium indicum BiD32
CTCTCCCCGCCGGGGAGAGGATAGAGAGTATCACCCTTACCGCCCATGTCTCCAAGGGCACCTATATCCGCTCGCTTGCCCGCGACGTTGCGCTGGCGCTCGACACGGTCGGGCATGTCACCATGCTCCGCCGTATCAAGGCCGGGCCGTTCACCCTGGATTCCGCGATTTCGCTGGACAAATTGCGCCATGCTGCTAACGAGCGCGCCATCGGTAGCCTTATGCTGCCGCTGACGGCGGGGCTGGACGACATCCCGGCTCTCCCCGTCTCTCCCGACCAGGCCATCGCTCTCCGACAGGGGAAGGTTCTGACCGGGATCACTGCCACCACCGGCCTGTATCTGGCGATGGACGGGAACATCCCCGTCGCGCTGGTCCGGTCGGATGATCATCAGATCATCGTGGTGCGCGGTTTCAACCTGATGTCGAAGGATGACGAATAGATGACGATTACTGCCGAGCGCAAGGAAGCGCTGATCAAGGAATATGCCCGCGTTGAGGGTGACACGGGTTCGCCAGAGGTTCAGGTTTCGATCCTGACCGAGCGGATCACCAACCTGACCGAGCATTTCAAGGGTCACCACAAGGATAATCACAGCCGCCGTGGTCTGCTGATGATGGTCAACAAGCGTCGTTCGCTGCTGGACTATCTCAAGAAGAAGGATCAGGCTCGCTACACCGACCTGATCGCCAAGCTGGGCCTGCGCAAATAACGCAGACCTTCAACGGGACGGCCCCCATGCGGGGCCGTTTCTGATTCCGGGCTAATTGAATGGCCCGTCATCCTGACGAAAGTCAGTATCCATTCGGCGCTACGGTGGCGTTCAACCGGAGCCGAGCGTGAATGGATCCCGGATCAGGTCCGGGATGACGAAATAGGTAAACCATGGCGCCGGGCAATCCGGCACGGCGGCATGATAAAGGGGACATTTCCCCACACCGTCGCACCCGCGACGGAGGAGAGCGTGAAGCTCTCCAGTCATGGAGTCTTACCGGCTCCACCAAAGGCCCCGCCCGGCAATAGGGCCCACGCGGGCGAAGGAAAAAACTATGTTTGATGTCAAGAAAGTATCGATCGAGCTGGCTGGCAAGACGCTGACCCTCGAAACCGGCCGCATCGCACGCCAGGCTGATGCCGCCGTGCTGGCGACCTATGGCGAAACCGTGGTGCTGTGCGCCGTGACCGCCGCCAAGAGCGTGAAGGAAGGCCAGGATTTCTTCCCCCTGACCGTTCACTATCAGGAAAAATATTCCGCCGCCGGCCGCATCCCCGGTGGCTTCTTCAAGCGTGAGCGCGGCGCGACCGAAAAGGAAACGCTGGTTTCCCGCCTGATCGACCGTCCGATCCGCCCGCTCTTCCCCGAAGGCTTCTACAACGAAATCAACGTCATCGCCCAGGTGCTGTCGTTCGATGGCGAAAGCGAGCCGGACATGGTGGCGATGATCGCCGCATCGGCTGCGCTGACCTTGTCGGGCGTGCCCTTCATGGGGCCGATCGGCGCGGCGCGCGTCGGTTACAAGGATGGCGAATATCAGCTCAACCCGTCGCTGGACGAGGTAAAGACCGGTGAACTCGATCTGGTCGTTGCTGCCACCTACGACGCGGTGATGATGGTCGAATCCGAAGCGAAAGAGCTGTCGGAAGAGGTCATGCTGGGCGCCGTCCTGTTCGCGCATGACGCGAGCAAGAAGATTGTCGACGCCATCATCAGCCTGGCGGAAAAGGCCGCCAAGGACCCCTGGGACATGGCCAAGAGCGATGATCTGGTTGAACTCAAGGCCAAGCTGAAGAAGCTGATCGGCAAGGACATTGCCGCCGCCTACAAGCTGACCGACAAGTCTGCCCGTTCCAACGCGCTGAACGAAGCCCGCGCCAAGGCGAAGGCGAAGTTCACCGCCGATGGCCTGGACGCCCAGACCGTCATGGCCGGCATCAAGCTTACCAAGAAGCTGGAAGCGGAAATCGTGCGCGGCGCCATCCTGAAGGACGGCAAGCGCATCGACGGCCGCACCACCACGCAGATCCGCCCGATCGAAGCGATGGTCGGCTTCCTGCCCCGCACCCATGGTTCGGCCCTGTTCACGCGCGGTGAGACGCAGTCGATCTGCACCACCACGCTGGGCACCAAGGACGCCGAGCAGATGATCGACGGCCTTACTGGCCTGCATTATGAAAACTTCATGCTGCACTATAACTTCCCGCCCTATTCGGTCGGTGAAGTCGGCCGTTTCGGCGCGCCGGGTCGTCGTGAAGTGGGCCATGGGAAGCTCGCATGGCGTGCGCTGCACCCCGTGCTGCCCAGCAAGGACGAGTTCCCCTACACGATCCGCGTCCTCTCGGACATCACCGAGTCGAACGGTTCCTCCTCGATGGCGACCGTCTGCGGCGGCTCGCTGTCGATGATGGACGCCGGTGTGCCGTTGAAGCGCCCCGTGTCCGGCATCGCCATGGGCCTGATCCTGGAAGGCAAGGACTTTGCCGTCCTGTCCGACATATTGGGTGACGAAGATCATCTGGGCGACATGGACTTCAAGGTCGCAGGCACGTCCGAAGGCATCACCACGATGCAGATGGACATCAAGATTGCGGGCATCACCCGCGAAATCTTTGAAGCTGCGCTGACGCAAGCGAAGGAAGGCCGTGCGCATATCCTTGGCGAAATGAGCAAGGCGCTGTCATCGACCCGTACCGAGCTGTCGGCCCATGCCCCGCGTATCGAGACGTTGCAGATCGACAAGTCGAAGATCCGCGAAGTCATCGGCACCGGCGGTAAGGTCATCCGCGAAATCGTCGCCGAAACCGGCGCGAAGGTCGATATTGACGATGAAGGCCTGATCAAGATCAGCTCGTCCGATCCGGCGCAGATCGAGGCCGCCCGCAAGTGGATCCTTGGCATCACCCAGGAAGCCGAAGTCGGCAAGATCTATGACGGCAAGGTCGTCAACATCGTCGATTTCGGTGCGTTCGTGAACTTCATGGGTGGCAAGGACGGCCTCGTCCACGTCTCCGAAATGAAGAATGAGCGCGTGGAAAAGCCCACCGACGTCGTGTCGGAAGGCCAGGAAGTGAAGGTCAAGGTTCTCGAAATCGACCCGCGCGGCAAGGTTCGCCTGTCGATGCGCGTCGTCGATCAGGAAACCGGCGCAGAGCTGGAGGATACCCGTCCTGCCCGTGAAGCGCGCGAACCGCGCGGTGATCGTGGCCCGCGCCGTGACGGTGGCGGCGGTGAAGGCCGTGGCCCGCGTCGCGAAGGCGGAGATCGCGGTCGTGGTCCGCGCCGTGATGGCGGTGACCGTGGCCCGCGTCGTGAACGCAGCGAAGGCGGCAATGATGATGGTCCGGCACCGGGCGGTCTGCCCGACTTCCTGACCCAGGACTGATCGTCCGTCCGACGAACTGAGTAAAAAATGGGGCGTCCGGTTCAACCGGGCGCCCCTTTTTAATGTCGGCTGCGCAATGGACTGATTTCGATCAAGGCGATGGGGCAAAGTTCTGCTACTGTAACGATGGATCATTTGGGGAACATCATGCAGCGGAGCAACGCGCGCTTTGTCGAACGGCTGCCGCTGGTCCTTGACCGGCCAATCTATGCCTATGGTCTGACGCTGATCTTTTGCGGCGCGGCCTTCATGCTGCGGATCGCGGCCGAACCTTTGCTGCCCAATGGCTATCCCTTCGTCACCTTCTTTCCGGTGGTCATCCTCTCGTCCTTTCTGTTCGGAGTGCGGCCGGGGATTTTTGCGGCCATCCTTTGCGGCCTAGTGTCCTGGTATGTGTTCATTCCGCCCTTTTACAGTGCGGATATGAACCCTGGGGTCGCGGTCGCGATGCTGTTCTATACCGGTGTCGTCGTGGTCGACATATTGCTGATCCACTTCATGCAGCGGGCCAATTTCCATCTGGCGGTAGAGCGGGAACGTAACCGGGCGCTGGCGGAAAATCGGGAACTGCTGTTCCACGAACTCCAGCATCGTGTGTCCAACAATTTGCAGGTGGTCGCTGCGATGCTTGCGCTCCAGCGGCGTCATGTCGATCATGATGTAGCGCGCAAGGCGCTGGACGATGCGTCGGCGCGGTTGGGGCTGGTCGGCCGGATCAGCCGCGCGCTGTATGATCCGTCGGGGCAGGGACAGGATATTCGCGCTTTCCTGACCACGCTGACGAGCGATGTGCTGGAAGCCAGCGGCCGTTCGGACATCAAGCTGACCGTTTCCGCGCCCGACGGCCTGACCATCGAACCCGCCATCACCGTCCCGCTGGCGCTGATCGTGGCGGAGGCGGTCAGCAACGCGATCGAGCATGGCCTGCCCGACCGGCCCGGCACGGTCGCGGTGGCGCTGGAAGAAGCACAGGGCGCGCTGGCGCTGCGCATCGTCGATGACGGCCATGGCGTCGCCCCGAACTTTCAACATGGTGCCAGCGAATCGCTGGGGCTGCGCATTGCCAATGCGCTGGCGGTCCAGCTGGGCGGGCGTTTCTCGCTGACGCCGGGCGTGCATGGCGGCGCGGTGGCGCGGCTTGATCTGCCCGCCCGAACGGCCTGTTGAGGGTGACACCATTCTGCCGCTTGGCGGCAGCGATCTGCTCGGCTATGACCCGCCCATGCTGATGAAAACCGTAACGCGCATCGGCGCGGCCACCGCCCCGCTTCTGCTTGCCACCCTGCTCGCAGGCTGCGCGACGTCGAAGAACAAGGCCGACACCCAATATGTCGCCCGCGACGTGTCGACCCTTTATAATAGCGGCAAGGACCGGCTTGATCGCGGCCAGTATAAGCTCGCCGCCGCCTTGTTTGACGAGGTGGAGCGCCAGCATCCCTATTCGCCCTGGGCGCGCCGGGCGCAGCTCATGTCGGCGTTCAGCTACTATATGAACAGCGATTATGCCGAATCCATCTCGGCTTCGCAGCGTTTCCTGTCGATCCATACCGGCAACAAGGATGCGCCCTACGCTTATTATCTGATCGCGCTCTGCTATTATGAGCAGATTGCCGATGTCAGTCGTGACCAGAAGATTACGCAACAGGCGCTTGATTCGCTGGGCGAACTGATCCGCCGCTATCCCGGCACCCGCTATGCTGCCGATGCGCGGTTGAAGGTCGATCTGGTCAACGACCATCTGGCCGGCAAGGAAATGGAGGTCGGGCGCTTTTACCAGCGGCGCGGCCAGTGGCTTGCCGCCACGCTGCGCTTCCGCGTCGTGATCGACAAATATCAGACCACGACGCACACGCCCGAAGCGCTGGAGCGGCTGGTCGAGAGCTATCTCTCGCTCGGTATTCCCGAAGAGGCGCGCAAGGCCGCTGCGGTGCTGGGCGCCAACTATCCCGGCACCAAATGGTATGAGCGCAGCTACAAGCTGATGCAGGAACATGGCAGCAAGGCGTAATCGCCTTTCTTGCCTGTTCCCCTTTTGTGCATTGACGGGTAGAAGCGCGTCATGCTGAGCGCTTTGTCCATCCGCAATGTCGTGCTGATCGAGGCGCTGGACCTGGATTTCGGCGCGGGCCTCTCCGTGCTGACCGGGGAGACGGGTGCGGGCAAGTCGATCCTGCTCGATTCGCTGGGCCTGGCGCTGGGGGCACGCGCCGATAGTGGCCTAGTCCGCAATGGCGAGGCGCAGGCCAGCGTCACCGCGACCTTCGACCCGCCGCCCGCCGACCATCGCGCCGCGATGCTGCTGGCCGACAATGGCATCGAGATGGAGCCGGGCGAACCGCTGCTGATCCGCCGCACGGTGAAGGCTGATGGCGGCAGCCGCGCCTTCGTCAATGATTCGGCCTGTTCGGCGGCACTGCTGCGCGAACTGGGCGGGTGCCTGGTCGAAATTCATGGCCAGCATGACGATCGTGGGTTGCTGAATGCGCGCGGGCATCGCGCGCTGCTCGATGCTTATGGCCGCTGCGATGCCGGGGCGGTAGGCGCAGCGTATGGCGCGTGGCGCAAGGCGGTGAGCGCTCTCGCGCAAGCGCGGGCGACCGTGGATAGCGCCGCGCGCGACCGCGATTATCTGACCCACGCCGTCGATGAACTCGCCCGTTTTCGCCCCGAACCGGGCGAAGAGGCGACGCTGGCGGAAGAACGTGCGTCGATGCAGAAGGGCGCGCGCCTGACCGACGATCTGTCGGCGATTGCCGATTGCTTGACTGGCTCCGACGGTGGCCTCGCCCAATTGCGGCAGGCGGCGCGGCGGCTGGACCGGATCGCGGCGGAGGATGAGCGGCTGGCCGCCGTGCTGGAGGCGCTGGACCGCGCAGTGGTGGAGGCGGGCGAGGCGGAGGACCGGCTGGCCGAGGTGGCCGAGGCCTTGAGCTTCGATCCCGCCCGGCTGGACGACATCGAAACCCGGCTGTTCGACCTGCGCGGGCTGGCGCGCAAGCATCAGGTTCAGCCCGATGATCTGGCGGAATTGTGCGCGGAGATGGCCGCGCGGCTGACCGCGATCGAGGGCGGGGAGGAGCATATCGCTGCGCTGGAAGCGGATGTCGCGCAGAAGGCCGCCGGCTATCGCGCCGCTGCGCAGGCGCTGTCGGGTGAGCGCCAGATGGCTGCGGGCAGGCTGGACGCGGCCGTTGCGGCGGAACTTGCACCGCTGAAGCTGGACGCTGCACGGTTCCGCACCGTGGTCGCGCCGCTCGATGAAGCGCAATGGACCGGGCAGGGGATGGACCGGGTGGAGTTTGAGATTTCGACGAACCCCGGTGCGCCCTTCGCTCCGCTGACCAAGATCGCGTCGGGCGGCGAATTGTCGCGCTTCATCCTCGCGCTGAAAGTCGCGCTGGCCGAGCAGGGCGGTGCGGACACGCTGATCTTCGACGAGATCGACCGGGGTGTGGGCGGGGCGGTGGCTTCCGCCATCGGCGAACGCCTGTCGCGGCTGGCCCGCAGCAACCAGATTTTGGTCGTCACCCACAGCCCGCAGGTCGCGGCGCGGGGGGCGGGCCATCTGCTGATCGCCAAGTCCAGCGACGGCACCGTGACGCGGACGGGCGTTCATGCTCTGGACGAAGGCGAACGGCGCGAGGAAATCGCGCGGATGCTGTCGGGCGCAGAGATTACCGCAGAAGCGCGGGCGCAGGCGGAACGGTTGCTGGAGCGGGTTTAGCCACCAACACCCGTTCGTTTCGAGCGTAGTCGAGAAACGGGGAGAACTGCGCTATTGTTTCTCGACGTAGTTTATCCAGAGCGCCTGCCGCAGGCGGGCAGTCGAAGGGCTCGAAACGAACGGAGGGAGTGAAGTGACGCGATGACCCATAATCGCAGAGACATGATCGGTCTGACCGCCGCCGCCATGGCCGCCAGCGCCATCCCCGCCACTGCGCAATCGGCCCCACCGCGCTACGGCCTGATCGGCCAGATGATCGCGGAACCCGGCAAGCGCGACGAACTGCTCGCCTATCTGCGCGAGGGAACGACCGGCATGCCCGGCTGCCTGTCCTATGTGATTGCGCTCGACACCGCCAATCCCGACGCGCTGTGGATCACCGAAGTGTGGGACAGCCGCGACAATCACATGGCCTCGCTCAAGCTCCCCGCCGTGCAGGCCGCCATCGCCAAAGCCCGCCCGATCATCGCCGGTTTCGGGCAGCGGTTCGAGACGGTGCCGGTGGCGGGGGATATAGTATAGTGTGCGATCATTCGGGACTTAAACTACAGTCAATGAAAGGCCAGCATACGACGTTTCTGCCCGTCATTATCAGGATGATAGGCCGGTTGGGAATGCTCGCATCGATTGCAGTTATTCCGCCCTTGTTGCTATATGGGTCGCTATGGTGGGGTGCTCTGGGTATGCTGCATCGGCTAAATCCGATGGGGGACAAATATTGGTCTGCATGGACTGCACTTGCTATCATTCTGGCCGTTTTCCACATTTGGTTATGTAACGTGAAAATATTGGATGCTCGCAGTGGTAGGGCTGCCGTTTTGTTCGTGGCCCTATCGACTTTTGTTGTCATCGCTTGTCCATCTAATTGGGGCTTTCATTCATGAATGAAGCCGAAGCTGCCAACCGCCTGATGCGTCTGGCGCGCGAAGTGGCCAGGCATAACCGGCTCTATCATGATCAGGACCAGCCGGAGATTACGGACGCGGCCTATGACGCGCTGATCGCCGAGAATAATGCGCTGGAGGCCGCTTTCCCGCACCTCGTCCGTGCCGATTCGCCCAATGCGCAGGTCGGGGCGGCACCCACCTCCGCGCTGAAGAAAATTCCCCATGCCGCCCGCATGATGAGCCTCGACAATGGCTTTGCCGATGAGGATATCGCCGAATTTCTCGCCCGCGTGCGCCGCTTCCTGGCGCTGCCCGACGATGCGCCGGTCGCGCTGACCGCAGAGCCGAAGATTGACGGCCTGTCCTGTTCGTTGCGTTACGAGAAGGGCGAACTGGTGCTGGCCGCGACGCGCGGCGACGGCGCTACGGGCGAGGATGTGACCGCCAACGTCCGCACCATCGCCGATATTCCCCAGCGGCTGACCGGCGATGCAATCCCCGACCTGTTCGAGGTGCGGGGCGAGGTCTATATGGCCAAGGCGGATTTCACCGCGCTCAATGCCCGGCTGCTGGCGGAGGCAGACGAGCCGGACAAGGCGCGGCAATTCGCCAACCCGCGCAACGCTGCCGCCGGATCGCTGCGGCAGAAGGATGCGAGCGTCACCGCCAGCCGCCCGTTGCGCTTCCTGGCCCATGGCTGGGGCGCGCACAGCGCCTTGCCCGCCGACACGCAACTGGGCCTGATGCAGGCGATTGCCGCCTGGGGTCTGCCGGTGTCGGACCGGCTGCTGCGAGTAGATATCCTCGAAACCCTGCTCGCCCATTATCGCAGCATCGAACGCGCCCGTGCCGACCTGCCCTTCGACATTGACGGGGTGGTGTATAAGGTCGACCGGCTCGATTGGCAGCAACGGCTGGGTTTCGTGGCCAAGGCACCGCGCTGGGCGATCGCGCATAAATTCCCCGCCGAACGCGCGCAGACGACGCTGGAGGCGATCGACATTCAGGTCGGGCGCACCGGCAAGCTAACCCCGGTGGGTCGCCTGACCCCGGTGACGGTGGGTGGCGTCGTCGTCTCCAACGTCACGCTGCACAATGCCGACGAGATCGCCCGGTTGGGCGTGCGCCCCGGCGACCGCGTCGTCGTCCAGCGTGCGGGCGACGTCATTCCGCAGGTGGTGGACAATCTGGATCGTGACAAGCCCGGCGCGCCCTATATCTTCAAACCCGAATGTCCGATCTGCCAGAGCGAGGCGGTGCGCGAGGAAGGGGAGGTCGATTATCGCTGCACCGGCGGGCTGATCTGCCCGGCGCAACGGTTCGAGCGGCTGCGCCATTTCGTCAGCCGGGTTGCGCTCGATATCGAGGGGCTGGGGGAGAAGTCGATCCAGGAATTTCTCGATCTGGGCTGGATCACCGAGCCGGCCGATATTTTCCGCCTGAAACGCCACCGCTCCGACCTGATCGGCCGCGAAGGCTGGAAGGAGAAGTCGGTCGACAATCTGCTCGCCGCGATCGAGGCGAAGCGCGCGCCGGACGCGGCGCGGCTGCTGTTTGGTCTGGGCATCCGTCATGTTGGCGCGGTGACGGCGCGCGATCTGCTCAAACGCTATACTAGGCTGTCGGCTGTGCGCGCTCTGGCGCAAGAGATTATAGCCCTGCGCGATGCCGCACCGGAGGGGGAGACGCAGGCCAAGCGTGACAAGGTCATCGCCGATCATATCGGGGTCGAGAATGTTGGCGCGGCGGTGGGCCATGCGCTCGCCGATTTCTTCCACGAGCCGCATAATGTGGCCGCGTGGGACGATCTTCTGTCCGAAGTCTCGCCGCCCGATTATATCGTCGAAACCACCGCCAGCGCCGTCACGGGTAAGATCGTGGTGTTCACCGGCAAGCTGGAAACGATGAGCCGCGACGAGGCCAAGGCGCAGGCCGAACGATTGGGGGCCAAGGCGGCCGGATCAGTCAGCGCCAAGACCGACCTTGTGGTGGCCGGGCCGGGGGCGGGGAGCAAGCTGAAACAGGCTGCTGCGCTGGGGATCACGGTGATCAGCGAAGAGGAGTGGGCGGAGATTGTAAGGGCGGCGGGGTAGGAAAATCCTCCCCTGCAAGGGGCGGTGGAGGGGGGGCCGCTATCGAGAGGGTGATACCCCTCCGTCATCGCTACGCGATGCCACCTCCCCCACAGGGGGAGGATTGTCAGGGCGCGGCTTCAACCTTGTCCTGCGTTTTGGTCGCAAAGTCGCCCGCGTCGTGGCGCTCATGCAATTGCTCCTCCAGCGGCCCGTTCATCTTGTTGACCATCCGCCCGCGCGTGACCGCGGGGCGGGTGTCGATCTGCCGCGCCCAGCGCAACAGGTTAGTGTAGCTGCCCGCGTCCAGAAACTCCACCGCATCATAAGCATAGCCCAGCACGACGCCGCCATACCAGGTCCAGATAGCGATGTCGGCGATGCTATATTCGTCGCCCGCCATATAGTCGTTTTCCGCCAGATGCCGGTCCAGCACGTCGAGTTGCCGCTTCACTTCCATTGTGTAGCGGTTGATCGGATATTCGTATTTTTCCGGGGCATAGGCGTAGAAATGACCAAAGCCACCACCCAGCAGCGGCGCGCTGCCCATCTGCCAGAACAGCCAGCTGAGCGCTGCCGTGCGCTTGGCCGGGTCGGTGGGCAGGAAGGCGCCGAACTTCTCCGCCAGGTAAAGCAGGATCGCACCGGACTCGAACACACGCTGCGGCGGCGATACGCTATGGTCCATCAGTGCGGGAATTTTGCTGTTGGGGTTGACCGCCACAAAGCCGCTGGAAAACTGGTCGCCATCGCCGATCCTGATCAGCCAGGCGTCATATTCGGCCGCGCTAAATCCTGCCTCCAGCAATTCCTCCAGCAATATCGTAACCTTCTGCCCGTTGGGCGTGGCCAGCGAATAAAGCTGAAACGGATGCTGGCCCACCGGCAGATCCTTGTCATGGGTCGCGCCAGCGATTGGCCGGTTGATATTGGCGAACTGGCCGCCACTGGCCTTGTCCCATGTCCAGACGGCGGGCGGGGTATAGATGTCAGTCATGCGCGCAGGCTCCCGTTCGTTCTACGCGCGTGAGGTAGGAAGTGGACGGCCGCCTCGCAACCTTCCGCCGCCCGCCATCAATCACTATGCCGGACGACCAGAACGCTGACCGGCGACTGGTGGACGATCGCCGATGCGTTTGATCCCAGCAGCTTCGACGACATCGTCGGCTGATGCGATCCGATGATGATCAGGTCCGCGCCGGTCCGTTCCGCCTCACCGATCACCTCATCGCGGACCCTGCCCCGCCGTGTCAGAAAACTGACCTGAGCCGCCGATATACCAGCGTCCGCGCACCATAGGCGCATGGCGGCCAGCGCTTCGTCCTTTTCCTGCTGGTCGAAATCGCCGGCCAGCAGTTCGGAATAGCGCGACGGGAGGTGATAGCGGACGTTGAGCAGGTGGATCCGTCCCTGCGATCCGGCAATGCCGGCAGCCCGACCGATGGCGGCTCTCGCATTGTCGGGATCATTAATGTCGACCGCCACGACGATTGTGCCAAAAAGCATCCTCTGTCCTTTCCTGTTATCCTCCGACAACGAAGCAGGGCGGGAAGCGATGCAGTCGTCATCAAAGATTGCGCCGGGGACATATCTCGCCGGAATGCGCCACGGACGGGCAATCCAGCGAGGCAAGATCGCTACAAAAATTTCATTGTCAAACCCTTGACCGGCTTTTTGGTTGCGCCATATGAGAGCGCGCTAGCACTCCCCATCAATGAGTGCTAACAGCGACGCAGTTTATCGGGAGAAGGATAAGGCGAGTGCGGTTTTCGGGGCGATTCATCCCCGGCATCGCGCGCCGGACCGATCCCAAACAGAAGGGAAAGGCAATCAACATGGCATTTCGTCCATTGCACGACCGTGTTCTCGTCCGCCGTATCGAGGCGGAAGCAAAGACCGCCGGCGGGATCATCATCCCCGACACCGCCAAGGAAAAGCCGCAGGAAGGCGAAATCGTCTCCGTCGGTTCCGGCTCGAAGGCCGAAGATGGCAAGGTGACCCCGCTCGACGTCAAGGCTGGCGATCGCGTCCTGTTCGGCAAATGGTCCGGCACCGAAGTCAAGGTCGACGGTGAAGACCTGCTGATCATGAAGGAATCGGATATTCTGGGCGTTGTCGCCTAAAGGCGACGGGCCGGGCGTCATCGCCTGACTGTTTCCGTTTTCCTGACTATTCCCATTTGCAAGAAAGAGGGTTTTTCCCATGGCTGCAAAAGACGTAAAATTTTCCCGCGACGCCCGTGAGCGCATCCTGCGCGGTGTCGACATCCTGGCCGACGCGGTCAAGGTGACCCTGGGGCCAAAGGGCCGCAACGTCGTCATCGACAAGAGCTTCGGCGCTCCCCGTATCACCAAGGACGGCGTCAGCGTCGCCAAGGAAATCGAACTCAAGGACAAGTTCGAGAATATGGGCGCCCAGATGGTGCGCGAAGTCGCTTCCAAGACCAACGACATCGCTGGCGACGGCACGACCACCGCGACCGTCCTGGCGCAGGCGATCGTCCGTGAAGGCATGAAGTCGGTTGCCGCCGGCATGAACCCGATGGACCTGAAGCGCGGTATCGACCTGGCTGTCATCAAGGTTGTCGAGGATCTCAAGGCCCGTTCCAAGCCCGTCGCCGGGACCAAGGAAATCGCCCAGGTCGGCATCATCTCGGCCAATGGCGATACCGTGGTTGGCGAAAAGATCGCCGAAGCCATGGAGCGCGTCGGCAAGGAAGGCGTGATCACGGTTGAAGAAGCCAAGGGTCTCGAATTCGAGCTGGACGTCGTCGAAGGCATGCAGTTCGACCGCGGCTACCTGTCGCCCTATTTCGTGACGAACCCGGAAAAGATGGCTGTAGAGCTGGCTGATCCCTATATTCTGATCCACGAAAAGAAGCTCAGCAACCTTCAGTCGATCCTGCCGATCCTCGAAGCGGTCGTTCAATCGGGGCGTCCCCTGCTGATCATCGCTGAGGACATCGAAGGCGAAGCGCTGGCGACCCTGGTCGTCAACAAGCTGCGCGGTGGCCTCAAGGTCGCAGCGGTCAAGGCTCCTGGCTTTGGCGATCGTCGCAAGGCGATGCTGGAAGATATCGCTGTCCTGACCAAGGGCGAAGTGATCTCGGAAGATCTGGGCATCAAGCTGGAGAATGTCACGCTGGCGATGCTGGGCACCGCCAAGCGCGTCACCATCGACAAGGACAACACCGTCATCGTCGATGGCGCTGGCGACCATGATGCGATCAAGGGCCGTACCGAGCAGATCCGTCAGCAGATCGAGAACACCACCTCGGACTATGACCGTGAAAAGCTGCAGGAACGTCTGGCCAAGCTCGCTGGCGGCGTTGCCGTCATCAAGGTTGGCGGCGCTTCGGAAGTCGAAGTCAAGGAACGCAAGGACCGCGTTGACGACGCGCTGCACGCCACCCGTGCGGCCGTTGAAGAAGGCATCGTCCCCGGCGGCGGCACCGCTCTCCTCTATGCCACCAAGGCTTTGGCCGGCATGAAGGGCGCGAACGACGACCAGACCCGTGGTATCGACATCATCCGCAAGGCGATCGAAGCGCCGCTGCGCCAGATCGCCCAGAATGCGGGCGTTGACGGTGCCGTGGTTGCGGGCAACCTGCTGCGCGAAAATGACGAAACCCGTGGCTTCAACGCATCGACCGACGTGTATGAAAACCTGGTGGAAGCCGGCGTGATCGACCCGACCAAGGTTGTTCGTGCGGCGCTGCAGGACGCGGCCTCGGTCGCTGGCCTGCTGATCACCACCGAAGCGGCGATCTCGGAAATGCCCGCCGATGACAAGGCACCGATGGGCATGCCCGGCGGTGGCATGGGCGGCATGGGCGGCATGGACTTCTAAGTCCTGCCTTCCTGACGACACAATAAGAGGCCGGTGGAGCGATCCACCGGCCTTTTTCGCGCGATCAGCGCACCAGCACAACTATAGACAATTCCGCCCGCACCGCGAAGCCCAGCGTCTCATAAAGCGCTATGGTTCGGTCATGGGCGGCATAGGCGTGCAGGAACGGCGTCTCGCCCCGGTCCAGCATCGCCTGCATGACGATCCGCATCAACGCGCCGGCGAGACCCCGGCCACGAAAATCGGGATGGGTGCAGACGCCGCTGACCTCGGTAAAGCCGGGCAGGCGCATCCGCTCACCCGCCATCGCGACCAGTTGCCCCTTGTCGCGCACGCCGATGAAGCGGCCCAGCCGATGGGTGAGCGGGTGGAAGGGACCGGGCCGGGTCAGCAGCGCCAGCGCGCGCATTTCCGCCGCATCGGCTTCGTCCAGGACGATCCACTCAAGGTCCGTTGCCGGGGCAGGAATGACCGTTGTTGCGACCATTTGCGCCAAAGTCGCGGTGCGCGCAATGGTCATGCCCGGCGGCGTGATTGCCACATCCTGCCCGACCAGCCACATTTCGCTGTCGTCATTGGCCAGTGCCGCGAGTGCGGTCAGGCCGTCTGGCTTGTCGTCTCCGGTCGCAGCGAAGGGACCATAAGCGGGATCGAGCCGCATCGCCTGGCCGTCGCCCTGTGCGAGTGCCGCCCAGCCGCTGCGCAGCGTATGCCAGACGGGACGATCAAGCGGGTGCATGGGGCAGGCTCCTATGGGGCAGGGTACAGGTGCCATATCAGCCCGACTGGCCGGTTCAAGCCGGGCAGCTACTCTGCCGCCGCTGCCGCAATATTAACCAAAAAATAAAGGGAAAATGCGACACCGGCTTTGGGAACCGGAGACCCACCGATTTGCGCGCTTTGAGGACATTGCTGGAAAGGCGCAGGGCGCAGCCACCGGGGCATGACGCCGACGTTCGGCGCAGCCTTGTCGAATCGCTCTATGCGTCTCCTACATCCCTGACCATTGGCGCGGCCACCGGCACCGCTGTGGGTATCGTCATCAGCAGCATGAGCGATTTTCCGGCGATCCATGCGGTCGTCGTCGCTGTCTGTATCGTTGCCGCTCTCCGCGTCATTTCCGCCATTTTCTTCCATCGCCAGTTGGTACGCGGCACGGCTGTCGCCTCGCGCAACTGGGAACTGGCCTATGAACTGGGTGCCTGGGCCTATGCCGGGTTACTGGGGCTGATGGGCTTCGTCACGTTGATCGGATCGGCCAATTCGGTCATCCACATGCTCAGCGTGTCGATGGCGACGGGCTATGCAGGCGGCATCTCCGGCCGCAACGCAGGGCGCGTCCAGATCGCCATCGGGCAAGTGTGCCTGGCTCTGTTGCCGACGGCTACGGGGTTGTGGCTGGAAGGATCAACCGGCTATCGCGTCCTGTCGATCGCTATGGTCGCGATGGTGCTGGGCCTCGCTGAAATCAGCTCGACCACCCATCGTATCGTCGTCCAGGCGTTGATCGGCAAGCGCGACAAGTCGCTGCTCGCGGAAAAATTCGAGCGACTCGCCCGCTTCGACAGCCTGACGGGCCTTGAAAACCGCATGGCGATGCAGATGCGGCTGCGCGAAATCTTTGAAACCAGCCAGAAGCGCAATGATGCCGTCGCGATCCTTTGGATGGACATCGACAGGTTCAAGGAAATCAATGATTCGCTGGGCCACATGGTTGGCGACCAGTTGCTGCGCGCGGTGGCGGAGCGGCTGGACGAGGTCGTGCAGGGCCGCGGCCGGATCGCGCGCTTTGGCGGCGACGAGTTCGTTATCATCTGTGCCGACACGGATCGCGTTACGGCAGCGGCGATCGCGCAGGAAATCATCACCTATTTCGCCCATGGCTTCGACCTGTCGGACAATCATCTTCAGGTTACAGCCTCCATCGGCTTTGCGATCGCGCCGCAGGACGGGCGCGACATGGACGAGTTGATGCAACATGCCGATCTGGCGCTCTATGAAGCCAAGCGGGAAGGGCGCAACCGTGCGTCCAGCTTCAACTGGTCGCTCAAGGAACGCTTCAATCGCGTCCACGAGATCGAGACCGGGCTGCGCCGCGCGCTGGACAACAATGAACTCAAGCTGCTGTTCCAGCCGATCGTTGATCTGGAAAGCGGCCATATCGATGCCTGCGAAGCGCTGCTGCGTTGGGATCATCCCGTGCTGGGACCGATTTCGCCCGGCGAATTCATCCCGATCGCCGAAAGTATGGGCATGATCGAGGCTATGACTGGCTGGGTGTTGCGCGAAGCCTGTATCGCTGCGGCCTCCTGGCCGGGCGAGGTGCGCATCGCTATCAATGTTTCGCCCGCATCGCTCAAGTCGCATGATCTGCCCGGAAACGTCATCGCGGCGCTGCTGGAGACCGGTCTGCCCGCGCGGCGGCTGGAACTGGAAGTCACCGAATCGATCTTCCTCGACGATAGCGGGCAGACCAATGCCATATTGCGCGAATTGCAGCGCATCGGGTTGCGTTTGGCGCTCGACGATTTCGGCACCGGCTACAGCTCATTGTCCTATTTGCGCTCCTACCGGTTCGACACGCTCAAGGTGGACCAGAGTTTCATGGCGGGGGTCAGCTCCAATGCGGAGGATCGTGCGATCGTGCGCGCGATCGGCAACCTCGCCCGTGATCTGGCGATGGACACGGTGGCGGAGGGGATAGAGACGACAGATCAGCTACGCCACGCCCGCGAGGCCGGCTTCACCAATGTGCAGGGCTATTTGTTCAGCCGCCCGGTGACGAGCGAACGGATCGCCGACATGATCGCCGATGGTCCGCTGGAAGGAGGGGAGCGTCCGGATCCCGTCATCCACAGACGGCCGCGGCGGCAGGCCTGATCCTTCGCCGCGGTGGTGTTTCAGCGTAAGCGGGTCTGTGCTGAAGCCAGTCGCCGCATCATCCGCAGATCGCGATCGGACAGGGACAAGGCCGTATCGGTCCATGTCTCAACAATGTCGGTCAGTTCGACCAGCGTCAACGGATTGACCCGTCGCCCGGCCCGGTTGATGCCAACATAACCGGCATGATGAGCGCTATGGTCGCGAATCCATCTGGCGGTCGCCGCCTCACCCTCGCCCGGTTCGACGACCTGGGCGATAATGCCCATTTCGCACATTTCGTCCGCGCTGTAGATGCGTCCCTCCGCGATCATCTCGCGCGCCAGCACAGGGCCGACCCGCCGCGACAGGACCGAATAGGCGCCCATGCCGGGGAACAGGCCGAACAACACTTCTGGCAGGCCGAATTTGGCCTGCCGCTCGGCGATGATGACGTCGAAGCACATCAGCGCTTCCAGCCCACCGCCCAGCGCGTCGCCCTGCGCCAACCCGATATTGATGATGTTCATATCATTGCAGTGCCAGATGCGATCGACAATCTCGCAGCAGGCGACGCCATAGCTGAGCAAGGTGTCGCGGTCGCGGCGCTGGATGCATTCGGCGAACATTTCCAGATCACCGCCCAGATTGAATACACCGGGGAAGCGTGAGCCAAGAACCATGAATTTGAGCGCGCCGTCCCGGCCGCTGCCGTCAGCGCCACCATAGACGCGCTTGCTCTCGCGCTGCCACGCCATGGTGTCGCGAATCAGTCCGAGATTGGAATTGGGCCGGTGATGCGGGGTCATGAAGGCCCACAATGTCGCCAGTTCCTCGTCCCAGCGCACATCAATCTGTCCAAGGTCGAAAAGGGTAGAGCGGTCGGTCGGAGCCGCTATTTCCGCTACGGAAAAGGCGGGTTGATCGGTGTCAGGCGCAAAATGCTCCTCACCTGCCGTTTCGACCATGTCGCTTGTCGGATTAAACCGTCCTGAATCAATCATCTGCGTCCCCGTTTTTCTATTGCGACTGAACAGAACAGGCTCACATGGAGGATGCAATCAACCCCCCGTCAGTGAACAGCACGTTAACTATTTTTGTTCGGAACTGTTGCAAACACGTCGTCACAAATTGGCCCAAATGAGACTCGATGTGATGAAAATACAACAAATGAGCTTGTTCCTGGCTGTGGTCGATCGTCCCTCAGGGCTTTGTTAACCTTTATTAATTAGCCACAGGCGGATGAACGACCGCGATCAGGACTCCAAATTTGTCACGCTGGCCCTGCATGATTCAGCGGGCGCGGCATGGCCGTTACGCCTCTCTGCGGACTGTTTGCGCTTCATTGGTCCCTATCGCCGGATCGAAGGCTTCAATGTGGACGCGCTGATGCTGTTTGAAGGCGTGCGGAAGGCGGGTTGAACCCTTGTGCATGCGCCGCTTCGCTCATAAACGGCGCGCGTGACCCAAACCCGTTTTTCCTTCTCCATCGCCGCCACTGACGGCAAGGCGCGCACCGGCGCAATCCAGATGCAGCGCGGCGAGATCCGCACGCCTGCCTTCATGCCGGTCGGCACCGCCGCGACGGTCAAGGCGATGCGCCCGGCGGAAGTGCGTGCCACCGGCGCGGACATCATATTGGGCAATACCTATCATCTGATGCTGCGTCCCGGCGCGGAGCGCATGGCGCGGCTGGGCGGCCTACACGGTTTCATGGGGTGGGACCGGCCGATCCTGACCGACAGCGGCGGCTATCAAGTGATGAGCCTGTCTGAACTCACCAAGATGAGCGAGCAGGGCGTCGCTTTTTCCAGCCATATTGACGGGTCAAAGCATATGCTGACCCCCGAACGGTCGATGGAAATCCAGCGGCTGCTCGACAGCGACATTGTGATGGCGTTCGACGAATGCACCAAAAATGGCTGCACCCATGACGAGGCGGCGCGGTCGATGGAGCGATCCATGCGCTGGGCCAGGCGGTCGCGCGATGGCTTTGATGCGGGCGGCGACCATGCGGAGCGTGCGGCCTTGTTCGGCATCCAGCAGGGTTCGCTGGACGAAGGTTTAAGGCGGCAATCGGCTCAGCAACTGATCGACATTGGCTTTGATGGTTATGCCGTGGGTGGTCTGGCCGTGGGGGAGGGGCAGGAGGCGATGTTCGCCACGCTCGATTTCGCGCCGGACATGTTGCCCATCGACAAGCCACGCTACCTGATGGGCGTGGGCAAGCCCGACGATATTGTCGGCGCGGTCGAACGCGGCATCGACATGTTCGATTGCGTGCTGCCCACCCGGTCGGGCCGCAACGGGCAGGCCTTCACTTGGGCAGGGCCACTCAATATCCGCAACGCCCGCTTTGCCGAAGATACAGGGCCGCTCGACCCGCGCTGCACCTGTTCGGTCTGCGCAACCTGGGGCCGGGCCTATCTGCACCATCTGGTGAAGGCGGGGGAGATGCTGGGCGCGATGCTGATGACGCAGCATAATATCCATTTCTACCAATCGCTGATGCAGGCGATTCGCGACGCCATTGCTGCCGGACAGTTCGCTGCCTTTGCCGCCGATTTCCGCCGGGATTACCAGCGCGCCTGAGCGTTATGGAATGACGCTGATCTCGATCGTGTAGCCGCCTGCCTCCGCATCATGGTCCAGCGGCGCGCGCAGCTGGCGCGACAGGCCGGTCAATACCCGGCCATAGCGTTCGGCCAGATAGATCGTCATCGCCTCTGATGCGCGCAGTCCGCTGGATCGTACGCTCAGCAGCGCGCGATTGTCGCGGCCCGTGACGCCTCGAACCGCAATTTGCATCGCGCCGTCAGGGTCCAGCATCATCGCCAGTTCGACCAATTCGGTCAGCAGAAAGGCGATCGGCACCGCTACATCCTGACTGATGTGCAGGTCGTCCGCGTCGATCTGGATGCCAAAGCGACGGGCTTGTGCCGGCGCAGTACCGCGCAGGCTGGCGGACAATTCGCTGACCAGCGGACGCACGCCCACGCCGCGATTATCCTCCAGCTCGGCAAAATGGTTGCGATGGACGACCGAGAGCGCATCGACCCGCCGCTGGATCGAGGCATAGGCCTCCACCGCTTCGGGATCATGCGCCGACCGGGCGTGCAGGTTGATGAGGCTGGCGATGATCTGGAGGTTGTTCTTCACCCGGTGATGCACTTCACGGGTCAGCTTGCGCTGGGTTTCCAGACCTTGCGCCATTTCCGCTTCATGGGTCGCGACATCCTCGCTGATCTCGCGGAAGGTTTCGCCCAACGCGACGATCTCCTGCGCTGGCGTGCGGACTTTTTGCAACGGCTCCAGCACTTCGCCCGGATGATAGGCCGCAACCGACCGGCGCAGCAGCACCAGCGGGCGGATCAACAGGCGATTGACCACGAACCAGCCCACCGCGGCCGCCGCAAACCACATGACCAGCGGCAGGAAAAGCGAGAGCATCCGGGCGATGGTCGCCGGCGGATCCCGCACCGTCATGGTCAATATGATATCGGGGGGATCGAGTCGGGCCGACAGGCTGCTGCTATTGCCCTCTATCGGCGCGCTGCCGGGACGGCTGATGACCATCCGCGCGTTACCCTGCCGCAGGGTCAGTTTCCGGTTTTGCAACGCGGTTGCGGGATCGGCGACGCTTTCGAGGTGGGCGCGCGAATAATAGGCGAGTCCCACCAGCGCGCCGTCGCTGCTGCGCACTCGGCTGACCAGAAATTGCGATGCGGGCAGCAATTGCGCGTTCGTACCGTCGAAACGATTGTCGATGGCTATACCAGCTGGTTCCGGCGCAGACGACGCGCACAGGCGCCTGCCGCGCCGATCGTAGATGTAAAAGCGCCCGCCATCCCGGTCATGCGAGGTCAGGAAAAGCTCCAGCCGCTGACAGATGCTCGTCTCGCCACCGGGACCGGCCAATGCATTGACGGTCAGTTCCAGCGCTGTTCGGTCCGATTGCAGATCGGCCGTCAGTTTGCGCGCGCTCTGCGTCACGGCGACGCGCAGCAGTGCTTCCTTTTCAAGGTCTGCGGTGCGGATCGCCTGTAGCGAAGCGACCAGCGCGATCAGTCCCAACGGCAACAGCGCCAGTGTCAGGATGAGGAACATCTTGACGCCGGTTGACCTGAAAAATCCAGCTAACGGCACGACCGGAGATCGGGCAGTCCCGGTGCGGGCGGCCGGAGGAAGGCTGCCCCCGTTCATGGCTGTGTCAGTCCAGCTTGCTCAGCAGATCGAGCATTTCGGAGGGGATATCTTCGTCCACGGCGCGTTGATAGACGGTGCGCAGCGCCTGGGACACATGGCCATCTTCTTTGGGGGCGGCACGGCGCTTGCGGGGGGACGAGGCGGCATGTGTGCCGCTGTCCGGGCTGGTCACGCCATCCGGCGTACCCCCTCCCGCCGCATTACCTTCCGTCGATGAAGAAACCAAAATCAGCCCCTCTGAAGCAATATCTGACACGCCAGCCTGCCCGTATTTGCGGGATTCTTGCAGGACGTCAATTCGTCGTCCTGCGCGATTGATACAAAATTCACGATAAAATCGAAAAATCCATATGGCTGCGAAACAAATCTCTTCGTTGATGGTTCCGGCGAATGAAGCATTTTTTATGCAGCCGCGCTTTTGGTGATGTTTGGGGGACGGGGGTTGCCATCATGGCAGGGACATTCCATCCTTTCCCACGCCGCCAACATATACAGGCACCGATGCTTCGGAACATTACGCCCCTTATGGGCAGGGAGAAGATTTGACGATGTCGCTTGGACAGCAATTGCACCCCCATCTTCCGTTCCTGCGGCGCTACGCGCGCGCGTTGACCGGCAGTCAGGCGCATGGCGACGCCTATGTCCGCGCCGCGCTGGAGGCGATCGTCGCCGCGCCGGAGGAATTTCCATCCGACGTCGACCCTCGCCTTGGCCTCTATCGCACCTTCCACGCCATCTGGTCCTCCTCTCATCTGGAGGATATTCCGGTGACGTCGGGGGGCAGCCGCGAAGCGATTGCACAGGCTCGGCTCGCCCGCCTGACCCCGCTGCCGCGTCAGGCGTTGCTGCTGACCGCGCTGGAAGGCTTCACGGTCGATGATGTCGCCTATCTGATCGACATGGACAGCGCCGATGTCGAGGCGCTGGTAGAAGAAGCGCTCAGCGAGATCGAGGCGCAGACCCGCGCCAAGGTACTGATTATCGAGGATGAGCCAATCATCGCGATGGATATTGAAACCATCGTCCGTGATCTGGGCCATGACGTCACCGCCATTGCCGTAACGGCCGAAGATGCGGTGCGCGAAGCGCTGGCCGATCGGCCCGGGCTGGTGCTGGCCGACATTCAACTGGCCGACGACAGCAGCGGAATCGACGCGGTGAAGGATATTCTCGCTGAATTTTCCGTGCCGGTGATCTTCATCACCGCCTTCCCCGAACGGCTGCTGACGGGCGAACGGCCCGAACCGACCTTCCTGATCACCAAACCGTTCCAGCGCTCGACCGTCAAGGCGGCGATTTCGCAGGCGCTGTTCTTTGACGAGGCGACTGCGCCCGTTTGACTGGCGCAGCGTTAATAACCGACTTGTGGAACTCCCGATCGTTGCTGGCGTTAATGATGCGTAACGATCGGGAGATGGGCCATGGTTGATCCTGAACAGCATATCACGACCGATGACGCGCGCGGCGGATCGACGGAGCATGTCGTGCGATACGTGCTGGGCATTTCGCTGGCACTGGCCGTGATCGCCATGCTCTTCGTTCTCTGGCGCTGACGGCAGAGATTGCGGGAACTGGTTTTTGACGGCACATGATTTAGGATGCGGGCGCATTTATGGCTTTGACGATGTCGGTTCATGGGATGAGGACGGCAACCACCAAGGGGGACCTGCCCATGTCTGATGACGTTGGCGACAGCCAGGACGATATCGGCGTTGAGATTGCGCCGGCGGAGGACCGTGCGCCGCTTTCGGATGCGGACTTCAAACGCGAGCTGGCAGCGGTGATCCCGCACCTGCGCGCTTTTGGTCGTTCATTGTCGGGCAACCGCGACACGGCGGACGATCTGGTGCAGGAAACCCTGCTCAAGGCCTGGGCGGCGCGGCAGCGCTTTCAGGCTGGCACCAACATGCGCGCCTGGACATTCATCATCCTGCGCAACCATTATCTCTCGCAAATGCGCCGTTCGCGCTTTCGCGGCGATTGGGACGATCTGACGGCCGACCGTATCCTGGCCGCCCCTGCATCGCAGGACAAGCATGTCGAACTGAGCGACATGCAGCGCGCCCTGCTGCAACTGCCCCAGCCCCAGCGCGAGGCGCTGATCCTGGTCGGTGCAGGGGGCTTTGCCTATGAGGAAGCCGCCGAAATCTGCGGCGTGGCCGTTGGTACGATCAAGAGCCGGGTGGCGCGCGGTCGCGCGGCGCTGGAACAGATACTCGAAAGCGGCGATCTGCCTTCACGTCGCAGTCAGGTGACGACCGAAACGGCCGTGCTTGACGAGATTATGGACGATGTCGACCGGCTCAGCCGAGGCCGTGATCATGGCTCGCTGGAGGACTGACCGGAACGATCGCGCCGCCCCGCCCGTTGTCGCTCCATCAAGGAGACGCAATATGGGCAACGACCCCACAGGGCGGGACGATCCGTCTGTTCATGTCACTATAGTCGAGCGATCGCGTGGCAGCGGCGTGGTGTTCGCACTGGTCGCGTTGGCGCTGCTTCTGGCCATCGGCTTTTTCTATCTGACCAACGATCGCCGCGATGACCGGCAGGCGGAAGCTGTCACCGGCGCCGCGCAGTCGGTCGACGATGCCGCTAAAATGGTCGGAGACGCCGCCAAGGACGCCGCTGACAAGCTGCGCGACAACGAATGATCAATGGCGGCGTGACACGCTGACGCCATAGAGCGGCTGAAGCGCGCAATCATCGGGTGCGCGGCCATAGGCGGCCTTGTCCATGCACGCTGCCGCCGACGCGAAATTTGCCGCGATCGCCGCCCGTGCCATGCCCATGCCGCCATCCAGCGCCGATCCTTCGCCCTTCACCGTTGTCGCGATCGTCCGGTCCAACAAGACCTGATGGTTGTCGATGCGGACGAGTTGATAGTGCAGCGTCGCGGTCGTTTCCTTGCTTGCCACTAAAAGGCTGGCGGGCGAATCAAGCCCTTGCCATGTCGCGACCAGCCGCACCCGCGCCTCGCCGTCGCTTGGCGCCAGCAGATTCATGCGGTCCAGCGTTTCGCGCAGTCCCTTGTGCAGGCGACCGGGTGGGGCGGCCTTGAACCGGACGATCGCCGTAATCCCTTCGACATCCCCCACCGCGACGCGATGATAGAGTGGATGATCGCGTGCCACCGGCATCGGCTTTTCCGGCGCAAAAGGCAGGCCGATCGCCACCAGCGGGATATCGGGGGAGGGAGCCGCGCCGATCAGGGCGAAGGCGGCGATGGAAAGGAGAAGCGGGCGCATGACCGCCTGTCTGGCGCGGCGGGCTTTAGGAGGCGATAATTGCCATGGCTAATCATCGGTTGACGTCGATTGGCGCGCAGATTCAGGATTTCTTTGCCATTTTCGGGCAGGGTATATCCCTGTCGGATTTTCTTACAGCCATTGTAAGGCCAGGTCCGACACCACCGGGACCGATAGTGCGACCATGATCAGGCTGTTCAAACATTATGTGCCGCACGCCGTGCTGCTGCTGGGGCTGCTCGATTTCGTGCTGCTGCTCTGCGCGGCGGAGGGCGGCTGGATCTTGCGGGCACGGCAGATCGGCATGGATATCGAGCATGTCATGACCCGCATGGGTCCGCTGCTCAGCTTCGCCTTCGCGATCCAGACCGGCATGATCGCGGTCGGCGTCTATGGCACCGAAGCGCTGCAATCGATCCGATTCGCCTTTGCGCGGTTGCTGGTCGCCGTGTCGCTGGGCGTCATCTTCCTCTCCGTCCTCTATTTCCTGCTGCCCGGCATGACGCTGTGGCGCTCCAATTCGCTCTACGCCATGGGGCTGGCGATGGGTTTGCTGCTGGCGCTGCGTTTGCTGCTGGGTTCGATGCTGGGCGGCGAAGCGTTCAAGCGGCGGCTGGTCGTGCTGGGCGCGGGCAACCGTGCCGATCGTATCCGCGAACTGGAGAAGAAGAAGGGCGCAGGCTATCTGGTCGTCGGCTATATCGCCATGAATGACGGGCCGCAGGTGGTGCAGGAAGCAATCAACCGCAGCGCCATCTATAATCTGTCCGATTTCGTCGTCCGCCTGAACGCCAGCGAAGTGGTGCTGGCGCTGGAGGAACGGCGCAACGCGATACCCATGTCCGACCTGTTGCGGATCAAGACCACCGGCGTTCATGTCAACGATCTGTCGACCTTTCTGGAGCGGGAGACGGGCCGTGTCGACCTGGCCAGCGTCAATCCCAGCTGGCTGATCTTTTCCGACGGCTTTTCTGCCGGTCGCCGCATATCCAGTTTCGCCAAGCGGCTGTTCGACATCCTTGCCAGCGCCCTGCTGCTGGCGCTGACCGGTCCCGTCATCCTGATCGCGGCGATATTGGTGAAGTTCGACAGCAAGGGGCCAGCTTTCTACCGGCAACAGCGTGTCGGCCTGTTCGGCCAGGAATTCTGGATCGTGAAGCTGCGCACGATGCGGACCGACGCGGAAGTCGATGGTCAGGCCGTCTGGGCCGAAAAGGATGATCCCCGCATCACCCGTCTTGGCTATTGGCTGCGCAAGCTGCGGATCGATGAATTGCCGCAGACATGGACCGTGCTGAAAGGCGAGATGAGCTTCGTCGGCCCGCGCCCCGAACGCCGCCAGTTCGTAGAGGATCTGGAACAGCATCTGCGCTATTATGCCGAACGCCATATGGTGAAGCCCGGCATTACCGGCTGGGCGCAGATCAATTACCCCTATGGCGCGTCGATCGAGGATGCCCGGCACAAGCTGGAATATGATCTGTATTACGCCAAAAATTACACGCCTTTCCTGGACCTGCTGATCCTGATCCAGACCCTGCGGGTTGTCCTCTGGCCCGACGGCGCGCGCTGAGGCGCACTCTATGGGCACGCTGCTTCAATTTGTCGGCGACTGGGGACATGCATTGGCGGCCGTGCTGTTTGCGGCGCTGGGGATTTTCATCCTGCGGCGACGGGAGGAGGCGGCCGAACCCCGGATGCTGGCGGTCGCGTTACTGCTGACCAGTTGCTGGGCGCTTTATGTGTCCTTTGGCGGCGTCTCCAAACCGCTGACCGGTATCGGCGAAAGCATCCGCAATGCCGCCTGGCTGCTGACGATGTTCGTCATGCTGCGGCGCGGGCCGGTGGGCCGGGCCGGGCCGATTCTGGCGATCAGCGCGCTTTACGCTGCGGTTGCCGGGCTGCTCCTGCTCCAGACCTCGACCGATCTGGTCTGGCGGCAATTGTCGCCGGACAGCGATATGCATCGCGCGCTCGTCAATGTGTCGCTGGTGCTGCGGATGATGACCGCGATCGGCAGCCTGATTTTGGTCCACCATCTTTACACAGCCTGGCCATCGCGTGAGCGGGGTGGAGTCGCGCTGCTGCTCGGCGCGCTGGCGGCGATGTGGACCTATGATCTCAATCTCTACGCGCTCTGCTATGTCGCCCCGACGCGCGTGAGCGAACTTTACGCCCTGCGCGGATTGCTGATGGCGCTACTGGCCCCGGTGATCGCGGTTGGCATGCGCAAGGATATCGCCGGGCGGCTGCAATTGTCGCGCACGCTGACCTTTCAGTCGCTCTCGCTCTTTGCCATCGCGCTCTATGTCATTGTCCTGACAGCCGCCGCCGTGCTGGTCGAATTCATCGCTGGTCCCTACGCCCGCGTAGTGGAAATTGGCGCTGTATTCTTCACCGCCGTCACCGCGCTGGTGCTGTTGCCATCACCACAGATGCGCGCGCTGTGGAAGGTGCAGGTGGCCAAGCATTTCTTTCAGCACCGCTATGACTATCGCACCGAATGGATGCGCTTTGGCGAGACGATCGGCCGCCCCGGCGAGGATGCCGCGCCGCTGGGGAAGCGGGTGGCCAAGGCGGTGGCCGACATTACCGACTCGCCCGCCGCCATGCTGCTGTTGCGCAACGAACCGGGGGCGCTCATCTTCGAGACGCATTGGAACTGGGACGGCGACCTGCCCGATAGTGCCACCCTGAACCCCGAAACGGTGGCGGCATGGGAAAAGAGCGGCTGGATCATCGATCTTGGCAAGCCCAGGACGGGCGAGGCTGCGCTGCACCTGCCCGACTGGATGGTACAGGACAAGCGCAACTGGGCCTTGGTGCCGCTGGTCCATTATGGCCGCCTGATCGCCGCGATCCTGCTGGCCCGCCCGCCGATCGACCGGCGGCTCGACTGGGAGGATTTCGACATGCTGCGCGCCGCCGGGCGGCAGGCGGCGACCTATATCAGCGAAGCGCAGGGCCAGCAGGCGCTGGACGATGCGCAGCGGTTCGAGGAATTCAACCGCCGCTTCGCCTTCATCATCCATGATGTCAAAAATCTGGTGAGCCAGCTTTCGCTGGTCGCCCGCAACGCGGAGCGCCATGCCGACAACCCGGATTTCCGCGCGGACATGATCCTGACGCTGCGCGAATCGGTCGGCAAGATGAACGACATGCTTGCCCGCCTGTCGCAGCATAATAAGGGCAGGGCGGAAGAACCCCGCCCGCTTTCGCTGCGCGACATGGCCGATCAGCTTGCCCGGACGCGCGCGCGCCAGCACCCGGTCGAGGTGTTCGGTACGGCCCCGTTGGCGCTGGCCGATCCGGCGCGGGTCGAACAGATACTCACCCATCTGCTCCAGAACGCCATCGACGCCAGCGCGCCCGACAGTCCGGTGGAACTGCGCCTGTCCGCCGATGGTGCAGAGGTGCTGGTCGAAATTATCGACCATGGCCGGGGTATGAGCGCGGAATATGTCCGCCGCGACCTGTTCAAGCCCTTTTCCTCCAGCAAGGTGGGCGGCTTTGGCATTGGCGCGTTCGAGGCGCGCGCGCTGGCGCAGGCCATGGGCGGGCGGATCGACGTTGAAAGCAAGATAGGTGTCGGCAGCCGTTTCACCCTGCGCCTGCCGCTGGCCCCCCGGATCGACCAAAAAGAGAAAGCCGCCTGATGAGCGACACGCGCCCCAAATTGCTGATCGTCGAGGATGATCCGGGTCTCCAGCGCCAGTTGCGCTGGGCCTATGAGGATTATCAGCTGTTCATCGCGGGCGACCGTGACGAAGCGATCGAGATGCTGCGCGCGGAAACGCCTGATGTCGTGACGCTGGACCTGGGCCTGCCGCCCGACCCGGATGGCACCAGCGAGGGCTTTGCCACGCTGGCGGAGATATTGCGGATCAAGCCCGACACCAAGGTCATCGTCGCGTCCGGCCATGGCGCGCGCGAAAGCGCGCTCGATGCGATAGCCGGCGGGGCGTATGACTTTTACCAGAAGCCGGTGGATATTGACGAGCTGGGCATGATCGTCCGCCGCGCATTTCACGTTCATGCGCTGGAACAGGAAAATGCCCGTCTGGCCGACACCGCGCCGGAGGATGGCCGGGTGCTGGGTCGCCTGATCAGCGGCGCGCCCGAAATGATGAAGGTTGCCCGCACCATCGAACGGGTCGCCAGCGCGCAGGTCTCCGTCCTGCTGCTGGGGGCGAGCGGCACGGGCAAGGAATTGCTGGCGCAGGGGCTGCATGACGCCAGCCCGCGCAGGGGCGGTGCCTTCGTCGCGATCAATTGCGCGGCGATCCCCGAAACCCTGCTCGAATCCGAACTGTTCGGCCATGAAAAGGGCGCCTTCACCGGGGCGATCAAGATGACGCAGGGCAAGATCGAGCAGGCGCAGGGTGGCACATTGTTCCTGGATGAAGTGGGCGACATCCCGCTGGCGCTTCAGGTCAAATTGCTGCGCTTCTTGCAGGAACGCTCGATCGAGCGGGTTGGCGGTCGCACCGCGATTGCCGTGGATACCCGCATCGTTTGTGCGACCCACCAGAATCTGGAGGAGATGATCGTAGCGGGCAGCTTCCGCGAGGATATCTATTATCGCCTGGCCGAAATCGTCATCCGCATTCCGGCGCTGAAGGACCGGCCGGGCGACCCGGCCTTGCTGGCGCGACATTTCCTGTCCCGTTTCGCGCGGGACATGAACCCGCAGGTCAAGGGGCTGGCCCCCGATGCGCTCGCGGCGCTGGATGCCTGGACCTGGCCTGGCAATGTGCGCGAGCTGGAAAATCGCATGAAGCGCGCGGTCATCATGGCCGATGGCAAGCTGGTGACCGCTGCTGACCTGGACCTGGACGATGAGCGCGCCGCCGGGGGCGAAGTTGTGAACCTGAAGGCGGCGCGCGAAATGGCCGATCGCCGCGCCATCCGCCGGGCGATCGCTCGCACCGACGGCAATATATCGGGCGCGGCCAAGATGCTGGGGATCAGCCGCCCGACTCTCTACGATCTGCTCAAACAATATCAGATGCAGGGATGAGCCGGACCCGCATTCTCCTGATTGCCGGGATCATTGTCATGCTGCTGGGCGTGGCGGGCCTGTGGCAATGGCGCATCCATGAACGCGATGGCAGCGCCGCTCTGGCACGCGGGCTGGCGGCGCTCGACAGGGGTGACGCGCGCACGGCGCGGATCGAGCTGATGAACGCGATCAAGGGCGCGCCGCGTTCCGTGGTCGCGCGGGAGGTGCAGGCGCGGGCGCTGGTGGAACTGGGCGATGGCGCAGGGGCGCAGGCCGAAGCGATCCGCGCTCGTGCGCTGGGCGCGCCGCCGTCGCAGACCCGCGCGGTCATGGCGCAGGCGCTGCTGTTGCAGGGGGATGCCGTCGCTGCGCTCAAAGAGGCTCGCGCGCCTGACGTACCCGACACCGAGCTGGACATGGTCGCGCGCGTCATGGCGCGTGCCGCCATGGCGCAGGGGGACATGCGAGCTGCGCAAAATGCGCTGGCGAGGGCGCTCTCTATTGCGCCGAATGACGCGGAAAATTGGGTCGAACTCGGCCGCTTCCGGCTGGCGACCGGCGATCAGGCGGGGGCGATTGCCGCCGCCGACCGCGCGGTTGCGCTGAACCCGGCCGATGCAAAGGCGTTGACGCTGCGGGCCGAACTCACCCGCGCCCAATATGGCCTGACCGCGTCGCTGCCATGGTTCGATCGGGCGCTGGCTGTTCGTCCCGATTCGATCCCGACCATGGAGCAATATGCCGCGACGCTGGCCGATGCCGGGGCAGCGGGCGCGATGCTCAGCCTGACCCGCCGCATCCTGGCGCTCGATCCCGCCAATGCGCGTGCGTGGATGATGCAGGCGGTGATGGCGGCGCGGGCGGGCAAGGCCGATCTGGCCCGTGCGCTGCTCGATCGCACACAAGGGCGGCTGGACAATGAACCGGCGACGCGGCTGCTGCGCGGCGTGCTGAACCTGCAAGAGGGCAATGCCGTCCTGGCGGCAGAAGCGCTGGCCCCGCTGGTCGCGGCCCAGCCCGACAATCGCACCGCCCGCACCCTGCTGGCGCGCTCCTACTATCTGGCCGGAGATTATGCCGCCGTTGCGACGCTGCTCGCTCCGGTCGTCGCACAGCGCGATGCTGATCCCTATGTGCTGACGCTGGCCGCCCGCGCGCAGGAGGGGCTGGGTAACCGGGCGATGGCCGCCGACATGCTGGCTCGTGCCGCCTGGCCGGTGCGCGCTGCTGCCGATCCCTTTGCGAGTTCGCGCGATGATGCACTGGCCAACGGGCCGCCGCCCGCCAGCACCGCCACCGCGCGCGACAATATCCCCTATATCCGCGCCTTGCTGAGCACGGGCCGCACCGATGATGCGCTGGCCCGTGCGCAATCGCTGAGCCGCGCCAATCCGGGCGCGCCCGATGCCTGGCTGGTTCAGGGCGACGCGCTGGGTGCCGTTGGCCGCCCTGCCGATGCTGCGCGTTCCTACGAAGCCGCCGCGAACATTCGCTTCGATCGCGCCGCAGCGCTGCGTCTGGCCGCCGCATGGGGGCAGGCGGGCAATCCTGCACGGGCAGCGCAGGTCGTGCAATTATTCCTGACCCAGCACCCCAATGACGCCGAAGCCCAGCGCCTGGCCGCCGCCATTGCGATGCAGCGCCAGGACTGGCGCGGTGCGTTGCGACTGTTGCAGGCGGTGCGGGCGCAGGCCGGGGATGGCGACGCGGTGCTGATGGCCGATCTCGCGCGCGCTGCGCTGGAAAGTGGCGATCGTGCGGCGGCGCGCGCTTATGCGGCCCACGCCTATCGGCTGATGCCCGCCAACCCGATGACCGCCGACATCTATGGCTGGACGCTGCTGCGGACTGGCGAGAAGGGACCGGCGGCGGTCGATCTGCTGGAAAAGGCGGTGGCGCTCGCGCCGGGTCATCCGGTGCTGCAATTCCATCTGGGGCAGGCCTATGCAGCAACCGGGCGCAAGGATGATGCCAAGCTGGCGCTGGGTCGCGCGGCGTCAGCGGGCAATTTCACTGGACGGCAGGAAGCGGTCGACGCGCTGGCGGCGCTGTAGACAATCCTCCCCTTGCAGGGGAGGAATTTAAGCCAGTTCGTCGATGTGCAGCCCAAGCCGCCGGATCTGCGCCGCGACGGGGGGCCAGACGGTTTCCAGAAAATGCTCCCGTTCCGCCACGCGCAACCGGCGGGTCGCGCCGTCGGCGACGAACATGCCGACGCCGCGTTTGACCACGACCAGCCCGTCATCCTGAAAGCTCTGATAGGCTTTCGCCACCGTCAGCGGGTTGGCACCCTGCCGCGCGGCAAAGGCGCGTACCGATGGCAGCATGTCGCCATCGCCAAATTCACCATCCAATATGGACGCAGCAATAATCTCACGCAGGCGGAGATAGACGGGTTTGGAATCGTCGGCCATGACTGCATCAGTGCCATAATACAGCGATGCGCGCAAGTCAGTTGCTTGCGTTAGATTGGGCCGTTTGCGTAACTATCTGTCCCAGACTGATATCACGGCGTCATAATCTGGCCGTGGCCGCTCTTCCTGTGGCTTGCCGGGCGTGCCGATGAATATGAACCCTGCGATGTTTTCGCCTTCTGCGGCAAAGGCCGTGCGGACATCATCATTATAGGTTGGCCACCCCGTCAGCCACCCGCCGGCAAAGCCCAGCGCATGGGTGGCGTTGAGCAAATTCATGATCGCCGCGCCGACGGATAACTGTTGTTCCCACACTGGTATCTTGCTGCCCGCGACCGGCGCGGACAGGGCCACCACCAATGTCGGCGCCTGATGGGCAAACTGGTGCATCGCCTCGATCTCCAGCCGTCCGGCATCGGGCTTTTCGGCGCGATAGGCGGTTTCGAGGAGGTCGGCGAAGGCCGCGCGTTTCTCCAGCGGCACTATCACGAAGCGCCATGGGGCCAGCTTGCCATGGTCGGGGGTGCGGATCGCCACCTCCAATATCTGGCGCAACTGCGCGTCGTCGGGACCGGGCGCGATCAGGTCGCGCGGTTTGCCCGAACGGCGGGTCTGGAGCAGGGCGAGCGGAGAGGAGCGATCATTGAACATCGCGTCCAGATGGCGCGGCACCCGCTTTGACGCAAGGGTGAGAAACGAACGTCACGCAATATCCGTTCGTGCTGAGTAGGGACTGAGCTTGTCGAAGGCCCATATCGAAGCATGTCGCGCAATCCTTCGATACGCCACTTCGACAAGCTCAGCGGCTACTCAGGACGAACGGGGTGGAATTTTGACAGATGCGATTTTGCCTCTAGTCTCGCGCCATCCTCTGGTCCCCGTTCGGCGGGCTGGCACACATAAATGACAAGGGTAGCTGATGGCGACCTCAATTTCTGGCGCGGCGGCAGCGGGCAAGACCTGGCTTGGCCATCCGCGCGGGCTGTTCCTGCTGTTTTTCGCAGAAATGTGGGAGCGTTTTTCCTATTATGGGATGCGCGCCATTCTGATCTTCTACCTCACCAAACATTTCCTGTTCGGGGAGGACAAGGCCTATCTGCTCTACGGTGCCTATACCTCGCTGGTCTATATCACGCCGGTTATCGGCGGCTATCTGGCCGACCGCTTTCTGGGCCCGCGCAAGGCGGTGCTGGCGGGCGGGCTGTTCATTGCGTTCGGCCATTTCCTGATCGCGGTGACGGAGGGACCGGGGGGACAGGACCCGGTCTATCTCAACGGATTTTATCTGGCGCTGGCCAGCATCATCGTTGGCACGGGCTTCCTGAAAGCCAATATTTCGGTGCTGGTGGGCGAACTTTATCCCCGCGATGATGCGCGGCGCGACCCGGCTTTCTCCATCTTTTACATGGGCATCAATGCGGGCGGGGCGATCGGCCCGCTGGTCTGCGGCCTGCTGGGTGAGACGATGGGCTGGGGCTGGGGCTTTGGGGCGGCGGGGGTCGGCATGTTGCTGGGCCTTGTCCTGTTCGTCTGGCTCACTCCCTGGCTGCTAGGGAAGGGCGAGCCGCCCGCGCCGCAGCAATTGCGCGCGCCTGCCGTTGCGGGCCTCAGCCAGGAATGGACCATCTATCTGGGCGCAGCGCTGGGCGTGGTCGCGATCTGGTTCGTTATCCGCTATGCCGAATTGCTGGGCTATGCGCTGCTCGCCTTCGCGGCGCTGACGGTGATCTATATCGTCTGGCGGACGCTCGGCACGCTGGCCAAGGTCGACCGAGACCGCATGTTCGCCGCGCTGTTCCTGATTGCGCTCAACCCGTTGTTCTGGGGATTGTTCGAGCAGACCGGATCGTCCCTGAACATCTTCACCGACCGCAATGTCGACCGCACGGTGCTGGGCTGGGATATTCCCGCGTCGATGTTCCAGTCGGTCAATTCCATCTTCATCATCCTGCTGGCGCCCTTGTTCGCCATATTGTGGACCTTCCTCGACAAGCGCCGCCTTGAACCATCATCGCCCGCCAAATTCGGCATTGGCCTGATCCTGTGCGGCGCTGGCTTTCTGGTGCTGGTCGCGGGTGCGGCGATGGCTGGGGAGGATCTGACCCCGTTGCTGTTCGTCATCCTCATCTATCTGTTCCACACCATGGCGGAACTGTGCTTCTCACCCGTCGGCCTGTCGGCGATGACGCGATTGTCGGTGCCCAATATGGTCGGGCTGGTGATGGGCACATGGTTTCTGGCCATGGCGGCGGGCAATTTCATCGCAGGGCTTATCGCCCGCGCGACCGGCAGCGGCGACGCTGATGGGGTGAGCCAAGTGCTGGATGTCTATACCCGTATCGGCTGGTTTTCGATGGGGGTGGGCGTGCTGGTGCTGCTCATATCGCCCATGATCAAGCGGCTGATGCATCCCGACACGATCGGCGCGGAGGCCAAGGGCTGAACCGGCGCAGCGCGGGCGGCTGTCCGGTACGACCGGAAGCCGCCCCTGACCGGGCGGTCAGTTCATCGACAGGATCATGTTCCGCACCTGCGGATAGACCTGCTTTTCCCATTTGCTGCCGGAAAAGACACCATAATGGCCGACGCCCGGCTGGAGATGATGGCGCTTGAGGTGGGGGCGCAGGCCGGTGCAGAGCGTATGCGCCGCCGCCGTCTGGCCCACGGCGCAGACATCGTCCTTCTCACCCTCGACCGTCAGCAGCGCGGTCTTGCGGATCGCGCCCGGATTGACTGGGCGGCCGCGGTGCATCAACTCGCCCTTGGCCAGCAAGGTGCGCTGGAACACCAGATCGACGGTTTCGAGGTAGAATTCCTTGGTCATGTCCAGGACCGCGAAATATTCCTCGTAGAATGTCTTTATCTTGTCGGCTTCGACCGTCTTGCCGTCGGCCAGTAGCTGATAGAGTTCGCGATGCTGCGATCCGTGCCGTTCCATGTTCATCGCCATGAAGGCCGAGAGTTGCAGGAAGCCCGGATAGACTTCGCGCCCGCGCCCGGCATAGCGGAAGGGAACGGTGGAGATCAGATTCTTCTCGAACCAGTCGATCGGCTTGTCATTGGCGAGGTCATTGACCACGGTTGGCGCGACCCGCGTGTCGATCGGCCCGCCCATCAAAGTCATCGATTTGGGCGTCGCGGGATCCTTGTCCTCGGCCATCACCGCGACTGCGGCGAGCGCGGGGACACAGGGCTGGCATACGGACAGCAGATGCGCGCCCGGACCCATCGTCTGGAAAAACTGGATTATATAATCGACATAATCCTCAAAGCCGAAGCGCCCGGCTTCCAGCGGTACGTCGCGGGCATTTTTCCAGTCGGTAATATAGACGTCATGATCGCGTAGCAGGGTCACCACCGTGCTGCGCAGCAAGGTGGAGAAATGACCCGACATCGGTGCCACCACCAGCACGCGCGGCTGGGCGGTCTCTACCTCATCCTTCACGAAATGCAGCAGGTCGCCAAAGGGCAGGTCCGCCACAATCTCTTCGCGCACCGCGACATCGGCATTGCCGCTGCGTACCGAGGTAATCGCATAGGCCGGGCGCTTGTGCGTGACGCGCGCGCCCTGGAACACATCCATCAGCGCGAACATGCGGCGCGGCATGGCCCAGTCGGCCATTGGCCCCATCTTGTCGCGCATCCCCAGCGCAAACTGCGCCCCGAAGCGTGCCGGCGCCAGCATATCGTTCCACGCCTGATAACCACTGTACAGCATTCGCATGACTATAAGCGCGCCTTGTTCAATCCGTCCATCCGAATCGGTTCTCGTATGAAACGCTATACATGTTTTTCATGTTGCACCGCATCATCATAAATGTAGGTTAAGGCTGACCGGAGGGAATGTCATGGCCGTTGCGCAACTCACTCTATCCAGTAAAAATTATTCCTCATGGTCGCTGCGCGGCTGGCTGCTCTGCCGGATCGCGGGGTTGAAGGTCGAGGAAAAGCTGATCGCGCTGGACGATGCGGACAATCGCGCCGAACTGCTGCTGCTGTCCCCATCCGTGCTGGTGCCGCGCCTGACCCATGAAGGGGCGAGCGTGTGGGACACGCTGGCGATCGCGGAATATCTGCATGAGCTATACCCTGATGCCGGCATGTATCCCGCCGACCGGATCGCGCGCGCCCATTGCCGGTCGGTGTCGGGGGAAATTCATTCGGGCTTTGCCAATCTTCGTTCCGCGCTGCCGATGAACCTGAAAGTCCGGCACGCCAAATTCCCGATCTTTTCGGGTGCCAAGCCCGACATCGAACGGATCGAGACGATCTGGGCGGAATGTCTGGACAGCTATGGCGGGCCATGGCTGTTCGGCGACAAGCCGACCGTCGCCGACGCGATGTTCGCGCCGGTGGCCGAACGGTTCCTGACCTATGCCGTGCCGGTTTCGGCCATGGCTGCGGCCTATTGCCGGACGATCAATAGCTGGGACATCATGCGCGAATGGATCGATGAGGCGCGGGTCGAGCCGGACGAGGTGGAAGAACTCGACATCGAATTCTGACCGCTCTTTCCCTTGAGGTGGGCAGGGCGTAAGCCATTGCCATGACCCGCGCTTTTCTGGCTCTGAGCCTTCTCGCCCTTCCTGCTCACGCCCAGACCGTGGCGCCGCAGCAGCTCGAACAATCGGTCCGGGTTCTGGCGTCGGACCTGTTCGAGGGGCGCGCGCCCGGTACGGTGGGAGAGGAGCGGACGATCGGCTATCTGGTCGGCCGCTTTCAGGCGCTGGGGCTGGAGCCGGGTGGTCCGGATGGTCAATGGGTGCAGAGCGTGCCCTTGCTGCACACAAGGCTGGGAAGCGCGGGGACGCTTGGCGTTTCGCAGGGGGGCGCTACGACGCCTTGGACCGTGGGCAGGCATGTCTATCTCTCCACTCTCCAGCCCAAAGACAAGGTGGCGATCAGCGCCGCGCCAATGGTGTTTGTCGGCTATGGCGTTTCCGCCCCGGAACGCGGCTGGGATGATTTCAAGGGCGTGGACCTGAAGAGCAAGGTCGCCGTCTTTCTGATCAACGATCCGGATTTCGAGGCGGCCAGGGGCGACGATGCGGTCGGCAAATTTGGCGGGCGGACCATGACCTATTATGGCCGCTGGACCTACAAATTTGAGGAAGCGGCCCGGCGCGGGGCGATCGGTGCGCTGATCGTGCATGATATGGCGGGCGCTGGCTATGGCTGGAATGTGGTGATCAGTCCGGGCGGCGAGAATTACGATCTGGTGCGTGCGCCCGACAAGGTGACCAGCCTCCAGTTGCAGGGCTGGATAGAGGGCGGCGCGGCGGCCACGCTGTTTTCGGGCGCGGGTCTGGATTTGAACGCGCTGCGCAAGCAGGCGCGGTCGAAGCATTTTCGTGCGGTGGAGTTGAAGGGGGCCAGCTTCTCCGCTGATTTCCCGGTGACGCAGGACGTGGTCAAAAGCGCCAACGTGCTGGCGCGCATCCCCGGTGCGACACGGCCTGATGAAACGGTGATGTATGGCGCGCATTGGGACGCCTATGGCAAGGGCGCGCCCGACGCGCAGGGGCGCATATATCGCGCCGGGGCCAATGATGACGCGCTGGGCATTGCCGGGCTGTTCGAGATCGCCCGCGCGTTCAAGGCTGGCCCGGCGCCCGACCGGTCCGTCCTGTTCGCGGCCTGGACTGCCGAGGAGCGCGGGTTGCTGGGGTCCGAACATTATGCCCAGAACCCGGTCTGGCCATTGGACAAGACCGTCGCCAACCTGACCCTCGACATTCTCCAGACCGCTGGCAAGGCGAAGGATGTCATTCTGGTCGGCAAGGGGCAAGGGACGCTGGAGGATGATCTGGCCAGGGCCGCCGCCACGCAGGGCCGGGTCGTGACACCCGAAAGCCTGCCTGAGCGCGGGCTATTCTATCGCGCCGATCATTTTTCCATGGCCAAGCGCGGCGTGCCGGTGCTGCTGATGATGGGCATTGCGGGCGCGTCCGATCTGGTCGAGGGTGGGCGTGTTGCCGGGCAGGCGTGGGTCGATGCCTATACCGGCCAATGCTACCATCAGGCCTGCGACGCGATCGACGCGACATGGAAGCTGGATGGCGCGGCGCAGGATGTGGCGCTGATGCTGGATATTGGCCATGACCTCGCCACATCGACCCGCTGGCCGCAATGGAAGGCGGGTTCGGAGTTCAAGGCGGTGCGGGACGCGAGCGCGGCGGCGCGGCCATGAGGGGCGTGATTGTTCAACGCAGCCGGTAGAGGGCGGCACCGTGCGACGGCAGCATCGCCGATATGCGCTCCGCCTGTCGTGGCAGTGCCTTGCCCTCCCACAGGTCGCGCACGGCGACCGGGCCGCTGATCCCCAGGTCGCGCAATCTGACGCCGACGTCGCGCGGTTTGTCGCCGGTGTTGAACAGCGCGACATAGCGATCGGTGCCGCCGTCCGCCCAGGCCGACCAGATGCGGACCCCGTCCTCGACGAAATGCGGGCAATTGCCGTGGCTGGCCTGATTGACGGCCAGCACGTCGCGATTGGTCAACAGCGCCAATGTGGCGTCATCCAGGTGCCGCAAATCCCCGCCCATGATCAGTGGCGAGCGGGCGATCGCCCATAGCGTCATCAATGTGCGCTGTTCGTCCGGCGTGAAGCGCGTGTCCCGCTCCCCAAGCGCCAGTCGGCCCAAGGGCAGCATGTCGGCATCGGGCCAACTGCCTGGACCACGATAGGGCGTCCAATTTTCCAGCCGGGTGAATTGCGCGTCGAGCATCGCCCAATCATCCCAGAAATCGTCGGAGATGCGCCACATTTGCGCGAAGCGGCGCACATGGTCGCCGCGGATCACCGGGGTTTCGCCCGGTGAGAGGCTGAGGATGATCGGCCGTCCGGTTGCCAGAATCGCCTTATGCGCGGCCTCGATCTCTGCGGCATGGGCGTCATAGGGGCGGCTCATATCGTCCATCTTGACGAAATCGACGCCCCAATCGGCGTAGAGGCGGAAGATGCTGTCATAATAGGCCTGTGCGCCAGGCCGTGCCATGTCGACGCCAAACATATCGGGATTCCACGAACAGATGCTGGTCCGGTCGGCGATATCGGCCGCGTGGTAGGGCGTTCCCAGGATCGGCAGATTTTGCTCGACCGCTGCGCGTGGGATGCCCCGCATGACGTGGATGCCGAACTTCAGTCCCAATAAGTGCATTGCCTTCGCCAGCGGCGCAAAGCCGCTGTCGTGGGCGCTGGACGGAAAACGGTTGGGCGCGGGTATCATGCGTCCATAGGCATCCATCGCGGGTTTGGGTTTGGCGTTGTAGGTGTAACTGGACGCTTCGGGTTCATACCATTGGATATCGACGGTGAAGATGTCGTAGCCGAAAGGGAGCAGCTTTTCGGCCATGATCGTGGCTGTTTCGCGCGCCTGCGCTTCGGTGATGGTCGTGGCGAAACTGTTCCAGCTGTTCCAGCCCATCGGCGGGCGCGGGGCCAGCACCTGATCCCGTCGCTGTGGCGCGGCGTTCGCGGGCGCGGTGACAGCGCCAGCGAGGCCCGTCACGCCTGCGGTCAACAGGTTGCGGCGGCTGGCTTTCCAATTGAGCATGTTCATTTGTAGGAGTTAATGCGAAATCGGCGGCAAGATCAAGGCAGGTTTATGTTTTAACTCCGGCCAGCCATTACCGGTGGCGGGCAAATCAGGCCATCATGTCGCGGTCCAGCATGGCGAAGGCCCGGACGGGAAATGTCCCCATGCCCATAATCTTGGGCGGTACGGCGCTAAAGGCAAATCCGGCCTCCGGCAATGCGGCCAGATTGGTCATATGTTCGCAAATCAGGACGCCTGCGCCCAACAGCGTGCGGTGCACCGGGCGACCACAACCGGGGCGGGTATCGTCGATATTGTGACTGTCGATCCCGACCAGCCGCGCGCCGCGATCCGCCAGGAGGCAGGCGGCACTCTCCGTCAGGAACGGATGTTCATCGAAATAAGCCGGTGTGCGCCAATGCCGGTCCCAGCCCGTGTGGATCAGCACGGCCTTGCCGTTCACGTCCAGTCCGTCCAGATCCGCGGCATCGGTTGCCAGCCCCACTGTCTCGAACGGTCGCCTGACCAGGATGGCGGGCAGGCTGGCCAGCCGGTCGAGCGCCAGCATCGACAGATCGTCGCCATCCTCGAAACGGTGAAATGGGGCATCCAGATAGGTGCCGGTGTTCGACACCATGTCGATCCGTCCCATCTGAAAGGCGCTGCCATCGGCATAGGTGGCGCGCGATTGCTCCCTTGTCCAGTAATCGCAGATATGCGGTGCAGCCACGCCCTTATAGGTCGGCATCCCATGCTCGATTGCATGGCTGAGGTCGATGAAGCGGGTCATGCGGGCGAAACTTTCCGGCGGGCGATGCGCCACAAAGCGACGAAGCCGATTCCGCTCCAGATGATGTTGAGGACCATCGAGGGGATTGCCCCGTGCCACCAAGTGTTGAGCACGAAAAAGGCAGCGCCCAGCGCGTTCATGCCCTGAAAGGCCCATGATCCGCCTGTCAGCCGTCCGCTGGATACCCCCAAATAGGCAGCCAGAACCAGCAACGCGCCGGTCCAGCCTATGACTTCGACGAACAACGCCAACGGCAGTCCTCCAGCCAGGAAAAAGGCTCCCTCCATGTGGGAGGGAGCCTTTCAACTCTTACGCCAGTGCGTCAGTCGATCAAGCGGCCAGCTTGCGCAGCACATATTGGAGGATGCCGCCGTTCAGGAAATATTCCAGCTCGTTGATCGTGTCGATCCGGCAGAGGGCGGTGAAGGTGAAGGTTGAGCCGTCGGCGCGCTTGACGATCACGTCCACATCCTGACGGGGCTTGAGGCCCGCGACATTCTGGATCGTGAAGCTTTCGTCGCCGGTCAGGCCGAGCGTGTCGCGCGTGTCGCCATTTTTGAACTGGAGCGGGAGCACGCCCATGCCGACCAGGTTCGAGCGGTGGATGCGCTCGAAGCTTTCAACGATGACCGCGCGGACGCCGAGCAGGTTGGTGCCCTTGGCCGCCCAGTCGCGCGAGGAGCCAGTGCCATATTCCTTGCCGCCGATGACGACCAGCGGGGTGCCGTCGGCCTTGTGCTTCATCGCCGCGTCATAGATCGGCAGGGTTTCGCCCTTGTAGCTGGTCATGCCGCCTTCGACGCCGTCGAGCATCAAATTCTTGATGCGGATATTGGCGAAGGTGCCGCGCATCATGACTTCATGATGGCCGCGCCGTGCGCCGTAGCTGTTATAATCGGCCTGCGCGACCTGATGTTCGGATAGCCACCTGCCCGCGGGCGAGGACGCCTTGATGGAGCCGGCGGGCGAGATGTGGTCTGTGGTGATGGAGTCGCCGAAGATCGCCAATGGTTTTGCTTCGATGATGTCGGTGACCGGTGCAGGCGTCATGCTCAGCCCTTCAAAATAGGGCGGGTTGGCAACATAGGTGGAGCCTGCTCGCCATTTGTAGGTGTCGCTGCCCGTCACGTCGATCGCCTGCCAATGGGCGTCGCCCTTGTAGACATTGGCGTAGCGTGCCTGGAACATGGCGCGGTCCATGCAGCCCGCCATGGTCGAGGCGACCTCGTCATTGGTCGGCCATATGTCCTTGAGATAAACGTCATTGCCCGCGCTGCTGACGCCGATGGGCGTGGTGATGAAATCCTCGATCACCGTGCCCTTGAGGGCGTAGGCGACGACAAGTGGCGGGCTGGCGAGGAAGTTGGCGCGCACGTCGGGCGACACGCGGCCTTCAAAGTTGCGGTTGCCGGAGATGACGGCAGCGGCGACCAGGCCGTTGTCGTTGATCGCTGCGCTGATCGGTGGCGCCAGCGGGCCGCTATTGCCGATGCAGGTGGTGCAACCATAGCCGACCAGATTGAAGCCGATTGCGTCGAGGTGCGATTGGAGACCGGCGCGCTCCAGATAGTCGGTCACGACCTGGCTGCCGGGTGCGAGCGAGGTTTTGACCCAGGGCTTGGGTTTGAGGCCGAGTTCGTTCGCTTTTTTGGCGACGAGACCGGCAGCGACCATGACGCCGGGGTTGGACGTGTTGGTGCAGCTGGTGATCGCGGCGATGGTGACATCGCCGTCGCCAATGTCGAAATCCTTGCCCGCTACGGGTACGCGCTGCTGCGCTTTCTTGTACGTGTTGACGAGGTCGGCGTTGAACACGTCATCGACTTTCGGCAGCGAGACGCGGTCCTGCGGGCGCTTGGGACCGGCCAGGCTGGGGACGACGGTGGCAAGGTCCAGTTCCAGCGTGTCGGTGAATATAAGGTCGGCCGACGGGTCGATCCAGAAGCCCTGTTCCTTGGCATAGGCTTCGACCAGCGCGAGATTATCGTCGCTGCGGCCGGTCAGGCGCATATAGTCGAGCGTCTTGTCATCAATGCCGAAAAAGCCGCAGGTCGCGCCATATTCGGGCGCCATATTGGCGAGCGTTGCGCGGTCGGCGAGGCTGAGCGAGGCGAGGCCGGGGCCGAAATATTCGACGAAGCGGCCGACGACGCCCTTCTTGCGCAGCATTTCGGTGCAGGTGAGGACCAGATCGGTGGCGGTCACGCCTTCCTTCAGTTCGCCGATCATCTTGAAGCCGACGACTTCGGGGATCAGCATGGAGACGGGCTGGCCCAGCATCGCCGCTTCCGCCTCGATCCCGCCGACGCCCCAGCCCAGTACGCCGAGGCCGTTGATCATGGTGGTGTGGCTGTCCGTGCCGACACAGGTGTCAGGATAGGCGACCATGTTGCCGTCAGCATCGACCGAGGACCAGACGGCCTGCGCGATATTTTCCAGATTCACCTGATGGCAGATGCCGGTGCCGGGGGGGACGGCGTAGAAATTGGCGAGGGACTTGCTGCCCCATTTCAGAAAGTCGTAGCGCTCCATATTGCGCTGATATTCGATTTCGACATTCTGCTCGAACGCCCTGGGCGTACCGAATTCATCGACCATGACGCTATGGTCGATGACGAGATGGACGGGCACCTGCGGGTTGATCTTGCTGGCGTCGGCACCCAGCGCGTTCATCGCGTCGCGCATGGCGGCCAGATCGACCACGCAGGGAACGCCGGTGAAATCCTGAAGCAGCACACGGGCGGGGCGATACTGGATTTCGCGCTCCGCCTTGCCCCGGTCATTCTGCCAGTCGACGATCGCCTTTATGTCCTCCACCGTGACGGTGACGCCATCTTCAAATCGGAGCAGGTTTTCGAGCAGCACCTTCATCGAGAAGGGGAGGCGCGACACATCGCCCAGCTTTGCCGCGGCCTTCTTGAGCGAATAGAAGCCGATATCCTTGCCATTGACATGCAATATGTCGCGCGTGCCCAGCGTGTCCTGTCCGATGGCGGTCATGAATGTGCGTCTCCTCGCAATAGCTTCGGCCCCATCGAGCGATAACGCATGAATCATGGGTCGAAGCAGCTATGTCCCGTTGTAGCAGGGAGATAGGCATTGCGGGCGGCAAATCAATTGCCGGGGCGGTGAGGCTGTCGCCGGGGGACTGCCGAGTGCGGCGTCGTTGGCGTGTCGAGCAAAGCCAATTCTCCCCTTGTAGGGGAGGTGGCTGGC